>JAZNAW010000064.1:0-51292 GCA_045586745.1 Candidatus Cryptobacteroides sp.
ATGAACGACATATTCATCAAACTTGTAACAGAGGAGGAATAAATCATGAAGATCAGAAACATAAAGACCATCATTTCACGCGAATATCTGATACGCGTAAAGAAGAAGTCCTTCCTTCTTACGACATTCCTGGTACCTATTCTCTTTGCCGCATTGTGTATTCTTCCGAGTGTCATAATGTTCATGACTTCAGAGAAGGGAAAGCAGATTGCTGTAGTGGACAATTCGGGTATCGTTCTTCCATATCTGACTGACAGCGAGTCTGTTACATATCATGACTTTACCGGTGAGACCATTGATGACAAGAAGGCCTTTGTGAACGGACATGAGATGGATGCCCTTGTGGTGATATCTCCGATCGATCCCGAAACCAGGAGTCTGAATCTGTCTACATATTCGGAGAAGCCTCTGAGCCTCGACCTGACGGAGGGCGTCAGGTCAAAGGTCAACGATGCTGTCGAGGATTACAGGATATCGCAGTATGGTATCGAAGACCTTAAGACGATAATGGATGAAATCCGCGTGGATACTCCTATGTCAACCTTCGTCTTTGATGAATCCGGACAGGAGAAGGAGTCTTCCTTCGAGGTGCCGATGATACTTTCCATGGTTCTTTCCATGGTCATCTATATGTTTGTCATGATGTTCTGCGGTATGGTCATGCAGAGTGTCATTGAGGAGAAATCCAATAGAGTGGTCGAGGTTCTTGTCTCTTCGGTCAAGGCTACTGAACTTTTGTTCGGCAAGATCATAGGTGTCGCCTGTGTCGCTCTTACCCAGTTCTTCCTCTGGATTGCCCTGACACTGGTTCTGGTGGGAGGCTTCTCTGCATTCGTCGGTTTTGATTCGCTCATGGGCGATCCGGCGCAGGCCGAGCAGATGATGGAGATGACTGCCCAGATGGGTGGGGTTGATGTTGCGGAGATGACAGCCTCAATGACTCAGGAAGATGGCCTTGGAACAGTTCTCAGCACTCTTATGGACTTCAACTGGGGACAGATGCTGTTTGCATTCGTCATATATTTCATTCTCGGTTATCTTCTTTATGCATCGTTCTATGCAGCTATCGGTTCGGCTGTAGAGAATGAGGCCGACACGCAGCAGCTGCAGATGCCGCTGACCATACCTCTCATGCTTGCTTTCTTTGTTGCCCTGTATTCTTTCAACGCTCCAGACAGTGCCTTGGTATGGTGGTGTTCGATGATACCGTTCACATCTCCTATCGTGATGCTTGCCCGTATCCCTTATGGTGTTCCGTCATGGGAACTTGCACTGTCGATCATCCTGCTTGCAGGTACTTTCATCGCATGCGGATGGGTTTCAGCCAAGATTTATAGGATAGGTATCCTTATGTTCGGAAAGAAGACCACTTTCAAGGACCTTTGGAAGTGGCTTAGACAGAAATAGTAGTTTGTTCCATGAAGAGATTGTTTGTTGTTCTGATTGCCATCATGCTTGCAGATGCCGGTGTATTGAAGGGACAGGAATACACATGGGAGAGTGTCAGTGTGGATGGCCACATGACCGGATGTGTGTCTCCTTCCAGAGATAATGTGCCTGAAGCATTAGGCGTATTCAAGAGGGGCCGATATGTCGCTCCGAACGGAAAGGTGTACAGGCGCAATTCCATTGTTGCGAAGACTGCACGTACAGTTCTTGATGCCCAACCGAAGATGGCCGCAGTCAAGGAAGTCATAGGATATTCTACGGCCGCCATGTCTGCGACATATCCGGAAAGTGCGCTTTCCAACTGGTTTGTAGACATTCTCATGCGCAAGACTGAGGAACTGTCCGGTAAAAAGGTGCATATAGGTATAACTAATTTCGGTGGAATCCGTGTGGATATGCCGGAAGGTGATATCATACTGGACGACATGCTTTCGATGTTCCCTTTCAAGAATCATCTTGCCTATGTCGAGCATACCGGAAAGCAGATACGTACGATACTTGAGGAGATGGCTGCAGGACGTTTCCAGGTCCTTGGAGGGGTGAAGGTTGTTGCAGATGGCGGTAAGCTGGTTTCCGTGGAGATTGACGGAGAGCCTCTTGATGACGAAAAGGTATATGGAATGGCTACGATTTCCTTTCTTTTAGGTGGAGGTGACGGACTGACTCTTGAGCAGAATGCTCTTTCTGTGACTGTTTATGAAGATGTGCAGATCATCGATGCCGTGCTGGAGCATGTATATGCAGAAACTGAAGCCGGACGTCCGATCGAATACAAGACGGACGGAAGGGTTGTTGTCAAGGATTATAAAAACAGGAAGTGATGAAGAAGACTATAGTTATCATTTTTGCTGTTCTTGCATCATTGTCGGTTGATGCACAGAAACTTACGGTTCTTCATCTGAATGACACCCATAGCCATGTGGATCCTCAGCGCTCCGGAGACTACAAGGGGCTTGGCGGAGTTGTCGAGCAGGCTGCATATATTGACAGTGTACGCAAGGCTGACGGAAAAAGGAATGTCCTCCTGCTTCATGGGGGTGATTTCAGCCAGGGAACATCGTATTTTACCGAAATGGGAGGCGATATCGAGATAGATGTCCTGAATGCTGCCGGATACGATGTCGTGGCTTTAGGAAATCATGAATTCGACAACGGACCTGCGGAATTAGCCCGCAGGCTCAGGAATCTCGATGCAGATGCAGTATGTGCAAACTATGAGTTTGACGGAACACCACTGGAGGGTCTGGTCAAGCCGTATGTGATTGTACGCAAAGCCGGACTGAAGATAGGAATCATCGGTCTTCTGACTGATATCAGTTCCGTGGTGGACAGGAGGCTTCTGGGCGACATGAAGTATCAGGAGCCGGCTGAAGTCGTTAACAGATATGCGGAGTATCTGAAGGACCAGAAGGGATGCGATCTTGTCTTCTGTCTCAGTCATCTCGGATATACCGAGGATAAGGACGTTGCTTCCAAGGTCCGTAATGTCGATGTGATTGTCGGAGGACATTCACATACTCTTCTGCATAAGATGCAGCATGTGAAGGGTCTGGACGGCAAGGATGTCATCATTGTACAGGACTGGTGCTGGGGAATGGCGGTCGGTAACCTTAAATTGTCATGGGAATAGCGGAGTTGATGATAATTGCCATCGGTGTTTCCATGGATGCCTTTGCCGTGTCTGTATGCAAAGGTCTTTCGGTACAGAAACTGAAGCCCGGACATGTGCTCCGGACCGGGCTTTGGTTCGGTGGTTTTCAGGCACTTATGCCTCTGCTAGGTTACTTTCTGGGAGTCAGCTTTGCCGATTTCGTGACTGATATAGACCATTGGATTGCGTTCATCCTGCTGGGGATAATCGGAGGGAACATGATCAAGGAGTCCACACATAAGGATGACGGTCATGATGTCGATCCGGATTTCTCATTCAGGACAATGTTTGCCATGGCTGTGGCTACAAGTATAGATGCTCTTGCCGTAGGTGTGTCGTTTGCATTCCTTAAGGTCAGCATATGGGAAGCCGTGCTTCTTATAGGGATGACGACTGCTCTGTTTTCAGGAGCCGGTGTGCTGATCGGTAATTATTTCGGTGCGAGATGGAAATCCAAGGCGGAGTTTGCCGGAGGATTCATCCTTGTCGCTATGGGACTGAAGATACTGTTAGAGCACACGCTTGGTGCATAGAAGCAGATTTCCGTAATTGTCTGATTTAAGACCGAATATATGGGTGTCATCTCCGGAGGTGACACCCAGTTTCTTTCTCAGAGTATCAGTGTCCATCGGGATGTTTCTTGCAGTGACCTCCGCTTTAGGAAAATCTTTTCCGGCAGCCTTCAGGGTCCTTTTGTCCAGAGGCTCGCATCTGATGATCTCATAGACCTTTCCGATACCCATGAGTTCATTTATGATAGAAGGGGCAGTGAATGTGTAGTAGTGGGTTGACCTGCCGAGTTTCACGATATTCAGTCTCATGCTGATCAGATTGAATGCTCCGGATTTCATCAGTGCCTTGCCGGGTTCGAAGAGATACCCGGTCGGGGCCGGGTATGACTGACATTGGGTCGGGTATGACGGGCTGTCATTGCCGGCCTGACCGGCAATCCTTTCCTCAGATGGGGTAAAGGAAAACACAGAAGGCCCGGATTGCGGATAGTCTCTTGGCAGTTCGACAGCATGGATTGAATATGTCCCCTTCCATTCCCTGTCCATCCAGATAAGCAATTCCTTGCATTCGCCTCCGGTCGCCACTACATGCACTTCGCGACATTCCGTACCTAATCGGCTGCAAGCCATTGAAATATCTGCCATAGGCGACAGCTTTATCAGAATGTGACGTGCCATGCTGAATATCTCATCCTTGAGAGTGAGCACATCCGGAGTACATTCTTCTATAAGAAAGACCTTCCTGCCACCTTCTCCCCGTCTGGCAGGATCCATAAATACTATATCCGGATGAAATTCCTTCAAGATATCGGCAGGGGACACTTCGTCCTCGCCATTACCTACAGCATTGTTGCTGATATGGATGTTATCTGCTCCCAGGACGGAGAAATTATACTCTGCGGCCTTGCACAGACAGGGCTGCATCTCATTGTACAGAACCTTGGCGGCCTTTTGTGAGAAATACCATGAATCAACTCCCAGTCCTCCGGTAAGGTCGGCAATCCTCCACCCGTCGACAGATGACTCATGTGCTATATGACAGATAAGTTCTGTCTTGTAATGTCCGGTAGCCGAACTGCTGCATTGCTCGGCAGAGAGTCTGGCCGGAAATATCAGGTCCGGGTTCCCGTACCATTCCTGTACCTTCCCTTTCAGCTTCCTTCTGCTTTCGATACAGTTGACTGCAAGATCCATATCTATATCCGGCCACTTGCTTCTTGCAAGCAGCAGACTGGAGGTGTCGTCATTGATGTGTTCTGATACGAATTTTGCCAACTGTTCCATTCTCTGTCTCTTTTCTGCAAAGATAATTATTATTTTCTGTATTGGCTTGGACCTTGCTATATAGCTGGCGGATGATTAATTATAGTAAGATGAAACGTTTTATAGTAATGATTGCAATAGCGTTCGTAGCGGCGCTGTCTGCAGATAAGGCAAGCGCCTGTACGGGTATAAGCCTGGCAGCCCAGGACGGCAGCAGGGTAGTGGCGAGGACAGTTGAGTGGGCTGCCACTCCTATGCAATGCGGATATGTAGTCTCTCCGAGGGGACACATGCATCAGTCCTATACTCCTACAGGTGCCAATGGCCTCAAATATAAAGGTGTGTATGGATATGTCGGTATATATACCGAATATGAGCCTTTTGTAGTGGAGGGCGTAAATGAGGCAGGTCTGTCGGCCGGACTGTTCTTCTTCCCGCAATATGGAGAGTATGCTCCGTACAAGGCTGCCGACAACGACAAGACACTGTGTGACATGCAGTTCGTTTCCTGGGTCCTGTCGCAGTTTTCTACAATTGACCAGGTAAAGGATGAGCTTTCAAAGATCGACCTGGTTACATTGGACAGTAAGATCGGTGCCGTACATTGGAGGATTACGGAACCTAACGGAAGAATGGTTGTACTTGAAGTTGTTGCTGGTGTTCCACGTTTTTATGAAAACAAGTTAGGCGTGATCACTAATGCTCCTGGTTTTCAATGGCACATGACTAATCTGAATAATTATGTGAATCTGGAGCCGGGTTCCGCTCCGGATAATACCTTGAAGCAAGGTGTCACATTAAAGCCTCTGGGTCATGGAAGCGGAATGCTCGGACTTCCAGGAGACTTCACTTCTCCTTCAAGATTCGTCCGTGCCACATTCTTCCAGACAACAGCTCCGGTATGGGCGACTGGATTTGATACCGTGGTCCAGGCTTTCCATATCCTGAATAATTTTGATATACCTATCGGCTCACAGCACATAAAGTCAGAAATTCCTAAGGATATGCCTAGTGCTACACAGTTCACGGCAGCGACTGACCTGAAGTCAATGAAATTCTACTACAGGACTGCATGGAACAGCAATATCCGCTGTATCGACCTGATGGACATCGACTTCCATAAGGTCAAGTATCAGTCTCATCCTCTGGATCAGACCCAGGTACAGCCTGTTGAGGTCGTAAAAGTCAAGTGACACCTCGTCCTCTGCGATGGCATGGCCGACCGTCTGCCGAGGCTCATCATATTTCACCTTTATTTGCGTTCGCCGGAAACCTGATTGCACAGGCTCCGGCGATTTTTTGTATATTCGCAGTCTGATTCAAGACTGCATATGAAAAAGTTCAAGGTTCCTGATACATATGTCATAATATTCACTGTCATTGCCATCTGTGCTTTGTCGACCTGGTTTGTACCTGGTGGCAATCCCCAGACATGGCAGGTGTTTTCCGCACTTTATGAAGGATTCAGCCAGCAGGCAGGCATAATTGCTTTCGTTCTGATCATCGGAGGAGCCTTCTGGGTGGTAAACAGCACGAAAGCCGTAGATGAAGGTATTATTGCATTCATATCGAAGGTCAATGCACTTGAAAAGTATTCTCTAGTGCGCAAGATGGGTGTAGGGAACATTGTAATAGTGCTGGTAATGCTGCTTTTCGGACTTTTCGGTGCAGTCTTCGGCATGAGCGAGGAGACTATCGCTTTTGTCGCAGTCGTGATACCTCTGGCAAAGTCTCTTGGTTATGATGAGATCGTGGGAGTGTGCATGGTCTATGTTGCCGCCCATGTCGGTTTTGCAGGAGCGATGCTGAATCCTTTCACCATAGGCATAGCGCAGGATATGTCCGGTCTTCCCTTGTTTTCCGGTATAGAATACAGGGTGTTCTGCTGGGTAGTCCTGATGGCGATAACAATAGCGTTCGTACTCTGGTATGCGTCGAGGGTAAGAAGGAAGAATGCATCTGAATCCGTTATTCAGGAAAAAGCAGAGGTTGAACAGTCAGCAGAATCTCTCCCAAGGAGGAACGCCTGGATATCATTTGCGGTTCTGACTGTGGTCACTGTCCTGTTTTCTGCTTTTTATGCATCGGAATGCAGCATCAAGCTCGGCCAGTCCGTCTATGACACTCCGTGGCTGTTATGGGTTGCAGATTTTATCTTCGTCCTGTTCTCTGTACTTTCTCTGCGCAGTTCAGTCAGAATGTATATACTTAATCTCCTGATGTTTACCATTGTGTATATGGTGATCGGTGTTATGGGATACGGATGGTATCTGCCGGAGATATGTGCCCTGTTCATGGCTCTTGGAGTTGCAGCAGGCTTCTCTGCAGGATATTCGGCTGACAATATATCAAAGGAATTCATTGCAGGAGCGAAGGATATATTCTCTGCAGCTCTGGTAATAGGATTAGCAGCAGGTATCATCGTCATCCTCAAGAACGGACAGGTGATCGATACAATGCTCGCATCAATGGCTTCTGCCCTTGACGGTGCAGGCAGGGCAGGGGCGTTGGGGTCCATGTACGGAATCCAGACCTTCATAAACCTCTTCATCCCGTCAGCATCTGCAAAGGCCGCTGTAACCATGCCTATCATGGCTCCGTTCTCTGATATGATAGGTGTGTCAAGACAGGCAACGGTACTTGCCTTCCAGTTTGGAGACGGCTTTACCAATATGATCACTCCTTGTTCCGGAGTCCTTATGGCCGTGCTTTCTGTGGCAAGGATTCCATATGAGAAATGGTTCAGGTGGGTATGGAGATTCATCCTTCTTCTGGTTGTACTCGGATTCCTTCTTCTTCTACCAACCCTTTGGCTTGATCTCCCCGGATTTTAACTGAAGTCCAACCTAAAGAGAAAGCCGCTACCTTCACAGGCAGCGGCTGTTCATGTGTACTATAACTTTGATTTAGGTTCAAGCAGTAAATTCCGTTGCTAACAAACTTGTTATGTCTGTTCGTTTCTTGCTGTTTTTACCTTTGTCCTGCAAAGATATCTCTAATATGCAAATGTCGGAAGGATTTGTGATGTGTTGGGCGAAAATGTGATATTCGGGGTATTTTTGTGACTAAATTCAATTATTTGTGACTAAAAAATATATTTTGTAATTTTGTCACACCTAAAATGTGACTAAAGTTATGGCCCAGGTTGCTTCAATATTCAGGAAATTCGTGCCTCAGCTCCTGCACATGATCGTGCTTCCGGTATTCTTCTTTTCCTTCATGCTTATATATCGCCCAATGGGAATCGAGGACTATCTGGGTGTGGACTGGTTCGGAGTGCACCTTACGATAGTATCATGTATAATCATGCTCTGTTCTGTAATTGCACGCATCGCCTATTATTTCATACCGATGCGGATCAATTATACTTTATATGTCTTATGGTGCACCGGTGAAATCATATTCACTTCATTCTTTGTCGCCCTGTATGTATGGCTTGTGATGAGCAAGAGCATGCCATACTATGAATTTGTCGCTTCGTCATTCCAGTATCTCTTTCTCTCACAGGTCTTTGCATATGTGATCATGGCACTTTCAATGAGGATATATGATTTCCATGACAGGCAGAACACAGAACATGAGGGCACGCAGCGAATGCGATTCTATGATAATCTGCATAATCTCAAGATAGTCCTTATGGCTCCGGCTGTCCTCTATATTGCTGCTGAAGAGAATTATGTGAATATTTATTATCAGGAAAACGGCCGGATAAAGGAATACTGCCTGAGGAATTCAATGAAGGCAATAGATGAGCTTTGTCAGGATAACGGCCTTATCAGGTGCCACAGGTCATATTACATAAATCCCGTCCATGTCAAGGTCTTGAGAAAGGACAGGGACGGGATAATGTATGCTGAACTGGATGCTGTTGATGCCAGACATATACCGGTTTCAAAGACATATTACGGACGACTGTCCGAAATGCTCTAGAAGAGTCCGTACAGCTGTGCGTCTATCTTGTCGGTTATCTGTGAGAAATCTTCCGGCCGGTTTTCAAAATCCAGGTCATCCGCTTCAATTACAAGCACTTTTCCGGGATATTCTGCAATCCATGCGTCATATCTCTCATTGAGGTTGTTGAGATATTCGATGCTTATGCTCTTTTCGTAGTCCCTGCCGCGTTTCTGGATCCGTGAAACCAGGTGTGGTACTGATGACTTAAGATAAATCAGGAGGTCAGGCTCATGTACCATCGACATCATGAGATTGAAAAGCTGCATGTATGTGTCGAAGTCACGGTCTGAAAGATTGCCCATCGCCTTGTTGTTGGCGACGAATATATGTACACCTTCCAGGATGGTCCTGTCCTGTATAATGACATCGTCTGACTTTGATATTTCAAGCAGGTCCTGAAAGCGCTGGGCCAGGAAATATGTCTCGAGATTATATGACCACCTCTCTATATCCTTGTAGTAGTCTTCCAGATACGGATTGTATGTGACGGACTCGTATTTCGGAGTCCATCCGTAATGCTGCGAGAGCATTCTGGTCAGTGTGGTCTTTCCACAGCCGATATTTCCGGCGATGCCTATATGCATTTTTCTTTATTTAGATCCCCGGTCATGCCGGGGATGATGTTATACGAGTCCCTGTGCCATCATCGCCTCGGCTACTTTTATGAAGCCTGCGATGTTAGCACCCTTTACATAATTGACATATCCGTCCTCTTCCGTACCATACTTGACACATGCCTCGTGGATGTCTGTCATGATCTGCCTCAGGTGTGAATCCACTTCTTCACGTGTCCATTTGAGTCTCATCGAGTTCTGGGTCATCTCAAGACCAGAAGTAGCTACACCGCCAGCATTCGATGCCTTTCCAGGAGAATAGAGGAGCTTTGCGTTCTGGAATACCTCGATAGCCTCCGGTGTACATGGCATGTTGGCTCCTTCAGCGACACACATGCAGCCGTTTTCGACAAGAGTCTTTGCCTCTTCTCCGTTGAGTTCGTTCTGTGTTGCACAAGGCATTGCTATGTCACACTTGACCTTCCAAGGGCGTTCACCAGGGAAGTACTGTGCTGTAGGGTATTTCTCTACATACTCTCTGATACGTCCTCGATAGATGTTCTTGAGCTCCATGATGTATGCGAGCTTCTCTGCATCGATTCCGTCCGGATCGTAGATAGAGCCGTTGGAGTCTGACATCGTTACGACCTTTGCTCCGAGCTGGATGGCCTTCTGGGCAGCGAACTGTGCCACGTTTCCTGATCCGGAGATTGCGACTGTCTTTCCCTCATAGCTGTCTCCTCTGGTTGCAAGCATCGCTGATGCGAAGTAGCAGGTACCGTATCCTGTGGCTTCTGGTCTCATAGGGCTTCCTCCCCATGTCTGACCCTTTCCTGTAAGGGCGCCTGTAAACTCGGCGCGGGGTCTCTTGTACTGTCCGAACATGTAGCCGATCTCACGTCCGCCTACTCCGATGTCTCCGGCCGGTACATCTGTATCTGCGCCGATGTGCTTGTGGAGTTCTGTCATGAAGCTCTGGCAGAAGCGCATCACTTCGTTGTCAGACTTTCCTTTAGGATTGAAGTCCGAGCCGCCCTTCGCAGAGCCCATAGGAAGGGTGGTAAGGCTGTTCTTGAATGTCTGCTCGAAAGCAAGGAACTTCATGATGCTGAGGTTTACGCTAGGATGGAAACGGATGCCGCCCTTGTATGGTCCGATAGCGCTGCTGCACTGTACGCGGAATCCTCTGTTTACCTGGATCTCTCCCTCGTCGTCGAGCCATGGCACGCGGAAGATTACGATTCTTTCAGGTTCCACGATTCTTTCGAAGATCTTGAGGTCCATAAGGTACGGGTGTTCTGTAATATACGGTGCAACGCTCTCAAGCACTTCCTTGACAGCCTGATGGAATTCCTTTTCTCCCGGGTTTCTGGCAATCAGGTCAGCCATGAAACCGTCAACATAATTCTGCGTGTACTGGTCCATAATCGTATCTATCTGTTTGGGGTTTATGATTCGGATATCTTTGCAAATTTGCGAATATTCTGAATTAAATCCAAGCGATGAATGGTTTTTTACTATATTTGTGGAAACCCAAGCAACTTAAATTCATATGACAAAGAAATCAGCAAATCATGAGCCGATCAAGATCGTAAAATCAGAATATGTATTTACCCGTCCGGGTATCAATGACCAGTATGTGTCTGATGCACGTAGCATGGTGTGGTCAGAAGGGGGCTATCCAAGACTCAGGCTCGGTATTCTCAACAGGTTCTATAAGAACCATTGGGAAGAATATGATATCTCTCTCAATATCCGAGTGTACAGAGATATGGACGGTCTGACAGGTCTGGAAACGCCTGTAGTGAAAGAAGATGTCTCGCTTTCCGTATGTGAACCGGAAAGCAGTGTCATAGAAAGATGGTTTGACATGAAGGGATGTAACTGTCCCGATAAGTACAGGATATTGGTCTACAGCGAGTCAGTCTGTGTACTTGAAGAGACATTTACTCTTGTATATGTGCCTGAGCCGTATGCATCAGCGGTTACTTATAATAATTTCCTTCTCTATAGGGTAGATAAGGACATGGACTTTGATTATGAGAATCCAGGTCCTGTATATGCCACGTTCGATATAGAGAATCTGGGTATGGTCATGCTTGGGGTCTCATATGAAATCAAGATTGATAAGGTAAACTTCTCATTCAGTGTCGGGTATCCGCTGACTGTAGATGTCTATAATGAAAAGGGATATAGGGTATGGCATGAAACCCAGGCTGTGGAATCTTATATGATGGAAGATAAAAGGTATATCTGCGGTTTCTTTGAGATAGGCAAGGATGACTCCCTTCCATGGAATCAGGGTTCCTATAGGGTTGAAGTCCGTTTCTTTGATGAAGTGGTTACGGCAGGAACATTCCATGTGGGGACACGCAATCTCGAGTACCAGTTCACGAAGGTGGAGCTGAATCCAAGATTGAGCGTAGTGGGCAAGAAGCATATTTCTGCGGAAAGCGCCATGGATTCCATGGAGAAGCTCAATCAGCTCATCGGACTGGAGAATGTCAAGAAGAAGATAGAGGAATACCGCAGCGTGGTCATGCTTTCAAAGAAGCGCGCCATGGTGGGACTTCCTGTCGTCAAGCCTGTCCTGCATGCAGCGTTCATGGGTAATCCGGGTACAGGAAAGACCACTGTCGCAAAGATCATAGGATCGATGATGAAGGAGCTCGGACTCCTGAGCAGCGGACATGTAGTTGTGGAAGAGCGCAGTACGCTCATGGGACAGAACTATGCTTCAGAGCAGGAAAAGACCTTGAGTGCCCTTGAGAGGGCAAAAGGTGGTATCCTCTTCATCGACGAAGCATACCTTCTTTATAAGCCTGATGATCCTAGGGATCCGGGTATTAATGTCATCGAGACGCTCCTTACTGCGCTGGCGGACAACGAGCAGCAGGACTGGATGCTTCTTCTCGCAGGATATACCGAACCTATGACAAGGCTGCTGGAGCAGAATGCCGGTCTGAAGTCCAGGATTCCGGAGCAGAACAGGTTCCATTTCGATGACTATACTGTTGATGAACTCATGCAGATAGCGGACCTTTTCTGTACTCAGAACGGTTATGAACTGACGGATGAGTCGCGTTCAAAGGTCCGCGACAGGGTAGAGCGTGAATATGCATTGAAAGACAATAAGTTCGGAAATGCAAGATTTGTAAACAACCTCTTCAAGATCGAGATCGTACCGGCTTTCTCCATGAGGGTCAACCAGCTGGAGAATGCAACGCGTGCAGACCTGACGCTCATAAAGGGGGAGGACGTGTCTGATAAGATGACTTCAGAGAAGTTCGATGACAAGTTCGATATGGAGGGAGTGCGTCGCGCCCTTGACAAGCTGGACGGCATGGTCGGTCTGACCCATGTCAAGGAGATGATTCATGGAATGGTGGATACAGCCGTATGGTTAAGGGATGCAGGCAAGCCATATTTCAACCGCAAGTCATTGAAGTGGGTGTTTGCCGGTAATACCGGTACGGGAAAGAGTGCTGTGGCTTCCGTTCTCGGAGAGATACTCAAGTCCATGAATGCACTCGAAAGAGGTCATCTTGTCGAGCTGAAAGGGGAAGAACTTGCAGGTATGCCTGAATACAGGATCGACGAGATGGTGACGGAAGCTGTTGACAAGGCTCTTGAAGGAGTGCTTTTCCTGGACGGAGACTCGTCCAAGGACGGCATTGATGCAGGGGCGCTCCGTCTGAAAATAGAGAGGAAGATTGCAGATGTGCGTGGCAGGTGTGCTTTTGTAGTAGGTGTCCATAACGACAGCCTTCGTGAGATAGACCGCCTTATGCTTCCTGCTGACAGCCCGTACCACCTTATGTTCGATGATTACGATGCTGACCAGCTGCTTCTTATCCTGAAGAAGATTCTTGAAAGGGAGTCACTTGTGTTTGATCAGGATGCTTCCGACCATATTTCATTATACATACAGGCAATGAAAAAGGCCAACACCTATGGTCTGGCGTCGGCCCGTACGATGAAGTATCTTTCAAATATGATCCATGACAAGTACCTGTTCAGGATGAGTCAGTCAAAGGACTCTCAGGCTGGTATTGTCACAATCGAAGATGTAGAAGAATTTATCTGGCAGTCACCTTCAAGAAAGACCATCGGCTTCTAGAACAGGAAGCCGGTGTTGATGTAGAAGGCGCCCTTTCCGTCCTGCTTGTTGAAGCACTGTGCGTACTCGAATGCCACGATGAAGTTCTGGTTCATGATGAATCGGAGTCCTGCACCGGCTGAAGCATGGAGACCATCCTTGCGTGAGGTGTCTATGTATTTCTTGTAAAGCTCAGGCTTTGCATTTGTCTTGTTTGTGAGGTCGTATCCCTTGAAGACATGTGCTCCGTCAGTGAATGCGCTCAGGGCGAATGCTATGTTCTGGTTCCAGAGCTGGAAGTCAATGAACTTGTAGCGGAGCTCGATGTTGTAGAATCCGGTGTGGAGACCCTGTACTCTGTCAAGCATCAGACCGCGTGTGGTGCGGTATCCTCCGATTGCGTCATAGTCTCTTGTGTAACCCATGTTCGAATAGAACGGCATGAGGTACCATGGGGTATTGTTGCCGAGGAATCCCTGGTATGCAAGGCGGTATGCGAATGTGAGCTTGTCCTTCACGATAGGGATGTATTGTCGGAATGTAGCGGAAATCTTGTATGAATCCATAGACGAACCCAGCCACTTCGGTGCCACGATTGCATGAGCCTCTGCCCAGATACCCTTTGTCGGGTTGTTCTGTACGTTGCGCGAGTCATACATCAGTCCTGCCTTGATTGCAGAGACGAACTGGTTCTCGCCGGTGTCGTTCAGGATACCCCAGTCCTTGTAAAGCTGGTAAAGCGAACCGTCGGCAACAGTGTATCCTGTCGGGTTGAATTCCTTGTGGTTGATCCAGTAGAATGTGTATCCTGCCTCCCAGAAGAAGTTCTTTGCGATCTTTCCTGTCAGGTCGGCCTTCGCGCGGAATGACTGCCTGCTGTATCGGTAGAAGCCGTTAGGGGCCTTTCCTTTGCCGTTGTCGAACTTCTTCTCAGCCTTCTGGCCTTTCTTTGAGTCATCGAATGTGAATTGGCCCGGATTGTTCTGGAAGTAGTTGTCCAGCGCATAAGTATATATGCTCTGATATCCGTTGAATCCGTAGAAGTCGAGGGCAGATTCGTTGCTGTAGTTCGTACAGATCGAAAGACGGGTGTTCTTGCCTATGTTCATGTTGTCATAGTTAAGATAGAGGTTCCAGGTGCCGCCGGTATATGCGGAAGCCTCAATGTACCACCATGACTTCGGATTAGGATATGTGCTTCCGTCTCCGAAGTTGTAGATGTTCAGGAGGGCGCCGTACTGGAATCCGCGGTCAGCATCAAATGCAACAACCGGGAGAGGGCCGAAATTCAGTCCGGTCTTTATGATCTCTCCGTCCTCGTTATATTCGACTTTCTTCTTTTCTTTCTTGGTTTCCTTTTCCTCAGCAGAGTCTGCTGTTTCTGCAAATGAAGGGATGCAGAGCATCATTGCCGCCATGGCGGTTAAAAATGTTCTTCTCATGTTGCTTTATAGTTAAGGTTTATAGTCTGTTGAAGTCCTTTATGATCGATGCGAATCTCTTCCTGAGCTTGCTGCACCTCATGATCCTGATGTCAGAAATGAATCTGCGCATGCCTTCGATGTAGTCATGGATATATCCGTACGACGGAATGGTCAGCAATGTGCCGGCCAGTGCGATATACCATGGGAGAAGGCAGAATGCAGTGATGATGACAGCCGGAATCCATATAAGGTCAAAACCGAGTCTTACACCGAAGCTCACGGTGTTCCTGAAAGCCCTGTCCTTGATTATGCTTCTTACGGCCTTCTCTGTGATGAAGGTAGGAAGGTTGACTGCCAGGCTGAACAGGAAATATGGAAGTCCGACTAATGCTGCGAATTCCTTGCCCAGAATTGATGCAGGTCCGTTGCCTTTGCGGAATGAATAGATTGATATTCCGTCCTTTCTTCTGAATTTATCGAATTCAGTAACATCCTTGAAGATTTTCGCCATCTTTTCCGGTTTCTCCCTGCATGCGTCTTCTATTGATGCAACGATCTTGCGGTTATCAGACATGCTGTCATAGAGACAGGTTCCGAAGTTGCCATATGGTTTTGCGGAAGATGATATGGAGAGCATCTTTGTCAATGTCCACTTCTCCTTAAGATTCTCTCCGTCCGGGATGTATGTGATAAGCTCAGACATTCTTTCCGCAAGCTCCCTTCTCAGGGGTTCCATTATCTGCGCTTCGTTTTCTACAGGATGTGACTTGACGAACTCTGTGACATTTATCGGCCTTCCGTAAGTTATGAGAGATGTACTTCTGTATCTGAAGAAGTCTCCATATTCAATACCTACCGGTACGATATATATAGGTCTGCTTTCTCCGAACCTGTTGTTGGCAGCCAGGGCTGCGCGGAATATGCCTTTGCCAAGGGGGAGGAGCGACTTTTCTGCTCTGTGTCTTCCTTCAGGGAACATGCAGAACCTGACGTCATGTTCCAGTGTGTCAACAATGACCTCCTGGGTCTCTACATTCTTCAGGACATTGCGGAGACCGTCTCTCTGGCGTACCATAGGCAGAATCCTGAGGAAGTACATTATCCTTGCTATCAGCTTGTTGTTGAACATGTCAGCCCTGGCTCCGAACACTGTAGGGCCTTTGTACGCGCGCAGCATGACAATGGCGTCCATCAAGGTGTTGCAATGGTTTGGCGAGAGAATGACCGGGCCGTCGGTCGGAAGATTCTCCGCTCCACGTATCTCCACCTTTCTGTAGCTGGTCTTTGTATGCCAGTCTACGATTGGCCTCAGAATGCTGTACAACGGGTCGTTGTCGTATATGTTTTTCTTTGCCATTACCAATTTCTTATTCTTCTCCAGCTTCTTTCCTGCCTCGTACTCTCCAGAGGAAGGCGAGTGTCAGTCCGGAAATGATATGCCATACGCCCCACCATGCTGTAATTACAAGCATACCTCCATTGTTGGCCCATGCTCCGGTGTCAGGAAAGATGTTGGGGTTCAGCAGCAGAATCAGTCCGAGACCGGAATTCTGGATACCTGTTTCTATTGTGAGCGTTCTGCGGTCCTTATATGGCAGCTTCAGCAATGTACTTGTTCCGAATCCGATGCCGAGAGCAAGAAGATTATGAATGAGCACGATGAGGAAAATGTACTTGATGCAGGCCATGAATACATCAAGATTGCCGGTGAATATGATGATCACCATTGCTATGAATACTGCAATCGAAAGATACTGCAGAGGTTTCTTAAGAATATTGGCGACCTTCGGAAGATACTGTCCGCATAACATACCGAGAACAAGCGGAATGCCCATGATGATGAAGATGCTTTGGAAGATTTCTCCGAGAGGGATTTCCAGTTCAGGAATCATTCCGATACCGTGGTTTCCTGCAAAGTTCAGGTACATCTTTCCCCAGAACGCGAAGTTGAGCGGGGTAGTGATTACGCATGCGGCTGTGTTGAAGGCAGTAAGGGAAACGGAAAGCTCGGAGTTTCCTCTTGAAAGAGAGGTTATGAAGTTTGATATGTTTCCGCCAGGACAGGATGCAACCAGGAGCATTCCAAGCGCAATCATAGGGGATATCCAGTGACCGCATGCCATTATGAGAATCAGAGTCAGTGCAGGAAGAAGAACCAGCTGGCATACTATACCTGTTATTATGGATTTCGGATTCTTTATGATGTCGACGAATGTAGCAGGCTTGATTCCCAATGCCACTCCGAACATTACAAATGCCAGTACAATATTAAGAAGTGTGGAGCCACCGTTCATCGTAACGTTCAGGGCATCAAGATTTCGAATGATTTCTTCACTCATTGCTGTTGTTGGTTTTAGTAATTAGTAAACAAAGATACTATTTTTTATTTTAATGGCAAAATATCTGCCGTACAAACCACATTTAGTTGTAAAAGTCGTCTGTTTGTGGTGGATTTTCAATTTTTTTATGTAATTTTGAGCATAGACAGATTCCGGTATGCCTTATATTATTTTAACAGTATATCTGATTTTTGCCTTGATCCTTCAGTTTCTGCTGGGGGATTTTCCTGTTGCTCTATTTGCCTTTCCTCTGAATGTCCTGGTGCTGCTTCTTTGGGGCGTTACGGTTATTCTGCTGTGGAAGAACAGGAAAAAATCCGGTTTCGTAAGATTCATGCTTTCACCGGGAGCCACGTACTGGGCTGTCGGACTTTTGCTTGCCTTCTGTCTTGCTGTCGGAATCAGCGGATACAGATGGCTGACAGGGACATGGCCTTTTGTCGCCTTTGTGCTTTATTTCCAGACAGTGCTTTCATATGTGATTCTTCGCGGATGGAGGGAACCTACGGCGACCGGTGCCCGTCTGGGTGCGGTAAGATGGCGTTTCCTTTTTCTTCATGCTGGTCTGCTGGTGGCAGTCGCTTCTGCGTACTGGGGTGCACCTGATACTGAAACCCTGAAACTTCAGGCCTTTAAGGATGTTCCTGTTGCGGAGGCTTACCGCCAGGACGG
This sequence comes from Candidatus Cryptobacteroides sp., assembly GCA_045586745.1. Lineage (GTDB taxonomy): Bacteria > Bacteroidota > Bacteroidia > Bacteroidales > UBA932 > Cryptobacteroides. The sequence continues at coordinate 17,918 of JAZNAW010000064.1, forward strand.
AAGGACTTCATGGCTTGACCATACATTGACCTTGACTGATTTCAGCGTAACGTATGGAGCAGACGGAATGCCTTCGGATTACAGGGCCGTGGTTACGGTAAATGATGAGAGGGTGGAGCTCCGTGTCAATCATCCGTATCAGGTAACCTTGGCCGAGAGTCTCTATCTGTCCGGATATGATATGGCGGAAGGGGAGTACTGTGTTCTGCAGGTAGTAAGGGAGCCATGGCGATACGGAACCCTGACCGGAATAGTGATCATGCTTCTGGGTGCGCTGCTGCTTTTCGTGGGAGGCCCGAGAATCAGGAATAATGAGATTGACTGATATGGTGTGGGATACCTTCATATGGTTCGGAATAGCTGCAGTTCTCTTTTCGGCAGGAGGTGCAGTGTCCGCATTGTGCGCCAATGACCATTGGTCGGTATCGTCTGTGCGCTATCGCCGGCGCAGAGGGTGGGCTGTTGCCCTGACTTCCATGTCCATACTGGTCATGGCGGCTTTCATCGTCTTTCTCTGGGTAAGCCTTGAGCGGCCTCCTCTGAAGACGATGGGGGAGACACGTCTCTGGTATTCGTTCTTTGCTCTTCTGTCCGGACTGTTCACATATCTCCGATGGAGATACAGGTGGATACTGTCCTTCTCCACAGTGCTGGCTACGGTATTTGTCGTGATAAACATCCTTAAGCCAGAGATACATGACCAGTCGCTTATGCCTGCCCTGCAGAGTCCGTGGTTCATACCGCATGTGACCGTTTACATGTTTTCGTATTCGCTTCTAGGATGTGCCTTTCTCATCGCTGTGTCCGGACTGTTCAGCAAGGGTAAGGACATGTTTGCCGCTGCTGATACGCTTGTATATATAGGTACGGCCTTCCTTACCTTCGGAATGCTTTCCGGTGCAATATGGGCCAAGGAGGCATGGGGACATTACTGGAGCTGGGATCCGAAGGAGACCTGGGCTCTTGTCACATGGCTCTGCTATTTGCTTTACATACATTTAAGAATTATGGGAAGAGTCTCAAGACAGACCTTGTGCATTCTTCTCATATTCTCGTTCATTTGTCTGCAGATGTGCTGGTGGGGTGTGAACTACCTTCCGTCTGCCCAGGACAGCATACATGTTTATAACAGATGATATCATGAAGATCAATTTCAAATGGTGCGTCTCGTTACTGCTGATCGCGGTATGCGCACTGACCCTGACCTACAGACTGGTAAACCGGCTTCCTGACGCAGAACTGCCTGCGAATCTTCAGGTGCTGGAGATTTTTGAAGAGGGAGGATGCCTTTCATGCCATTCGGCTGATCCGAAAGTACCTTTCTATGCCAAGATGCCGGTTGCCGGCAAAATCGTGATGAAGGACATTGATTCCGGATACAGGGCCTTTGATGTGGAGCCTTTCATGGAGGCTCTTGCTGTCGATGGAGAAGTAAGCCCGGTGGATCTTTCGAAGATCGAGAAGGTCGTGCTTGACGACCGCATGCCTATGCCGAAATATTATCTAGTGCATTGGGGCAGTTCTCTGACAGACGCCAAGAGGGCGGTGGTTCTTTCATGGATCCGGGACCGCAGGGCTGCCATGTATGACGACGGTCTTGCAGGGGACCGTGCAGCAGAGCCTGTACGTCCGATTGATACTGAGCTTCAGTACGATGAGGCGAAGGCTGCTCTGGGCTATGCGCTTTTCCATGATCCGCGCCTGTCTGTAGACAACACTGTTTCATGTGCATCATGCCATGCGCTTGAGACTGCAGGCGTCGACAATCATCAGTATTCGCATGGTGTTGACGACCAGTTGGGCGGTGTCAATGCTCCTACTGTATTCAATGCCGTATATAACTTCGTACAGTTCTGGGACGGTCGCGCGAAGACTCTGGCAGATCAGGCTGCTGGTCCACCTCTCAATCCTGTAGAGATGGCTTCTCCTTCGTTTGATGCGATAATCGCAAAGCTTGAGGCTGACAAGCCTTTTGCAAAGGCATTCAAAGCCGTTTATCCGGACGGCCTTACTGAGGCGAATATAACAAATGCAATCGAGGAGTTCGAACGTACGCTCATAACTCCGGATTCAAGATTCGATAAATGGCTCCGTGGCGACGAGTCGGCGATTACAGCCGACGAGCTTGCAGGATATGAGCTTTTCAAGACATACGATTGCGCTACATGTCATGTCGGTCCTAATCTTGGAGGAGAGTCGTATGAACTTATGGGTCTGCGCAGGCATTATTTCGCTGACAGAGGTATGGAACTTACAAACGAGGATAACGGACGCTATAAGGAAACCCAGCAGGAACGTGACCGTCACCGCTTCAAGGTACCTGGACTTCGAAATGTAGAGCATACATGGCCATACTATCACGACGGAACACGCCATACGCTTGAAGAGGCGGTACGTGATATGGCGATTTATCAGAGCGGTGTTGAGCTTACCGGTACAGAGGTCGATCAGATCACATCATTCCTGAAGACCCTCACCGGTGAGTACAACGGAGTGCCTGTCACTTCAAACAATTCACGTGACGATATCCACGGACATTAAGATCCTTATCTTTTCCCGAAAAAGCGGTCGATGACAAGGGCTATCGCTCCGTCTCCTGTGACGTTGCATGCCGTTCCGAAACTGTCCATCGCTATATAGAGGGCAATCATGAGCGCTTGGGCTTCCTGGTCAAATCCTAGCATTGACTGGAGAAGTCCAAGCGCTGCCATTATGGCTCCTCCGGGTACGCCCGGTGCTGCGACCATGGTGATTCCCAACATGCAGATGAAACCGAATATCATGCCGAAGTCGTATGGTATCCCCTGCATTATCATGAGTGCGAGAGCGCATGCGACTATCTTCAAGGTGCTGCCGGACATATGGATTGTCGAGCAGAGCGGAATCACGAATCCAGCGACATCTTCCGATACTCCGTTCCTGCGGCTCTGTTCGAGAGTGACAGGGATTGTGGCAGCGGATGACTGCGTGCCGAGTGCTGTAAAGTATGCCGGCATCATGTTCCATAGCAGCCTGAAAGGATTCTTTCTTGTGAGTCCTCCTGCAATGACAAACTGTAGTACCAGTATCGCTATATGGATGGTGAATATTATGCCGATGATCTTTATGAATACGGTCAGGATTGAGAACACCTGTCCGACATAGGTCATGTTCAGGAATATGCCGAATATGTAAAGGGGAAGGAGAGGGATGATCGCAGTCCTGATAGTCATGATCACTACCTGTTCGAAATCATGGACTGCATCCTTCAGTGTGGTTCTGTCATCCAGTACCGCTAGTCCGAGACCTAGCATGAAGGCAAGGACAAGAGCGGTCATCACATTCATCAGCGGAGGTATGGTGACGCTGAAGAAGGGGAGCGGCTCCGCTGCTGTCTCTATCTGATTCAATGCTCCCGGACTTATCATTGAAGGGAATACCGCTGCACCTGTAAGGTATGAACAGAGTCCTGCAAAGACAGTCGAACCATATGCGATCAGTACTGTCACAAGGAGCATCCTTCCGGCTCCTCTTCCGATGTCAGAGATCGCCGGAGCTACCAGTCCGACAATGATGAGAGGTATGGCAAAACCCAGGAACTGACTGAATATTCCGTTGAATGTGAGGAAGAGTCTGACTGTCCATTCAGGTACTATCATTCCGAGTCCTACTCCTAGCGCAATTGCTATCAGAATCTTGCCCAAAAGGCCTATTTTTGGTGTCTTCATGTGGTTAACAATTTTGTTAGATGTTTAAACAAAAGTGTTTTAAATAATATATATCAATAATATATAAGAAAAGTTCTACCAGAACTTGTTAAGTTCACAATTGTACTCAAAACCAGCCTGCGACAGCCGGTCAGTCAGTTCCTTCCGGTCGATTTCAAGGTCTTCGCACAGGCTTTCAAGGCTGGGATAGAAGTCGCGGAGCTTCATGTTTACCCAGCTCAGTAGCATCATCGGGTCTTTAGGATATTCTGTCATTTCCACTTTATTTCTGTTTCTGATAATGTGCCTTTGAGGAACTCTTCGTATGAGATGTACTTTGCTCCCATCGACTTCAGATGGGGCGTTTCGAGCTGGCAGTCGATGAACATTCCTCCCTGTTTCTCCATGTGCCGGGCAAGGTGGACAAGCGCCAGTTTCGATGCTCCCGGAACAACGGAAAACATGCTGTCACCTAGGAAACATCTGCCGCATACGAAGCCATACAGTCCGCCGACAAGCTCATCTCCCTCCCAGACCTCCACGCTCTGCGCGTGGCCCATGTCGTGGAGCTGCATCCATACGTCGATCAGTTCCGGTCCGAGCCATGCATTGTCTTCGTCTATACGGCCGTCTATGCATGCGCATCCTGTAAGTACTCCGTCAAATGCCTCGCCGATGGTGCAGTGATACCTTCCCTTGTTGATCATGTTGCGCATCGAGTGGGATACATGTATTTCTGAAGGGCGTATCACGAATCTTTCATGCGGAGCCCACCAGCATATCCTTTCCAGCTTGTATGCATAGTAGGGGAATATGCCGAGCGGATAGGCTTTGGCAAGCCTTTCCGGGCTGATTTCTCCTCCCACTGCATAGAATCCGCTTTTGTTTCCGTATCGCGGATCCGGGAATTCGTCAGTATGTGTCAGGTCGAATATCATGAGAGCACGTATCCTTCTTCATTTGCTGAAATAACGGCCCTGAATCCCTCTTTTCTGCCGAAAAGTATCTCCCGCATCAGCAGAGGGGTGATCCTCGCATTAAGGACCCTTTCCAGCTCTCTGGCGCCGTATTCCGGCGTGAATCCTTCCTTGAGGAGTCTGTCAAACGCTTCGTCTGTCACTTCAAGCACGATGTTCTTCGCGTCGAGTCTTCCTTGAAGCTTTCCGATCTTGTCTGTCAGGATCAGGCGTGCCATCTCTCTGTCCATATCGTTGAAAACGACCACAGAGGTGAGTCTGTTGATGAATTCAGGTGCAAAGACGTTCTTGACTTCCTTTGCCATGGCTGCGCCGGCATCGGCCTTTCTTTCGAAGCCGATGCCGGCCTTGTGGGCATATCTGGCTCCTGCATTAGAGGTCATGATGAGCACAACGTTGCGGAAATCAACCTTACGGCCCTTGTTGTCCGTGATGACTGCATAGTCCATGATCTGGAGAAGGAGGTTGTAGATATCCTCGTGCGCCTTCTCGATTTCGTCCAGAAGCAGCACGCAGTACGGATTCTTCCGGATGGTGTCTGTAAGTATGCCTCCGTCATCATAGCCTACATAGCCGGCAGGGGAGCCTATCAGCTTGGCTACAGAGTGCTTTTCGGAGTATTCGCTCATGTCAAATCTGTGGAGCGGCACATGGAGCTGCTGTGCAAGTACTTTCGACAGTTCTGTCTTACCTACGCCTGTAGGGCCTACAAACAGGAAATTTCCGATTGTCTTGCCGCTGTCGAGAAGTCCGGCCTTTGACATCAGGATCGCCTCGGAAACGGCCTTTATCGCCCCGTTCTGGCCATATATCTTCTGTGCGAGCCTTTTCTCCATGCAGTAAAGGTCGTCCCTTATCTCGTCATCGCTTGCCTGGACATCTGACCTGCAGATGTCGGCAAGCGCCTGATCCAGGGTCCTGACGCTTACTTCAGGCATGTTCCTGGTCTGCGCAAATGCTCCTGCCTCATCCATGAGGTCGATGGCCTTGTCCGGCATGCATCTGTCAAGCATGTATCTCCGGCTGATCTTTACCGCATGGGATACAGTTCCTTCTTCATACTGTACGCCATGGTGTGCGGACAGGTCTGGAAGCAGGCTTTCCAGAATAGCCTCGGTATCTTCAGAACCTGGTTCCTCGATATCTATCTGACGGAAGAGTCCAAGTACTCCGCCGTCATGTGAACTTATTCTTTTTATATCTTCAGGAGTAGCTGATATGATGAACCTTACATCTTCTGACTTGAAGTATGGAATCAATAGGCTCAAGATGTCCTTCGAACTGTCGTCCATCTTGCCCAGGCCTCCCAGAGACCTAAGTTCGTCTATATATACCGTCATTCCTCCCTCGCCGCGTACGGCCTCCATTATCTCCTGCACACGTCCCTCCAGGTCTCCACGGTATTGTGTTCCGCTTAACAATGCGCTTATGTTCAATTCGATAAGTATCTCCTCCTTAAGTCTTTCTGGAACTGCTCCGCTCTCCATCAGATAGGATATTCCTCTTGCCACAGTGGTCTTTCCGACACCTCTTCCTCCGACAAGAAGGACATTGTTCTTATGCTTTCTGCACAGGATTCTCAATGCCTTGTCCATCTCCTCCCTTCTTCCTACAATTGCCTCGAAAGGCTTGACGGGAGTGAAGTATTTAGACAGTCTCTCTTCCGGTTCGGCTCCTTGCGAGTCACTTATAGCGATGAGTGAATTAAGGAACTCCGGAACGCTGCAGTCCAATGACTTCTCCATGTAATATCTGGCGAATGATTCTTCAAGGCGGAAGAAAGAATAAATGACATGATGGAGCTGGACGGTCTCCACTCCGGCCGATACGGCTGTCTTGCCTGCTATGTCGAAAAGTTCCTGCAGCTGCTCCGAAAAGTCGATCTTCAGTTCAAGACCTTCCGGTACTGTACCCAGGTCATTCAGGTATGAGTATATGTCGTCTTCCAGCTCCTGTGAGCGTCCGCATCTTGTATAGGTCTCCCAGAAGTCCTTGTCCTTCAGGAAGCCTGCAAGAAGATGTTCGGGAGTCAGGAATTCGTGGCGCTTCTCGGTCGCGATGCCGTAGGCCTCGACCAATGCTCCTGTAACCTGTTGTGTTTGATTTATAGCCATTTATCTTATTCTGGTTGAATTTCAAATTTAAGTGGAAAACCCTCCGATCGGGCCATTCTTGTTGCTTTCGCAACCTTGCTGCGTGCGATGTCCAGTGGGTATCTGCCTACAAGCGCCTTCTGGCGTATGTGCGTCTCCTCCGCTATGTCTTCGGCCTGCTGCTGTGTCTTTCCGAATACGCTCATCATGACTTCAATCACAAACTCGAATGTTGTGAAGTCATCATTCAGTATGATGACCTTGTATCTGCGCGGCTCCTTCAGGGCTGTCCGGACTGTCGGACGGCTTTCCTTCTGTATCTCAGTCTGTTCCATCTTTTCTTCTGTCATTAATCTTTCTTGACCAGTAAACGAAAGGTGTGTCAAGAAGGCTTGTTATGAAATAAATGGCATAGCTGCTTGCAAATATTGCTGTCAGTGTCTCAAATGAATAGGTTCCGTAGAACGCCAGGAAGGTGTACAGCAATGTGTTGAGGAGCTGGGATATCATTGTGGATCCGTTGTTCCTTATCCAGAGTCCCTTCCTGCTGTCCCCGAATCTCTTTCTGCACCAGTCCCACCATCTGTGGTAGAGCCATACGTCCGTAAGCTGTGAAACTAGATACACGGCAAGTGACGCGCATACTATCCGGGGAGTGCTGCTGAAGAGCGTATGGAACGATCCGCTTGCCCAGTCGTTTTCTGACGGTGTGTAAAGAAGCCACATCTGTGAGATCAGAATGAAGAATACCGAACACATCGTGCTGATGATCACTGACCTGTTTGCATCCTTGCGGCTGTGGTTTTCGCTCAGAATGTCCGTTATGAGGAAAGTGCTGCCGAACAATACGTTACCTAGTGTCATCTCAACTCCGAATGCACGTACAAGGATCAGTACTTCTATATTTGCCAGGATGGTCGCCATCACATTGAATGCAAGAAGTCCCTTTCTGCCGAAAAAGCGGTAGAACAGGATCACGCCTCCGTAGATGACGATGAATGAGAGTATTATAAGCAGTTCGTTTGACATGTTCATTAAAATATTGACAGCCTGCAAAGATAGTAAAAATCCTGCAGGCTGTATTCTAATTCCAGTACTTCATCTCGTTCAGATGTCTGACAAGGTCCCTGTCTTCCCTGGTCTGTTCCCTGTATATATCCAGAATGTCTTTCGACTTCCTTTCCGTCAGGATATCATGTCTGCCGTATCTGCAGGCAAGAGTGATCATCTCCTTGCACAGACGGAGGAATTCTCCGCGCAGTCTGCCGCAGAAGCAGGTGTAGCTGCCGAGATCGGTGTCCCAATATACCCAGGCATCATCGTCTGACCAGATGCAGTAGAATGCCGCCATCCTGAGGAACCTCAGGCCATCTCCGTAGTATCCGGTCCTGAACATGTATCTGGCTGTCTCCTCATAGGCTCTGATGAATCTGCAGGCCAGATCCACATCAATTTTTCCGGACCTTTTCTCCTCTTCCTCGCGGCATCTTGCGATCTCACGGTAGTACGGTTCCTGCATCTCGTGGTGAAGCGAAGGAATCATCCTTATTTCAGGAGTGTCACGACCTTCAAGATTGCGTGTCCAGGCTACCAGTTCATACTTTTTCATTTCCATAATAACATCTATGATTAAAGGTTGAACAATCATCCGGTAAGGCTGTCATATGTCAATGAGCTTCGTGCCTGAGCACGTGACGGGACACACTTATCCCGTAAAGGCTTTGACAGCCGTCCGATATGTTAAAATGGAATGTGTCTGCAAATATACAGAAATGTCTGGATACGCATATATAGAGCATGCGATCCGGACATTTCTATCAGTATGGTATGAAATATTCCTCTATTCTACTGTAAGATACTCTTCGACGAAGTCGATCAGGCTCTGGAGCTCGTCATTGTCCGGAGCACCTGCAAGTACAGTCAGAAGATTGTTCTTTCCCTTGTCTGGGATACCTACGCAGAAGAAGAAGCATGGAAGTCCGTCATCAGTCCAGACGTTGAATCCGTATGCCTCACGCTTCTGGAACTCGAAGCAGACGATAGGCTCTTCATTTGCCGCCAGATCCTCTTCTCGTACGACTTCCTCATATGTCGCGCAAGCCTCCGTATATGCGTCAGCACCTTCAGGGATCACGCCCCAGCTGATGTCGATGCTTCTGATGTCCTTGCCTTTTCCGCTGATGCTGAGGGTGTATGACTTTGTGCCGTCCTCTTCGTCGTATGCTTCGGTCTCATAATTCCAGACCTCCGGAATCTGCATCGTGATTCCTTCAAAATGTACCTGTTTCAATGCTATGTCACTCATATCCTTCATTTTTTTATTCTGCCTTGAATACTATTACAGCTCCGTCGTTCTGTGGAACCGCAATGTCTGCCTTGTAGATGTCTCCTGCAGGGACCTTGCGGATGACAGGGGAGTTGCCGCCTTCGTAGATGTCGACCACGCTGTCCTTTGCAATCTTCCAGTCTGAATTTCCTCCGTCCTTCATCTCCTCTATCATTTCCCAGACATTATATTCCCGGGTTTCTTCCATGGCATTTATGGCAGCCACATACCAGGTGTCTCCGCTACGGCGTGCAAGGGCTACATGCTCTCCCGGACGGCCGTCGATGAACCTTGTCTCGTCCCATGTCGTCGGCACTTCGCGAAGGAAGTCAAGACATGCCTTCGGTGCGTCTTCAAGATTGTTTGGAGCAAGTGCAAAGTTCTGGATAGGGTTCTGGAAAAGGACGCAGGTCGCGATCTGGAACACGTCTGTAGTGCGTCTTGCGGTGCCTCTGTCATTACCCTTGCTCAGTCTCTTGTTCATGAAGCATCCTCCGAATTCCATGGATCCCACGGTGTTGCGGATAAACGGATGCAGACATGCCGCCTGCGCCTCCTGATTGCATTCACCCTGTGAGAATACAAGGTTCTCCGAAGCCCTGACAGCCTCGCTGCCTACATAGTTGGGATACATCTTCTCCCAGCCTCTAGGAAGCGTGCAGCCGTGGAAGATCACCATAAGTCCGTTGTCGTCAGCATCGCTGAGGATGGCCTCATAATGTCTCATGGTCTCCTGCTTGTCGCCGCCGAAGAAGTCCACCTTGATACCCTTGACCCCCAGGTTACGCATCCAGCGCATTTCCTTCTTGCGTGTAATAGGATTTGACATGATGTTGACAGGTCCCTGCTCGATGTCGTTCCACCATCCGCTTGAACTGTACCAGAGGAAAACGTCAATGCCCTTGCTGTCTGCATATTTCACAAGGTCGGCGATCTTTTCCTTGCCGATGTTTGTATCCCACCAGTTGTCCACAAGCACATACTGGAAGTTCATTGCAGCCGCCAGATCGACATATTTAAGCTGGTCTTCGTAGTTGATGCTGGCATCCTGCCATACGATCCAGCTCCATGTTCCCTTTCCGAACTTATAGTCATGCTCTGTTTCATAGAGAGGGTCCACAACGTCCCATGCGATCGTAGTCTCAACTATTGGCTTAAGATCTTCTCCCAGGGTTATGGTTCTCCAAGGAGTCGCTCCAGGCAGGGCTATACCTGGCTCAACAGTGCCGTTACCGTTGTTTTCCTCAGGCATCGGATATTCGATCCTGTAGCTGTAATATGTGCTGTCCGGTGAAACCGAACTGTCGCTCAGTCGTGATCCGCAGTAGCTGCCGTCCACTCCTGTCTCGCTGATAAGTATCCAGCCGTTATCCTTTACGTTGAAAAGACATGGAAATGTATATCCGTGTCCATGGCGCGACTTCTCTGCAACAGGTCTGGCTACTCCGTAATGTTCCTCATAGCTTGGAGTTGTGCGCTTCCAGCCCCTCATCGCATGGCTCTGAGGTGTCAGGTAGGTGGCTACCTTGTCTCCGTCCGGAGTTTCGGTGAAATTGAATTCGGTCAGCTCCTCCATTACTCTTACACTTCCTGTTTCTCCTTCCTTTGGCAGGAGGTATCTGAAAGCCACATCATTGCGGCTTACTACAAATTCGACATGGATCTTCTCTCCCTTCGGGTTCGAGAATGTCACTGTTCCTGTAGAGGCACGATGGTTTACCATGCTTGTCTTGCTTCTGTTCATCGTATAGTCAATGACTATCTCGTCGTTCTGGAATCCTTCAACCTTCAGTTCCGACCAGTCGAAGGCATTTGTCCTGAGACCAAGACGCGATGCCGGAATGCTGAGGTTGCTGCCATGGTCGATACTGTACCATGCTACGCCGTCATTGGCACCCACATATACGGTAGTCATGCCTTCCGGATCCTCGATGGAAACGAATGAAGGCTGGGCAGATGATGATGTTGCAGCTGCCGTCAATACAGCCGCCGCTGCAAATGTTCTGATATGGTTCTTCATAATATAAGGGTGTCTTGCTTGTGTTTAGAACTGTATGTAGTATGGGTCAGGGAAATGCATTCCGTAGACCTTGAGTCCTTCTTGCCTGAAGCTCTCAAGCGCAGACTTGCGTGTACGGGCGGACATCTCCTTGTCCATGTCGAATCTGGCGCAGCTCTCAGGATTCGCAAGCTGCAGAGCAGTGGCATGCATCAGGTCACCGGCGATAACGATATCGTCGATCCTGTACATGGTATGTCCGGGAGTGTGTCCGTATGCCTTGATGGCCCTGATTCCGCATGGGAGGGTGTCTGAATCTGTGAATAGCGTGATGCTCTCGCCGTAAGCCTGTCCCATAGGGCTTTCATCCAAGTTGCCCCAGCCGTCATATTCATCCTTGTTCAGGAAAACTTCGGCATTCGTGAATACTGCCTGACCGTCCTTGACCATTCCTCCGATATGGTCTCCGTGGAGATGTGTGATGAATATATAGTCGATGTCTTCCGGCTCGACACCAAAAATAACAAGCATCGGGATCAGCTGGGAGTCAGGGGCACCGTTTCCGGAATCGAAAAGGATGTTCTTTCCATCCTTCTTTATTAAGAAAGCGCAGAGAGATGAAGGAATGCCTTCCTCTAATCCAAGTTCTTCCACAAGTCCTTCCGGCACATCAGTAAAGAGTGCTGGAGTCATCGTCATAGGGGTCTTGCTGTCAGGGATGACATGCAGTTCTGTCTTGGTGACGCTGACGCATGCCGATGTCAGGAACATGGCTGCCGCCAGTGATATCCAAAGGTTAATGGTTCTTTTCATGGTATGTGAATTTCGTTGATATACAAAGTTACATTAAAAAATGAGTATATTTGTGAAAACTAACCTAAAACTGTCTGAAAGATGAAACAGAAGAGATATTTTCTTGCAGAGCAGGACATACCTGCCGCATGGTATAATATAATGGCTGACATGCCGGTCAAGCCGATGCCTATGCTTGACCCCAGGACAAAGGAACCTGTGACAGTCAATGGACTGTCAGCACTTTTCAGCGAGGAATGTTCACGTCAGGAACTGAATATGACTGACAGATGGATAGATATCCCCAAGCCGGTACGCGAGAAATATGCATATTACCGCTCTACCCCTCTTGTCAGAGCATATGGTCTTGAAGAAGCCCTTGGAACTCCGGCAAGGATATATTTCAAGAACGAGAGCGTCAGTCCGATAGGCTCGCATAAACTTAATTCAGCTCTTGCACAGGCATATTACTGCAGCAGGGAAGGGGCTACCAATATAACGACAGAGACGGGAGCAGGACAGTGGGGAGCGGCATTGTCTTATGCCGCCAAGGTTTTCGGACTGGAAGCTGCTGTATATCAGGTCAAGGTCAGTTACGAACAGAAACCGTACAGACGCAGCGTCATGCAGGTGTTCGGAGCCTTGGTCACTCCGTCACCTTCGATGTCGACCAGAGCCGGCAAGGATATATTGACAAGATGTCCTAACCATCAGGGCTCCCTGGGAACTGCGATATCCGAGGCAGTCGAACTTGCGAGGATGACCCCGGGTTGCAAATATGCTCTCGGTTCTGTCATGAATCATGTCACCCTTCATCAGACAATAATCGGTCTTGAGGCAGAAAGGCAGATGGAGATGGCCGGAGATTATCCTGATATTGTAATAGGATGTTTCGGGGGAGGTTCGAATTTCGGAGGCATCTCATTTCCTTTCCTTCGACATAACTTTACCGGAGAACGCAGCACCAGGTTCATTGCAGCGGAACCTGCAGCTTGCCCGAAACTGACAAAAGGGCGCTTTGAATACGACTATGGTGATGAGGCAGGCTATACCCCTCTTCTCCCGATGTTTACACTGGGACATGACTTCCAGCCTTCAAACATACATGCAGGCGGACTCCGCTATCATGGCGCAGGTACGGTAGTATCGCAGATCCTGAAGGACAAATGGATCGAAGCCGTTGATATAGATCAGAAGGAAAGCTTCGAGGCCGGTTGCATCTTTGCCAAGGCAGAGGGTATAATACCGGCTCCCGAATCGTGCCACGCTATAGCGGCGACGATCCGGGAGGCGGTCAAGTGCAAGGAGTCCGGAGAAGAGAAGGTCATCCTGTTCAATCTGTCAGGACATGGTCTGATAGATATGGCGGCATATGATCAGTACCTCGCCGGTAACGTTCTCTAGAATCTTACAAGTATCCTGAATATCCTGCCAGGTGCTTCAGCCCATTTCTGCATTGCGGATCCGGCTTCTTCAGGAGAGGTCTCAATACTTATGAGCCTGTCTACAGGGCAGGTGTTCTTCCGGAGAAAACGTAAGACAGCCTTGAAATCCGCAGGCAGGGCGTTGCGTGAACCGCGTATGTCAAGTTCCTTCTGTACAAAAAGCTTTGTCTGGAAGGATACCTCTGACTTGGCATATCCTATGAATACGATCCTTCCTGTGAATCCGACCTCATCTACTGCCATCTGATAGGTTGCAGGGCTTCCTACCGCCTCAATGATCACATCCGGAGCCATGCCTCCTGTAATTTCTTCCAGTCTTTCATGAACATTCTCCTTCAGAGTGTTTATGACGTGCGATGCTCCGAATTCCTTGGCCAAAGCCAGTTTTTCGTCATCTATATCCGCTGCGATTACGGTGGCTCCGCGCATCACAGAACGTATGACTGCTCCTAATCCTACCATGCCGCAACCGATTATCATCACAGTGTCTATGTCTGTCACTTCGGCACGCGCTGCAGCATGGAAGCCCACGCTCATCGGTTCCGCCAGAGCGCATGTCCGGGATGACAGTCCATCTGCCGGTATTATCTTTATCCAAGGCAGAGCCATTCTTTCCCTCATGGCTCCGTTACGCTGGACCCCGAGAGTCTCGTTATAGCGGCATGCGTTCACTCTGCCGTTACGGCATGATGAACATTTGCCGCAGTTTGTATAAGGATTCACCGTCACTGTCATCCCGGGGACAAGATGTTCAGGTACGTCTGAACCGACCTTTTCGATTACTGCACCTATTTCATGACCGGGTATAACAGGAAGTTTCACCATCGGATTCCTTCCCATGTAGGTGTTCAGGTCGGAACCGCAGAATCCGACATATTCAAGCCTTATCAGGACTTCGTCATGGGCTATTTCAGGTTCCGGAAGTTCCATCACCTTCATCTGCCTTTCGGCTGTTATATTCAAAGCTTTCATTGTCTTTACTGTATCTTGTATCCTTTCCATCCGTAGTATGCGCAGAATATGAAACAGATCAACGGCACTATGTATGCGACCTGATAAATATGAGGGTTATGATGCATGATGTATGCAGTCACCTGCGGAAGACATGCGTTTCCTACAATCGCCATGACAAGGAATGCCGATCCGCTCTTTGTCTGGTCGCCTAGACCTGTGATTGCAAGGGAGAACTGTGTCGGATACATTATGGACATGAAGAATGAAACGCCGAGCATAGCATAAAGGCCTGTCATACCGCCGAATACCATGATGACTCCGCACAGAACCACATTCACTATCGCATATGCGGTAAGCATGTTCTGCGGCTTGAACTTAATCATCAGCACCGTTCCTATCCATCTTCCAAGGAGGAATGCAAGCATGTAGAGTCCGAAGAATGTAGTCGCCGTACTCTCCGGAAGTCCTGCATAATTGCAGCAGTAAACAAGGAAAAGGCTGTTTACCGCAGTCTGTCCTCCGTTATAGAAGAACTGGGCTATGACTCCCCAGCGCAGATGTCTGCGTTTGAGAACGCTGAAATCAATGAGCTTCTCAGATTTGTCCCCGCTGTCCTCTTCTTCCTTGATCTTCGGAAGCTTTACAAGTACAAACATGACAGCTATGATGATGAGTACACCGGCAAGAATCAGATATGGCAGTTTCATTGCATCTGTTTCCATCTGTATGTAGCCTTCCCATCCTCCTGCGAAATCTGCAGGGAGAGTTTCTCTTGTATAAGTGTTTCCGCTCAATACAAGCTTGCTCAGGAACATAGCCGCCACAAAGGCTCCGAGACCGTTGAAGGATTGTGCAAGGTTCAGTCTCCTAGGTGCTGATTCAGCATCTCCGAGAGCTGTCACATATGGATTGGCTGCAGTTTCCAGGAAGCACATTCCTGTCGCTATGATGAAGAATATGCCGAGATATGCCCAGTATTCCTTGATGATGGCTGCAGGGAAGAAAAGGAGTCCACCGAGAGCTGCCAGAACCAGTCCGAATACGATGCCTGACTTGTAGCTGTATCGTTTCATGTACATGGCGATTGGGATAGGGCATATGAAATAAGCCAGCCAATATGCGGTTTCAGTGAACGATGCCTCGAATGCATTCAGTTCACATGTCTTCATCAGCTGTCGGATCATGGTAGGCAGGAGGTTGCTGCTTATCGCCCATAGGAAGAAAAGGCAGAATACCAGAACCAGAGGTAATATCTTTTTGTTTTTCATTATTCTGACATGTTTTTGATGTAAGGTAAGTCAATCAGATTCTCAAGGCGGTAAAAACCGCATGCGTTCTCACCAAGGAAGAGACATTTCTCCTTCTCAGTCAAGTCCTTGCTCTTGAGTATGAAGTCATATGACATACGATAGGTGATAGCTGTGATGGTACGCGGATAATCGCTGCCCCACATGATCTTTTCCATGCCTACAAGGTCTGCGGCCTCCCTGATGGCCTTTACAGCGCCGTCAAATGGATAGAATTCGCTGTTGTACAGCCATGTGATACCGCCTGACTCCACGAAAACATTCCTGTTCTGGGCCAGCCTTATCTGCTCCAGCCAGTTCTCACGAGTCGGCATGCCGAAATGACCGATGGCAATCCTCAGGTCCGGACATTCGCTTATGACATCCTTCATTTCCTCAACCTGAACATCTCCGTCTGCAAGCGTAATGGAAAGGAAAACATCCTTTTCTTCCATCAGTTTGAACATCTTCATCATTTCAGGGGAGTTCAACATAACCCTTCTGTCGTCAAGTATGAGACGATGACCTGGTATCGCAATGCCTTTGAACCCTTTAGCAATAAGTTCTCTTGCCTGATTTTCAATATCATCGGAAAAGTAATCGCCCATTCCGCAGGTTATGAACCTGTCCGGGAATTTCTGTGCAACCTCAAGAAGGTAGTCGTTCTGACATCCGTCGATAAGTTCCTGTACTACTACAGCCGCCGCGACCTGGGCGTAGTCCATGTTGGAAAGGAAAACCTCAGCCGTGTTCCTGCCGTCTATGATGAAAGGAGGTATCATCTGTACTTCTTCTCCAAGAAATACGGACCTTCCGTTCTTCATCGACTTTATAGGCAGTCCGTTCCATGAGGTGTCCTGTTCAAGCCATAGATGGCTGTGGGTATCAATGATCTTCATGACATCAGCTGTTTTCCCATCTTACTCTCATCTGGTCGCCGATGATCTCCCTGACTTTGGCAACTACTTCCTCGTCGACAGGTTCATTTACATATCCGATGTTCTTGAGCACGTTAGCAGGATTTGCACTGCTGAACAGGGTAGTGGCTATACGAGGGTTGAGGCTTGTAGAATACTGGATAGCGAGTTTCTCGATAGGATATCCTATTTCAGAACAGTATGCTGCTGCACGTGCACATGCCGCCTTGAGTTCTTCCGGTGCCGGGTGCCAGTCCGGAGTGCCCCTCTGAGATAACAGACCCATTGAAAGAGGAGATGCATTTATGATTCCGATTCCTCTTTCCTCAAAGAAGTCCAGATAATCCAGCAGAAGATCATCGTTAAGACAATAATGGCAGAAGTTCAGGATGCTTTCAACTGTTCCTTCCGGAGTGTTCTCGACAAGCCATTTCAGATTCTCCGGCTGCAGGTCGGTGATGCCCACATGTCCCACAACTCCCTTTTCCCTGAGTTCGACCAGGGCAGGGAGCGTCTCCTGTGCTACCTGATTCAGATCTGCGAATTCGACATCATGGACATTTATAAGGTCAATGTAATCCACGTTAAGCCTTTCCATGCTTTCATAGACGCTCTCGGTCGCTCTACGACCTGAATAATCCCATGTGTTCACACCGTCCTTTCCGTATCGGCCTACTTTTGTGGAAAGAATGAACTTGTCACGCGGGATATCCTTCAGAGCCTTTCCAAGTACAGTTTCTGCCTTAAGATGTCCGTAATAAGGCGATACATCGATGAAATTGATGCCATTTTCGACTGCTGTAAATACAGCCTTGACAGCTTCGCCTTCATCAATTCCACGGAACACACCTCCAAGAGATGATGCTCCGAAACCGAGATTGGAAACAGTTAACCTGGTTTTTCCGATTTTGTTGTAAATCATGGTGTTTGATTTAGAGATATTTAATTATGATGTCTTCCATGACTTCATAGCCGGCCTTTGTAGGATGGCATCCGTCTTCGGCGTATTCCTTTGGAAGACCGTCATTTTCGTTCTTCATTACAGAATGGTAGTCGACATAAGGAATCTTTGCAGACTTTGCGTATTCCTTGAGAAGAGCGTTTAGCTTCACGATCTCCTGTGCCTGGCCGGTAACTTCCGGACGCCAGTAGAAACGGTCACATGGAAGGATGGAGCATATGACAGGCTTGATCTTGTTGGCCCTGGCGAGCTCACACATCGAAATTATGTTACCGAGCGTGTTCTCGGGAGCGATATCTCCGAGGTTTTTTGCGACATCGTTTGTTCCGGCAAGGATGACTACATATTTTGGATGGTGGTCTATCACATCTCTTCTGAATCTGACAAGCATGTGGGCTGTAGTCTGACCGGAAATGCCTCTCCCAAGGAAATTGTTGGAAGTAAAGAAGTCAGGGTCGGCATTTACCCAATAATCTGTAATGGAGTCGCCCATGAAGACTACGCGCGGAGCTTCTTTCACTTCCTTGTTCGCTTCATGATACCTGTTGAACTTAGCCCAGTCTCCGACCTGGGGCTGTGCATATGTCACGGCAGCAATGAGGATTGCCATGACAGTGAGAAGGTTTCTTTTCATAGTGTCATTGATTATTACGGAATTCATTTATCTTTTCTACAGTCTCCTCGACGGAATCCGTGAGGTGCAGTATGAGGTTATTATACTTGCCTTTTTCTATAAGGTGCTCCATGAGCCTGTATACAGGCATTTCTTCCGTCCAGAACTCCTTTCCAAGAAATACCATCGGACTTGCGTATCCGAAGCTCAGATAATGGTTCTGTACGGCGTCCTGGAAAATCTCCTGCATCGTACCTGCGCTTCCCGGCGAATATATTATTCCACCTTTGGCGATGGTTATTATATTGTCTTCTCTGGTGCTGTTGTCGAAGTACTTCGCGATATGTGTGGCAAACGGCGTTGCAGGTTCATGACCGTACAGCCATGTCGGTATGCCGAGACTCACATGGTCTGAATCAGGATAACGTTCCATTACCTTGAACGCCGTATCCAGCCATAGATTGTCCTTATATGAAGGTGCAGACGACAAGATGGCCAGAGATTCTTCTACCGTGGAATCATCCCTTCCTGCAAGCCATGAGCCCAGATGTGTCGCCTCCATTGCTCCCGGACCGCCTCCGCTTACCATCAGACATCCAGCTTCCGTGAGCTTCTTGCTGGTGATTACGACCTTTCTGTAACACTCGTCTGTTCTGGAAAGACCATGTCCTCCCATGATGCCGACAATGTCTCTTTCCGGGATGTCTTTCAGGAAATCATGCATGGCATCATTCATCGACCTGTCGTGCAGGATCCTTGCAAGCGTCTCCTTTACGCCTGTGGCCTGTTTGCCTGCAGCAAGATAATGCTCATAGACCTTGCTGTCGTAGGTGTCCTTATAGGATTCCGGATCTCCCGGAACGTATCCCTTGTAGAGGCTTGAAGCGTTGTACAGATGTCCTGTAAACGGGCTGAAAGGGAAATCCCTGAAAGAAGGGAATACCATGCATCGGGTATCCATCCTGGGGCGAAGCATGCTTACGCCTTCGCCACCCAGGAATATGCAGTCTTCATACCAGCATTCCGAAGCGACCTCGGCAAAAGGACGGAAGTCCATGTCCTGAAAAGCTACATGACTTATGGTACCCTTTCTGCTGAACAAAGCCTTCAGGCCTGCCTTCGTGTTGATTTCTCGATACATATGATAATTAAATTTACAGGCTGCTGCCTCCGATGAAACTGCGGATAAGTGAGGTTGCCGGAACATCCTTGTCAGAAACTGGAGTGAAGTAACTCAGGAACTTCTTCAGTCTATGCGCTTCGCTGTATTCCGGACAGTTCTTTGGAACAGTCATAAGTATCCGTTCGGCATGAGCCCTGAGTACGGCGAATTCCATGAGGTATGCGGAGTTGAAGAGCGCATCCGCAGTTTCCTGATACGGGTATATCCACTGTACTTCAGAACTGCGCACATTAGGCCACTGTCTGATGGATTCCTGTGCTGTGAACGCACCCTTGTTGTAGTCACGGACAATGCGTCTCAGCAGACGGTTGTCGCTTGTAGGAATGCAGTTGTGGTCATCAAGCGATATGCTGGTGATGGTATTGATGAATATTCTGTATTTCAATGAATCATCGATCATGTCGGTAAGCCTTGGATTAAGGGCATGTATACCTTCGATGATAAGTACGGAACCCGGCTGAAGCTTCAGTATCCTGCCGTTGAATTCCCTCAATCCTGTCACGAAGTTGAATTCAGGCACATGTACAGCCTCTCCTGCGAGCAGTTTCAGCACATCGCTCTGCAGGTATCTGTGGTCGACTGTCTCGAAGTTGTCGAAATCAAATCCTCCGTCCGGAAGCCGCGGAGTGTCGAGCCTGTTGACGAAATAGTCGTCTGTGGAGAATGATGCCGGGCGTATGCCGCAGGCCTTCAGCTGGATGCTCAGGCGCTTGCAGAATGTAGACTTGCCGCTGCTGCTTGGCCCTGTTATCAGGACGAGCCTCACAGGGTTTTCCGGATCATTGGCGCGTCTTTCAATTTCTTCGGCTATCTGTACGATCTTCTTCTCCTGAAGGGCCTCCGCAATCTTGATAAGGTCTCCAGCCTGTCCCGATTCGCATGCGAGATTGACGTCACCCACATTATCCAGTCCCATTATGCGGTTCCATTTCTGATTTTCAGAGAATACCTCGAAAGTCTTAGGCTGCTCGAAGAACGGTGCAAGTTCTTCCGGCTTGTGCCTGTTCGGAACACGGAGCAGAAGCCCGTCGCGGTACATGTCAAGGCTCCAGACCTTCATGTAACCTGTACTGGGAAGGAGGGCTTCATAATAATGGTCAGGAGTCCCGTCCAGGGTATAGTAGTTCACATATACTTCTCCTGTCGAACTCAAGAGTCTTACCTTGTCGTCATATGCCTGATTGCAGAATATTTCCATCGCCTCATCAGTCCGGACTTCATGTCTTCGGAACGGCATGTCGGCATCCACGATTTCACGCATGCGGTCCTTGATCTTCTCAAGGTCGTCAGCAGTGACATATGTGGAGTCACTCTTGAGTATGGTGCAGTAATAACCTTTTGAAATAGGCCTTCTGATAACTACACGACTGCCAGGGAAGACGTCCCTTGCAGCCTTGCAGAGAAGGAAGCATAGCGAGTTGCAGTATACGCTTCTGCCTAAATATGAGGTGTAGTCCAGAAACTCGACCTGCCTGCTGTTGAATGCCCTGTATTTGAGGCCCTGGCTTACATTGTTCACCTTGGCGCAGAGTATGGGATAAGGCTTCTCGAAATCGAATTCTTGAAGCATGTCCATCAAGGTTGTCCCTTCAGGAAAGACCTTGGTTGTCTTCGTGTTGACGCAGTAAATGTTAACCATTGAAAGTGTCTTGTCAGTTGTTTACGGCCTCTTTAAGATTGTCGGAGAAGAGAGCGTCGATTATCACCTTCATCTCACCCTTTCCCTTTTCATCGATACCATGTCTGTCGCATGCATCGGATACAGCTTCATGTATGTCTGTATAAAAGGTCACCAGCTGGTCCTTCTGAAGTCTGAACTCATACTTCTGGATTTTTCGCAGAGCATGGTATGTCTTGTTGTAACTGCCTTCCTTCGAGCATTTTACGAGGTTTTCTGCCAGCTTGGCTGTCTTCTCCTCATATCCTTTAGGAAACTGTGCCGATGCGCATGTGCAGAACAATGTGAAAACAATGATGGCCAAAATCTTTTTCATGTCAGTATCTGTTTCCTACAAAGTTAATGTAAAAATCAGACAGACCAAAGATTCCGGCCATCATTATCATGTATTATGCAATCTTACTTCACGACAAAGTCGATTGATTTGAGGTCCTTGTCAAGAGAAGATGTTCCGTAGAGGATCTGATATCTTCCCGGACGGGTAGAAAGTTCGTCGATAGAAGGGTCATAGTACTGGAATGATTCGCCGTTGAGGACGATCTCAACCTTACCTGTCTCACCTGGCTTGAGGTTGAGCTTTGCGAATCCCTTCAGGTCCTTGATCGATGCGTCAGCATAGTCAAGAGCCTTTACATAAACCTGAACGGTCTCTGTTCCTTCGCGGTCACCTGTATTGGTTACAGGAACTGTCACTGTTACAGAACCGTCAGCATCCATTGACTTCTTTGAGATCTTACCCTTGCCAACCTCGAAAGCAGTATATGAGAGACCATAACCGAATGCATACTGCGGTACTCCGCGGAAGTAACGGTATGTCCTGTTCTCCATGCTGTAGTCAAGGAAGTCAGGAAGATCGGCTGTAGATTCGTAGAATGTCACAGGGAGCTTGCCGCCCGGGTTATAGTCGCCGAAGATCACTTCTGCAAGAGCCTGGGAACCGCCCTGTCCAGGATACCATGCCTGGAGGAGTGCGTCATACTGGCCCTTCACGCTTCCGAATGCGATAGCGGAGCCTGAGCAGTTAACTACAACTACCGGCTTGCCTGTAGCCTTCATTGCGCGGATGAGGCGCTGCTGTACCTCAGGGAGCTCGATGTCGGCCTTGTCACCGCCTTCGCCCTCGAGCTGTGCGGAGATACCGCCGATAACGATGATCACGTCAGCATCAGCTACGTCTTTAGCCACATCATCGAACTGGATGAGTCTGCGCTCGCAGATGTCTGCGTTGAGCATTGCGAAGTTGCCTGTGCCTCTCTTGTACTCGATCACGATGTCATAAGTCTGGCCTTCAACTACATTGAAAGACTTGTATTCGACACCTCTTCTGAAGCCGAAGCGACGTGCTGTAGGCTTGCCTTCTTCGAATACCTCACCGTTGATCTTGAACACATATCCGTTGTCTGAAGAAAGAGCATACTTCATCTCACCTGTGAATGGTGCAGTGAACTTACCGGTTGCACGTACTGAAATCTTGTCTGTGCTTACTCCATCAGCGAAACCATATGCTCCGAATGTAGAGAAGTTAAGTGCGCTGTCATAATATCCTGTAACGGCTGGCTCGCCTTCAAGTTCATTATTGTTGTAGAACTCTACATAGATACCCTTACCCTCATTGAAGTCCTTGAGGTAAGAGATGGTCTCGTAGCCCTCAGTAAGCGGACATGCCTGGTTGTAGTATACCTCTGTACCAGGGACAGCTGCCTTGATGCCGTCGAGAAGTGTGAAAGTATGCTCTGCTGTAGGGGTTCCGCCATAGTTACCGTTGAGAAGGGCGGCATCGTTTGCGTTAGGACCTACGACTGCAATCTTCCTGAGGTTCTTTGCAAGAGGAAGGATACCGTCATTGTGGAGGAGTACCATTGACTCACGGGCAGCCTGGATCGCAGTCTGATGGTTTGATTCGCTGCTGATCACTTCAGGACCAAGATTCTTCCAAGGAATCATGTCAGCAGGGTCGAACATACCGAGCTCGAAACGTCCGTAGAGTGTCCTGCGGAGGTGGTCATCAAGGACAGATTCTGTGATGAGGTTCTTCTCGAGGGCTTCTTCAAGAACCTGGAATACTCTTCCGCACTCAAGGTCAGTACCGTTAAGGACTGCGTCTACAGATGCCTCAAGCGGTCCCGGATGAGTCTCGTGCTGACCCTTGTTGTAGAAGTTGTTGATCGCGTCACAGTCTGTGAGGACGATACCGTCATAGTTCCACTTTCTGCGGAGGATGTCAACGAGGAGGCGGTCGCTTGTACAGCAAGGCTCACCTTCGTAGCGGTTATATGCACACATCACCTCACGTACGTTTCCTTTCTGTACGAGGGCCTTGAATGCAGGGAGATATGTCTCCCAGAGGTCACGCATTGATACTGATGCATCGTAAGAGTGACGGAGAGGCTCCGGACCGCTGTGAACTGCATAATGCTTTGCACATGCATGTGTCTTGAAGTACTTGTCGTCGTTACCCTGCATTCCGAGTACGTTCTGGACTCCGAGAACAGCGTTCATGTATGGATCCTCACCGTATGTCTCCTGACCACGGCCCCATCTTGGGTCACGGAAGATGTTCACGTTAGGACACCAGAAGGTAAGCTCAGGGTTACCAGGATAATTGATGACGCCCATAGGCACGTTGTACACGCGCTCCGAACGGTTCCAGTTGGCACGGGCCTCGTCAGATACTTCAGAGAACACATCGTACACGAGCTGCGAGTTGAATGCAGCCGCCATACCGATAGGCTGAGGATATACGGTATAGTCGCTCTGACGTACACCGTGGCAAGCCTCGCTCCACCAGTTGTATGACTCGATTCCGAGACGGTCTACAGAAACAGACTTGTTCATCATGAGTCCTACCTTTTCCTCAGGGGTAAGGAGGGAGATGAGGTTTTCTGTACGCTCTGCATAGGAGAGGGTGTGGTCTCTGTAAGGATAGTTCCTCTCGAGGTCGTTGCCGCCTTCAGTATGCATTACATCAGCCTTTACAGAAAGAGATGCAAGTGTGTTTCCGTCCTTGTCGACGAGCTCGACTCTGCGGTTGCTCTTGCCGTTCTCCTTCTTCGGAGCGAATGTTATCATTACTTCAGCAGTTTCGCCTGGAGCGACTGTGATGTCTTCATAGAAAGCCCTTACGCATTCGCAGCTAGGGATGTCTCTGTCGATCTTTACAGCCTCCTTTGACTTGTTGGTAAAGGTAAAGGTATGTGCTACCGTACCTTCAGCCGCTTCAATTGTACCGAAGTCCCATTCGTATGCGTCAAATACGACCGGACTCTTCTTTGTCTGTGCATCAGCCGCAGTCAGCAGGCAGATTGCGCAGAAGATTGAAATGATTGTCCTTTTCATGTATGAGTTTTTAGTGTTACTTTACTTCAAATTCCAAAGTCTTGAGATCCTTATCCATAGACGATGTACCGTAGAGGATCTGATATCTTCCCGGACGGGTAGAAAGTTCGTCGATAGACGGGTCATAGTACTGGAAAGACTCTCCGTTGAGGACTATCTCGGCCTTTGCTGTCTCGCCTGGCTTTAGGCTGAGCTTTGCAAAGCCCTTCAGGTCCTTGATGGATGCATCTGCATAGTCGAGAGCCTTGACGTATACCTGGACAGTCTCTGTTCCTTCACGGTCGCCTGTGTTTGTCACAGGGACGGTCACTGTGACAGAACCGTCAGCCTTCATTGACTTCTTGGATATCTTGCCCTTTCCAACCTCGAAAGTAGTATAAGAGAGTCCATAACCGAATGCATACTGCGGTACTCCGCGGAAGTATCTGTATGTCCTGTTCTCCATGCTGTAGTCCAGGAAATCAGGAAGGTCGTCGTTCGAAGCATAGAATGTCACAGGGAGCTTACCGCCCGGGTTGTGGTCGCCGAAGATGACCTCTGCCAGTGCCTGCGGACCGCCCTGACCAGGATACCATGCCTGGATGAGTGCGTCATACTGATCTGCAAGACATCCGTATGCTATAGCGGAACCGGAACAGTTGATTACAACTACGGGCTTACCTGTAGCATGCATTGCACGGATCAGGCGCTGCTGTACTTCAGGGAGTTCAATAGTAGCCTTATCGCCGCCTTCTCCCTCCATCTGAGCAGAAATACCTCCTATCACGATGATGACGTCTGCGTCAGCAACATCTTTGGCAAGTGTCTCGTACTCAACAGGATTACGTTCACATATGTCTGCGCGGAATGTCGCGAAATGGTCAGTTCCTCTTCTGTATTCGATCATTATGTCATAAGTCTGACCCTTTACGACATCAAACGACTTGTACTCGGTTCCTCTGCCTCGACCGCCTCTTCCGCTTCCTGAAGCCGGCTGCTCCACAGTCTCTCCGTTTATCTTGAGAGTGTATCCGTTGTCAGTATTGATGCTGTATCTCATCACGCCGGTAAATGTGGCTGTGTATTTTCCTGTCACACGGATAGAGAGGTCTTCAGTATTGACTCCGTCAGCGAATCCGTATGCACCGAAGGTCGAGAAGTTAAGCTTGTCGTAATATCCTGTCACATCAGGTGTGCCTTCGAGGTTCTTGTTGTTGTAGAACTCGACATATACACCCTTTCCGTCGTTGAATTCAGGAAGGTGGGTTACAGTGACAATGGTGTCGTTGAGAGGACATGCCTGATTATAATATATTTCAGTTCCCGGTACGGCCTTCCTGATGCCGTCAAGGAGAGATGCCTGATGTTCCGGAGTAGGGGAGCCCGCATAGTTTCCGTCAAGAAGGGCCGCATCATGGGCGTTCGGACCTACGACTGCAATCTTCTTCATATTCTTTGACAGAGGAAGAATGCCACCCTTGTTCTCAAGGAGAACCATGGACTCTCTTGCTGCCTGGATTGCGAGCTGATGATGTTCTTCGCTGCTGATGACGTCAGGTGTGATGCCTGCCCATGGGAGCATTTCTGCTGGATCGAACATACCGAGCTCGAAACGGCCGTAGAGTGTCCTGCGGAGGTGGTCGTCGAGAACATCCTCCTTGATAAGTCCCTTCTCAAGTCCTTCGCCAAGCACCTGGAATACTCTTCCGCACTCAAGGTCCGTACCGTTAAGTACAGCATCTACGGATGCCTCAAGAGGTCCGGCATGAGTGCCGTGCTGACGCTTGTTGTAGAAGTTGTTGATTGCATCGCAGTCAGTGAGGACGATACCGTCGAATCCCCACTTGCGGCGGAGGATATCCACAAGAAGGCGGTCGCTGCTGCAGCAAGGTTCGCCTTCATATCTGTTGTATGCACACATCACCTCGCGTACGTTTCCCTTCTGCACGAGGGCCTTGAATGCAGGGAGATAAGTCTCCCAGAGGTCGCGCATCGACACGGATGCATTGTATGAATGGCGCAATGGCTCCGGCCCGCTGTGTACCGCATAATGCTTTGCGCATGCATGGGTCTTGAAGTATTTGTCGTCATTTCCCTGCATTCCCAGTACGTTTTGGACTCCGAGAATCGAATTGAGGTATGGGTCCTCTCCGTATGATTCCTGACCTCGTCCCCATCTCGGGTCACGGAAGATGTTCACGTTAGGACACCAGAAGGTGAGTTCAGGATTGCCGGGATAGTTTATTGCACCCATAGGCACATTGTATTCCCTTTCAGAACGGTTCCAGTTGGCGCGCGCCTCGTCTGAAACCTGGGAGAACACATTGTAGATCATTTCAGGATTGAATGCGGCTGCCATTCCGATAGGCTGCGGATATACGGTATATCCTGCCTTCACGACTCCGTGGCATGCCTCGCTCCACCAGTTGTATGAAGGGATTCCGAGTCTGTCGACGGAAACGGCCTTGTTCATCATGAGACCTACCTTTTCTTCAGTGGTCAGGATTGAAATGAGACTCTCGACACGTTCCTCAAACGATAGGGAAGTGTCCCTGAACCTGTGTTCAGTATCACTGTTCTGCGCTCCTGCCGCAAGACAGAAGACAGAAAGTAAAATTGCAGTTGCCAGATGACGCTTCATCTTGAAAAGAATTAAAAATTAACAGAAAGTTATTCCTTTGTAAGTCTTACCTCATATACCATAGGTGTCATTCTTCCGTCGGCACAACGGATCGATACTGTGATGGTCTCTGCGTTTATCATATCCGCAGGAACCGGAATGAAGTGGGTCTCTTCAGTGTTTGCCGTAACAGTTCTGAAGCGTCCTGCTTCAGTTCCGTTCATCATTACGACAGCCTCTGAACCCTCTCTTCCTGTACATACGATACGGAGGTTCTGAACTTCGTTCCCTTTGGTGCCCATGACATAACTGAACCATCCGTCGGTCCTGGCAGCTCTCCAGTGACGTCCGTTATGGTCGCCGTTCATGCTGTTCTCCATCTTGAAGAAATGGTCGCTCTCCGGCTGCTGCTCTCCGCATGTGACCTTGTCGGCTGTGATAGCCTCCAGAGCCATTCTTGCCTTCTCTTCCATTTCCTGTCTTGCCAGCCTTTCCTGCCACTGGGCTTCTGAAAGAACCGGCCAGTAGACCATGTAGCGGCACTCGTGGAGTCCGCTGAACGGAACCAGTGTCATGCCCTTTTCATATTTTGAAGGAGCTGTACCGTCCAGATGGAATGTAAGAGGCTTGCCCTCTACCTTCGATATGTTTGCAAGCAGGTTGTCCTTGTCTCCTACGATGACAGGCATGTCCTGAAGCGGAAGCTGCTTTCCGGCAGCGATATGACCTCCGCGGCTGTCGTCTGCATACATGCCCAGCTGTTCCTGTCTTCCGATCTCTGCGGCAAGTACTACAGGACCGTACATGAAAGAGTAGTTGTCAGACTTGTCCGGAAGTGAGACTGCTCTGAGTGACATAGGGAGAGAAACATCGATCCTGTCACCCTTTGACCACTTTCTGCCGATCTTCACGAAACCTCCTTCGTTATTTGCCTTTACCTCCTGTCCGTTAACCTTTACAGTCATATCTGCGCACCATTCAGGAACTCTGATGCTTACTGTAAACTTCCTTGACTTTTCCGGATTGATGATGAGAGTTGTAGACTCTTCCGATGGGAAATTTCCAGTCTGCTCGACTACAGTATTGCCCCACTGGACTACAGAAGGAATGAAGAGGTTCACGAAAAGTTCCTCGTCGCCCTTGTGTGAGTAAATCATCTCTCCGTATCTTGCATGGTTCTCCATACCTGAACCGACGCAGCACCAGAAGCTTGTCTGAGGCTGTGAGTATACTCTGTAATGGCCGGAGCGCATAGGGGTGAAGTATACGAATCCTCCCTGGACAGGGTTGATTGTAGACAGGATATGATTATATACGGCACGCTCGTAATAGTCCATGTAGTGGGTGTTGCCGGTAGTCTCATAGAGCATCTTGGTGAGCCTGAGCATGTTGTATGTGTTGCATGTTTCAGGCCCCTGCTCGCTTTCAAGCATGCTTGAGAAGTCGTCTGCAGGGTGGAAATGCTCCCTTACGCTGTTTCCTCCGATAGTAATGCTCCGGTTGTCCACGACTGTCTCCCAGAAAAACTGCGCCGCCTTGTCCCAGTCGGCATTTCCTTCAAGGTCAGCGATCCTCTTGTATCCTATGACCTTTGGAATCTGGGTGTTTGCATGCATGCCGGTAAGGTGGTCTTCCCCCTTGAGGAGAGGTTCGAGCACCCTCTTGTGGGAGAATCGCTTCGCCAGATCCATGAATCTGCTGTCACCGCTGATGGCTGCAGCGTCAGCGAATACCTCGTTGAGTCCGCCGTGTTCGCTGGCAAGCATTCCCTGGAGCTGGTCGTCCGTAAGATTCTGCGTCAGCCTGTACATCCAGTCTGTGAGCCCTATGAACATCTCCCTGCAGTCTTCGCTGCCGTAGATGAGATATCCGTCACGGAGACCGGCGAAAGTCTTGTGGATGTTGTAGAGCGGTACCCATCCGTCGTTAAGTCCGAAGGAAGACGCCCTGATGTCGCCTTCGGAAATCTCCTTCCATACCTTCCGGCCGTTGGAGACGCCGCTGATATAGCCGTCTCCGCTGGCGTCGGCACATCTCTTCAGCTCCGAAATGAAGTAATCGAGGCGCACCTTGATTTCAGGATGTCCGGTTGATGCGTAGATGTATGAGAGAGCAGAGAGATAATGTCCTCCGATGTGCCCGTCAAGACCGGTGTTCTCCCAGTTCGTGTAATTCTCCGCCTTTGGCTCAAGGCCGGCTTCCTTCAGGTATGGTGCGAGAAGACGGTCAGGATCTATGCCCAGAAGGTATCTGATGTCCATGTCTTCCGCATGCTTGAATGCACTTTGAGACAGCGTCACGTCCTTGACGCTGAAGCTTTCCATCTGCACCGGAATCTGTGCGGATGCGCCTGCTGATACGGCCATCATCGCCGCGATGCATGCTGTTCTGATGAATTTCATATGTTCAGGATTTATTTGTTTTTCTTTGTGTTTATCCATGTGGCGTTGTACCAAAGCTGTTCGAACGGTCCGCGTTTGTGGTGCTTCATCCACCATGTGCAGAACATGAACTGCAGAGCGATGAATGCTACTGCAATTGCCAGGTCGGCAGTATGTCCGCAGTGGCGGAAAAGGCCGAATCCCCAGTTGTAGAAGAGCATCGCACCGAAAATGGACTGGGTCAGATAGTTGGTGAGACTCATCCTGCCGTATGGGGCGATCTTCATGAGCCAGCCTTTTGCCGATGTGTTGTAATACAGGAGAGTGACGCCTGCGACAATGAAGAACATCATTGCGAGATTCTTCCACATGTTCAGTGCGACATTAAGACTGTTGGCAACGCAACGAGACTCCGAAAGCCCCGGCAGCCAGTAGTAAAGAGGCAGGAGTACCGCGAAGGCGGCAACCGAACCCCAGAGTATCTTCTTCCATGTCCTGAGGTTGTTCCCCTCGTTGTAGAACAGTCTTGTGCGGCCAAGCATGATGCCGGTCAGGAAGAAAAGTATGTTCTGGGTCATGCGTCCGTTTTCGATGGCCCAGAGGAAGTTTGCAGGGAGTCCGTACCTTATGCCTGCGACCGCCACATCAATGATGTTTCCTTCAGACTGTGATGCTATCAGGGCTCCATAACATTTTCCGCTGCCCAGATTCAGGGGCATTGTAGACGGGTCAATGAGTCCCAGCACGAAATATACGAGTTCGACAGGCTGTATCAGCATAAGGATGATGAAGAACCAGACCACCTTGTCGCTTGCCCTGATCAGAGGGATTACGAGGAATCCGCATACTGCATAGAGGAAGAGGATGTCTCCGTTGTAGAAGAGCAGGTCAAACAGTCCGAGAAGCATAAGGAGTACCATTCTCCATGCGAAACGAGGTCTGAAATCGATTCCTTTCTGGGCCTGATTGTCATGCTGGATGTAGAAACTGAGTCCGAACAGGATCGAGAATATGGCATACATCTTCCCTGCAAAAAGGAAGAATACCGTATCCCATACGGCGGTGTTCATGTTTGCCCAGAATTCGTTCTTCGGTTCTGGAAACAGGAAGAAGTTCATCTGCTCCTGGAAGTGGATCAGGATTATTCCGGCAATTGCAATTCCCCTGAGTATATCAGCGACATCTATACGCGTATTAGGACGGTCAGATGGGGTGTAGATGTTTTTCATCAGTGTTTGGCAGTATATTATGTGGTATATATATGCAAATGTAAATATACTTTCCAAAAGTATGAAATAATAATGAGTTTTGTCTCAAATATGATAGGATTTGCAACAATGATAAATGTGTTTTTGCGTATTAAGTGATAAATTTGTAATCGGTAAAGAAGGACTATAAATTTACGCATATTTATGAAACATTACACACTGAAAACCTTATTGAGCCTTGCGGCATTGACATTGGTCATTTCTGCACAGGCGATCGACCACCCCAAGGCAACGCTTCCGGTGGTGTCATCTGACCGCTTCACTCTGGTTGAAGATGGGAATCCGGTTGCGATTGTCGTTTCTCCTACAGAAAACACGGCGATTCTACGTGCTGCAGACAATCTTGCGGACGACTTTCAGCGCGTTACCGGAAGAAGGCCTGCGTTGACTCATAAGCCGACAGCCAAGAGCACGATCATCATCGGCTCATTGGAATCACCGCTGATCAAGGAAATGACAAGTGCCGGAAAGTTTGATGTTTCGGAGCTTGTCGGATGCAACGAGAAGTATCTGATACAGACAGTTGCATCGCCGGTTGAGGGCGTTGACGAGGCATTGGTGATTGCCGGCAGCGACCGCAGAGGTGTTGTCTATGGCATCTATGAGATCTCCGAGCAGATCGGTGTTTCTCCTTGGTATGACTGGGCTGACGTGCCTGTGGCAAGGCAGGACAACCTTTCCATCGCCCGTGGTTCATATACTGCCGGTGAGCCTGCTGTCCGGTATCGCGGTATCTTCCTTAATGACGAGGCACCGTGCCTCACAGGTTGGGTGAAGCATACATATGGAACCAATTATGGTGACCACCATTTCTATGAGAGGGTATTTGAACTCATTCTCCGTCTCCGCGGTAACTTCATGTGGCCTGCGATGTGGGACTGGGCATTCTACGCTGACGATCCTGAGAACAGCAAGACTGCAGACGAGATGGGTATCATCATGGGTACTTCTCACCATGAGCCTATGGCAAGGAACCACCAGGAATGGGCTCGCAGACGCCGCAGCACAGGTCCTTGGGACTATAATACCAACAAGAAGGTTCTCGACCAGTTCTTCCGTGAAGGTATCGAGAGAGCCCAGCATACAGAAGATCTTATCACGATCGGTATGCGCGGTGACGGTGATGCTGCCATGAGTAAGGAGGCAGACCTTGCGCTTCTTGAGAACATCATCGACAACCAGCGTAAGATCATCCGTCAGGTGACTAAGAAGCCGGCTGATCAGACACCTCAGGTATGGGCGCTCTACAAGGAGGTTCAGGAATATTATGACAAGGGTCTGAGGGTTCCGGATGATGTCATGATCCTTATTTCTGACGACAACTGGGGCGATATCAGAAAGGTCCCTAATGCGGAAGAACGCAAGCGTAAAGGCGGCTGGGGCATGTACTACCATGTTGACTATGTAGGCGCTCCACGTAACTCAAAATGGCAGAATGTCACTCCTGTACAGAATCTCTGGGAGCAGATGCAGCTTACTTATGAGTATGGTATCGACCGTCTCTGGGTTCTTAACGTAGGTGACCTCAAGCCTATGGAATATCCTATCACTCTTTTCCTTGACCTTGCATGGAATCCGACGAAATATACAGCTGACAACCTCAAGGAGCACACCGTTGACTTC
This sequence comes from Candidatus Cryptobacteroides sp., assembly GCA_045586745.1. Classification (GTDB taxonomy): domain Bacteria; phylum Bacteroidota; class Bacteroidia; order Bacteroidales; family UBA932; genus Cryptobacteroides. The sequence continues at coordinate 50,035 of JAZNAW010000064.1, forward strand.
TGCAGGCAGCAGTTCGGTGAAGATCAGGCAGCAGAGGCAGCCCGTATTCTCAATCTGTACAGCAAGTACAACGGCAGAATTACGGCCGAGATGCTTGACCGTAACACATACAACCTGGAAACAGGGGAGTGGAAGCAGGTTTCTGACGAGTACCTGAAGCTTGAGGCTGAGGCTCTCCGCCAGTACATGACACTTCCAGAAGAAATGAAGGATGCTTATTTCCAGCTTATTCTTTTCCCTGTACAGGCAATGGCCAATATTTATGAAATGTACTATGCACAGGCCATGAACCATGCTCTGTACAAGGCCAATGATCCGGCTGCCAATGTTTGGGCTGACAAGGTGGAGGCATGTTTTGCACGTGACAAGTTCCTTCATAACCAGTACAACAATGAGATGGCTGGCGGAAAGTGGAAGAACATGATGATCCAGAAACATATCGGTTACCGTATGTGGAATGACAGCTTCAGAGAGGATACACTTCCTTCAATCTTCCGCATCGAGGAGTCGGATCCGCTTCCGTCAGGATTCGTATTTGCATATGATCCTGCAGGCCAGGTGGTCATAGAGGCTCCGCATATCTATTCGAAGCAGAATTCTGCTGAAGGTGAGTGGAAGCTCATCGAGGATATGGGACGTACTCTTGGTGGCGTCGCGCTCTTCCCATATGATGTACCGGTAGAGGGTGCAAGTCTTACATATAAGATGGAGATTCCTGAGGGGGTGAAGAATGTTACCGTACATGTTGCAACGAAGTCGACACTCGCTTTCCATGATGAGCAGGGTCATAGCTACAGAGTAGGTTTCAAGGGAGCTCCTTCAGTCGAGCGTTGCTTCAACGAAAGACTGAACGAGAAGCCTGAGAATATCCATACCATATATTATCCGACTGTAGCGCGCCGAGTGGCAATTGAGAAGATAGATCTTGAACTCCCTGCCGAAAAGGCTTCGATATACGAACTTGTGATCGAACCTCTTGATCCGGGTATAGTATTTGAGAAGATCGTCGTGGACTTCGGAGGATATAAGGACAGTTATCTGTTGGGAACCGAAACTTCCCACAGCAGAGAATAAAGACCATGGATAATGGTTGTTAATGGTTGGTTGGTGTGAAAAGAAGAGGCTGACTAAAAAGTCAATATGACTGTGATTAGTCAGTCTCTTTTCTATATATATGGTTGCACCGGGAGGATGATAGTGATTGCGGAGGACTCCGTTCGCTTTGCTCACTCCGGCCCCTCCCACAATCTACTTCGTC
>JAZNAW010000065.1:0-2354 GCA_045586745.1 Candidatus Cryptobacteroides sp.
AACTTCATCGTGACCGCTGAAGATCCTGCCGGAGAGTGGTCAGACCCTATTCCTGTGGCAATGGGCGGTATCGATCCTTCGCTCTTCTGGGATGAGGACGGCAAGTGCTGGTACACCGGTTCGACAGGAACAAGCGTGATGATCAGCCAGATCAATCCTGACACAGGCGAGATCCTCACAGAGCCTAAGGTGGTATGGAACGGCATGGGTGGACGTTACCCTGAGGCGCCGCATATCTATAAGAAGGACGGCTGGTATTATCTCATGATCGCGGAAGGCGGTACGGAGTTCGCGCACAGCGAGACCATCGCACGCAGCCGCAATGTAGAGGGACCATACGATCCGGCTCCGCACAATCCTATCCTCACACACTTCACTTCTGCAGCACAGGGTAGCCCTATCCAGGGCGTGGGACATGCCGACCTCGTCGAGGCTCATGACGGTTCATGGTGGCTTGTATGTCTCGCTTTCCGCGTGAACAGCGGACTCATCCACCTCCTTGGCCGCGAGACATTCGTAGCTCCTGTACGCTGGGACAAGAACGCATGGCCTGTAGTCAACGGAAACGGTCAGATTTCCCTCAAGATGGACGTCCCTACTCTTCCACAGAAACCGTTTGAGGCAGATCCTGCACGCAACGAGTTCGACGAACCTCTCGGACCTAAGTGGTCATGGCTCCGCAAGCCGGTAACAGAGAGATATCAGGTTGCAGACGGCAAGCTCCGCATGTATGGTTCTGCAGAAGGTCTCAACGAGCGTCAGAATTCTCCTTCATTCGTAGGTTTCCGCCAGGAGGATTTCGACTTCCAGGCAGAGACATGCGTACAGCTCGGTAAGGCAAGCAACGGAGACAAGGCCGGTATGACAGTATATATGGACTACAACGGACACTATGACATCTACCTCCAGAAGAAGGGCGGCAAGTGGGTAGTTGGAACAAACTACACCTTCGGTCCTGTCAACCATGTCGAGGAAGTGGCTGTAAACAGCAGCAAGGTATGGCTCCGTCTCACAGGAAACCGTAATCAGTATATGCTCTGGTATTCGACAGACGGCAAGGACTTCAAGCAGGTCGGTACAGGTGATACAAGATTCCTCAGCACAGAGACTCTCGGTAACTTCACCGGTATCATGCTCGGCCTCTGGGCACAGTCTCCTTCTGTAAAGGGTTATGCTGACTTCGACTACTTCGAATACAAGCAGGTCGAGCCTCAGAGACCTATGCGCAGACGTCCGCAGTAAAACAGCTGACATAAAAAAGTACTCCCTCCCATATAGAGAACATGCTTCTCGATTATGGGAGGGAGTTTTTTTGCAACATATAATGAATCTGTTCGTCATAATTGCAAAATTAAGATTATGAAAAGACTATTCGTGTTGTATTTCTTATTGACGGCAGTATCATCGATATCCTTATCTGCACAAAATATCACAGGTAAAGTCGTAGATGAATATGATTCACCTTTGGCATATGCCAATGTCATTCTTCAAAGATCGGACTCAACCTATATCGAGGGTGCGGTAGCTGATACTTCCGGAAGGTTCATAATAGCTTCCCATCCGGAAGCAGTCAGGCTTCAGATTTCCTTCATCGGATATGAAACCCAGTACAGGGCTTTGAACGACCTCGAGATGATCAGGCTTGAGCCTGACACTGAGGTTCTGGGAAAAGCTGTAGTCAAGGCAACTCTTCCAAAGACAGAGATTCATGGAGATGCCCTTGTAACAAAGATCGAGAACAGCGTGCTTGCTGAGTCCGGATCAGCAACTGACGTATTGGAAAGACTTCCTGGTGTGACTTTAAAAGATGAAAGTTTCGAAGTGTTCGGAAAAGGAATACCTCTTATCTTTGTCAATGGAAGACAGGTAAGAGACAATGCGGAACTTGAACAGCTCAATTCCACCGAAATAAAGGCAGTGGAGGTAGTCATGAATCCGGGATCCAGATATGATGCATCTGTCAGATCTGTCATCAGAATCAATACTATCCGAAAGCAGGGTGAGGGATTCGGATTCGACTTGCGCTCTACAACCTATCAGGGAGAGAATACAGACCTGATCGAAACAGTCAACATGAACTACCGATACAAGGGTTTCGACGTTTTCGGCTCGCTGAACTATACCAGGAATGATTGGTTCCAGAAGGCAGTCATCAAAGAGACTCTGCAAGGTCGACAGTTGCTGAAAGTAGACCAGAATGCTGTCTTTTCAGGACTTTCGAACAATCTTGCAGCCACCATCGGCCTTAACTATCAGTTCAATGAGAACCATTCCATCGGCTTGCGTTACCGCCCCGACTATCTTATATCAAGCAAAAACGGAAATCATGTACTTGCCGATGTGACTATTGACGG
>JAZNAW010000066.1:0-47940 GCA_045586745.1 Candidatus Cryptobacteroides sp.
CTTTGAAGGCTCCATTGGCTTAGGCTCGATGAGGAATGTTCCTGTGAAGCCCTTTGAACGTGCGTAGTCACGAGCAAGGGTAAGCATCATTGCAAGATGCTCCTTCTCTCTCTTCTGGTCTGTGTTGAGAAGGCTCATGTAACCCTCACGACCACCCCAGAACACATAGTTTGTACCGCCGAGCTCGATAGTAGCGTCGATAGCGTTCTTGATCTGAACGGCAGCGCGAGCTACAACGTCGAAATCAGGGTTTGTTGCAGCACCGTTCATGTAACGCTTGTTGCCGAACACGTTTGCTGTTCCCCAAAGAAGCTTGATACCGGTCTCAGCCTGCTTCTCCTTAAGGTAAGCTACAACCTCCTTAAGGTTAGCCTCGTACTCCTCTACGTTTGCACCCTCAGAAACGAGGTCTACATCGTGGAAGCAGTAGTACTCGATACCCATCTTCTGCATGAACTCGAAACCTGCGTCAACCTTATCCTTAGCTGCCTTTACCGGGCAAGAATCTGTGTTCCAAGGGAATGACTTTGTACCGCCACCGAACTGGTCTGCACCCTCTGCGCAGAGTGTGTGCCACCATGCCATAGCGAACTTGAGCCACTCAGCCATAGTCTTGCCGAGGACTACCTTCTTTGCGTCATAGTAACGGAAAGCCATAGGGTTCTTGCTTTCCTTGCCTTCGAACTGGATCTTACCGATACCAGGGAAAAATTCTTTTGTTGCCATAATTTTAAGTGTAATAAAAAGTGTTAGTATGATCTGTTGATTATAATCTTGATTTCCAAGTCTCGTATGCGTCAGCGTAAGCCTGTGCGTCAGCGACTGAAGGCTCGGTGACAGCAAGCTTCTCGAGAGTAGCGAATGCCTCGTTGTTATCCTTGTAGATTCCGGCTCCGATACCTGCGCCCTTTGCTGCACCTACTGAACCGTCTGTGTCATAAAGGTCGATCACCGCTCCTGTAACACCTGCAAGAGTATCGCGGAAGATAGGGCTGAGGAACATGTTGGCGTGACCTGCGTGGATCTTGCTTACGTTCATGCCCATCTGCTCCATAACCTCGATACCGTACTTGAACGAGAATACGATACCCTCCTGGGCTGCGCGGAGAAGGTGTGACTTGTTGTGTACGTTGAAGTTCACTCCGTGGATGGATGCACCGACCTCCTTGTTCTCAAGCATACGCTCCGCACCGTTTCCGAAAGGAAGGATGCTTACGCCTGCGCTGCCGATAGGAGCCTGAGCCGCTACATCATTCATATCCGCATATGAGATTCCCTCCGGTGCCACATTCCTCTTCATCCATGAGTTGAGGATACCTGTACCGTTGATGCAGAGAAGAACTCCGAGACGGGTCTGCTCGTCTGTATGGTTGACGTGTGCGAATGTGTTCACACGTGACTTTGCGTCATAGTTGACTTCTCCGAGGACACCGTATACAACGCCTGAAGTACCTGCTGTAGAAGCGATCTCGCCTGGGTTGAACACGTTTAGCGAGAGAGCGTTGTTCGGCTGGTCACCGCCGCGGTAAGTGATAGGTGTTCCCTCTGCAAGACCGAGCTCTGCAGCTGCTGCAGCGCTTACCCTGCCCTGTTCAGAGAATGTAGGACGGATCTCAGGGATGAGAGAGCTGTCGATTCCGTAATAGTCAAGAAGCATCTTTGAAACCGCGTTCTCCTTGAAGTCCCAGAACATACCCTCTGAAAGACCTGATACAGTAGTGCAGATCTCGCCGCTGAGCTTCATTGCGATATAGTCGCCAGGAAGCATGATCTTGTAGATCTTTGCATAGAGTTCAGGCTCGTTCTCCTTTACCCACGCGAGCTTTGAAGCAGTGAAGTTGCCTGGAGAGTTGAGAAGATGTGAAAGGCAGTTCTCATGTCCGAGAGTATCAAACGCCTTCTGACCGTATGGTACGGCACGTGAGTCACACCAGATGATTGAAGGACGGAGAACGTTCATGTCCTTGTCGACACAAACCAGACCATGCATCTGATAAGAGATACCTATTGCCTTGATGTCCTTAGGATCAGCTCCTGAAGCTGCAAGAATGTCTGCTGTAGCCTGCTTGAGATATTCCCACCATGAGGTCGGTTCCTGCTCTGCCCATCCTTTCTTGACAGCGATGATTGGAGCCTCTGACTTTGGATAAAATGCCGATGCAGCGCACTTTCCGCTCTCTGCATCCACGATGCTCGCCTTGACTGACGAACTTCCGATATCGTAACCTAAAAGATACATGTTATTTGTTTTAGTGATTCTTATTATTAATGTATATATTTACATCTATATCTATGCAAATTTAAGTAATGTTCACGTAACTTCAACCACATTGTGCCAAAAATACGCTAAGTAAACTGTTATTTCATTACATATCAATACATTATAAGGGCCTAAATTGTGAATATTTTTACTATATCCAACTTCTTCTTTCCAAAGGCGCTCTTATTCAGCGTATAAAGTCTGGCCGGCTTGTGGCTGACATTCTGTTCGATCTCCCCGGTTTCAGCCAGGATTCCGGATGTGAAGAGCTTCTTGCGGAAGTTCCTGTTGTCGATTTCAATACCGAACACAGCCTCCAGAAGATTCTGCAGCTGACGTACAGTGAACTTCTTAGGAAGAAGCTGGAAAGCAACAGGAGACCAGAGTATTTCCTTCTGCAGGACCGTAAGCGCATCCGAAAGGATGTCCATATGGTCCATGATAAGATGGTGGATATCATCGACATTCTCCCATACCGCACCCTGTCTCCTTGTATAGTTCATCATTCCCTGATCCAGCTTCACCAGTGCATAGTATCCGACAGTAACGACACGTACGGTATGTATCCCATGATACTGGCTGATCCACTTGAGTTCTGATTCATCGACTCTCCTTGGATCGGAGAATATCGACGTCTGCTTAAGGTACAGTCCCTTAAGTCCCGTACTTCCCTCAAGAACTCGCGCCGCCGCCTCCGGCAATGTCTCGTTCTCCCGTATCATGGCACCCGGAAGCTTGAGCTCCTTGTCATGGTACAGGGGGTCCGCTGTACGGCGACGCACAAGCAGGGTCTTAAGATTAACTCCGTCAAATCCGAAGATCACACAATCTACGGAAATGGCGGAGTTAGTCTGAACGTTGCTGTTCATTGTTTATCTGGATGCCACAAAGACATATTCCTTACCTGCTGCTGTCGGCACATCATACAGATATGTATCTCCGACAGGAGTGACCTCGAGAGCCGCAGCCTCCGAAATGATCGGCTGCGCCACTTCCGGCACGGCAAAATATGGATTCGGATTCTCACCCTGCGCATCAGCAAGTGCACTTCCATTCTTCATCGAGAGAGCGTCCGCTGTCCTTATGCGGAGATTTCCGCCGAGTTCAGACTTGACCTTGAGGACAGCGATCTTTCCGTCCTTCCACTCGATATCCACGACGAAACCACCTCGTGCAACAAGACCGGAAACCTTACCGTCATTCCACCTGTCAGGTATTGACGGAAGAACATGGACAGCTCCGTCATGACTCTGGAGCATCATCTCGGCTATACCTGCAGCACAACCGAAGTTGCCGTCAATCTGGAACGGAGGATGGGCATCAAAGAGGTTAGGATAAGTACCGCCTCTGCCACGGAATCCTACACCTCCCGCTGGACTAAGTTGATCTGTTATGAGTTTGTATGCCCTGTTTCCGTCAAGGAGACGAGCCCAGAGGCAGACCTTCCAGCCCATTGACCAGCCTGTAGCCGGGTCACCTCTGTAATTAAGGGAATTACGTGCTGCAGCAAAGAGTTCAGGAGTTCTCCATGGAGATATCTGGTTACCAGGGAAGAGGCCATAGAGATGAGACACATGACGATGGTGGTCATTCGGATTGTCCCAGTCGTACATCCACTCCTGGAGCTGTGCATGCTGTCCGATCTGCATAGGAGCCATCTTCGACTTAAGCACTGCGAGCGAATCTGCGAAAGCGGCATCCTTATCCAGGATAGCGGAAGCTGTGATGATATTTGTAAAGAGTTCGGAAACCATCTGGTTGTCCATTGTAGTTCCTGCACATACGGTCACGTCACCTGGATCGCGCATGAAAGCATTCTCAGGAGAGTTCGAAGGAGCGACGACCATCCATCCGTGGTCAGGCTCAGGAATCATGAAGTCCACAAAGAATTCAGCCGCACCCTTCATGACAGGATATACTTCAGCAAGGAAATCCTCGTCTCCAGTGTGGAGGTAATGCTCCCAGAGATGACGGCAGAACCATGCACCTCCTGTAGGCCACATGCCTGACGCCGCGAAATCCACAGGTCCTGTGATTCTCCATATGTCGGTATTGTGATGGAGCACCCATCCGCGTGTGCCATACATTGTCTTCGCTGTTTCCGCACCTGTCTGCGCGACTTCCTTCACCATTTTGATGAACGGGTCATGAAGTTCCGAAAGATTGGTGACCTCAGCAGGCCAGTAGTTCATCTCGACATTGATGTTGGTTGTATATTTGCTGTCCCACGCCGGGTTCAGGCCATCAGCCCAGATACCCTGGAGATTTGCCGGCTGACCGCCAGGCTGAGAACTGCATATAAGGAGATAACGTCCGAACTGGAAGTAAAGTTCCACAAGCTGCGGATCGTCTCCGGCGGCAAAATCCTTTACTCTTACATCAGTAGTGGCTGACGCAGCTGGAGTAGTACCGAGGTCAAGCTCCACTCTGTCAAAATATTCCTTATACTCTGCCACATGGGCCTTCTTCATTGACTTATAATTCTTATCTGACGCAGCATTGAGAATATCCAGAGCTTCCCTATCAGCATCCGCTGTCAATGACTTATAGTCAGTGAAGTTGGTTCCTGTAGAGACCATGACATATGCCTCATCAGCTCCGACAACAGAAAGGCAGTCCTCTGTCGCTGTCATCGTACCTCCCTTATGAAGAACTCTTGCTCTGGTTGTAAACTCGACCTTTCCTTCGAGCCCCTCCTGATTGCCTGTAGTTCCTCTAAGAACTACATCTCCATCTTCAACCGAGATAGTCTGTTTCTTATGAGGAGATGTAATTGAAGTATTGAATGTAAGCTTACCTTTTTCCGAAGCGGAAAGTCTTACAACCACAATATCATCAGCAAAAGAAGATATCACTTCCCTCTCATAGACCACTCCGTCAACAGTATATTTCACGGAAGCTGTTGCATCCGAAATATCAAGATCACGATAATAATCGGCAAAAATCTCATGTCCCGGGAATTCAATGAAAAGGTCTCCGACAGACTGATACGACATACCATGGTTCACACGGAAGAATATCTTCTGATCTACCATATCCTGAGCCGCTCTATACTTTCCGTCGAAGATAAGCTTACGGATATCATCCAGGGCATCCGGATCAACATTCGGATTGGCATTCGAATTCGGCTGACCAGCCCATACTGTCTCTTCATTAAGCTGAAGGTGCTCCTTTTCTGGATTACCGAACACCATTGCTCCCAGTCGTCCGTTACCTACCGGAAGGGCCTCCACCCAAAGCTCGGCAGGTTCATCATACCAAAGCTTCAGGTCAGTGGGTTTGACCTGGCTACATGCTACAGAAAGCAGCATAAAAACAAACAGCATCTTTTTCATTGTGTCATTATATTTGTGATTCACAAATATAATAAATATATACTGAGAAAGATGCCGTTATCGCAAATTATTCCAGCAAAGTTTATCCGGAAGAATCAACGCGGATATTCCTTTTCGTAATCCTTATGGATATCCTTCAGAATCATGGACATCCAGCATAACAGGAATCCCAATACAAGCAGACCTGTTCCTGCGAGCACTACCACTGCAGCAACGCCGGCACTGAAAGGATTTACAAGAACAAAGAATGAAAGCGCGAGAAGGATCACACCGCCAAGAACGGTCCAGAAAGAGCCTTTCACCTTGAATGTTTCAAGGTCACCTCCGAACGCTATAATCATGAACGAGTGGTACATCATCCAGATGCCCAACATGACAGGGAGAAGCGCCATGGTGACACCCGGGTACACACAGAGGAGAAGACCCAGAAGCAGGTCAACCAGGCCGCCTACCAGCATATAGCCGCGCATGGTCAGATAGTTTCCGCTAGTGGACGCGACAATGAGCTGTGCGGCTCCGACGACAAGCATGATGACACCTGTAAGGATGCTCAATGTGACATAACTTTCAAGAGGGAATGCGAATACTGCGATGCCTAAAGCAAAGCATAATATGCCTGCAAGCATCATGAGCCACCAGTGCTGCACGGCACGGCCGACTCTGTTTGCCAAGTTTTCAAAATGACGTTTCATGGTACTAAAAATTAATCAGCACCATGAAATGTCAATTAATATGCCATCAGACCGTTTGCAAAGCCTGCGTAAGCGTATTTGCGGTTGTAATTCCTGTCCCATAGGCCGGCCGGTTCATCACCGCGCCATGTTCCAGTCGGAGGGTCAACCGGAGCCCAGTGGGTGATTCCGTACTGCTGTGCAGGAGGAACTATTTCAAAATACTTGCGCACGATGAATTCATAGAAATCCGCCATCGCCCTATGCTGACTGTCAGTAAGTCGAGATGCGTTCAAAGCATTTCCATACATATCGACGTACCCCATGTCAAGCTCTGAGATCTTCACCAGCTTTCCTGTATCTGCCATCAGCTGGAGCATCCTGACAATATGTTCCTCCTTGCTTCTCTGAGTGTTCTGGTCAGCATAATATGAGATATGCATCTGGGTACCGATTCCATCGATTCTTGTAACACCGTCGGATTCCCATACCTGAATCCAATGGATAAGGCTCCTTAGCTTTCTGTTGTCATCCCAGTCCGACTCCAGATTATAGTCATTGATAAACAGTTTCAGCGGAGCGGTACCCCCGTATTCTGCATAATATTTACGAGCTTTCTCTATTACAAGCCTTACATAATCCTCGCTGCCAAGATAATCCTGCCAATAGAAGTTGCTGGAACTTCCCCACTGGGCGGATTCCAGATCATAATATCCGTCTCCATTGACATCCCTTCCTGAAATCGCCTCATTGACAGCATCCCATGCAGAAACCTTGGTAGCTGTCGCTTCCATCATGCCTCTTATCCACATATCCATTTCCCCTATCAGCACTTCCCTCTTTTCAGCATCAGTATAAGGCACATATTCATATCCCGCCGCTTCATCCACAAAAGAAAAATCGTCGATATAGATATCACCGACAAATTCTCCAAAACTGAAGACCAGACGGCTGCCTCCGGCAGCAGTACATGTACACCTGATCTCAACGTCCTTCCACTGTGTATCAAACTCTACCGCCGGGAAATCACCTGCAGACTTATAACCGTCGATTATCTGCAAGCCGGCATACAGCTTGCCCTTGGCTGAACCCTTTATCCTGAAGTTCAGCCTATAAACGTTGTCAACGGCGAACTGTTCCGTCACATCATATGCAAACTGAGCCTCCCAACTGTTTACGACTGACGGATTGGACACCTTGAAGACGCCGTTCTCGACAAATCGGGTGGAATTGTTTCCCCACCCCATGAACGGGTGGTTTCCATCATTGAAGTCCGCCCCGAGCAATAGTGCTTCATATTTTTCGGATGGCGGCAACTCGACCTTTTTCCCTCGGATCACCTTCTTAAGGTAATCTGACTGCTGTGAATGCCAGGCAAGTGCGTGTCCATAAACCGTCATGCCTGCCTTCTCAGCTTCCTCCAACGTACGTCTTACGGTGGAAAAATCCATTGTACCGTCGGCACGTACGACAGATGCATGCTTGAAAGCATTTTCCGGTGTCATTTCATCATAATTCTCCACGGCCAGTCCATACATTGATGACTTCATGAAGAACTCATTGACAGGTATGGCGGCACCCAGCTTGAAGTCCGGAGAAGAAGTACGGTTCACATAATTCTTCAGATGGTCATAGGCCGCAAGGTTGTCATACGACGGGTCAGGGTCAGGGTCCGGGTCGGGGTCCGGGTCCGGCTCAGGATCAGGATCCGGCTCTGGCTCCGGCTCAGGATCTGGTTCCGGTTCCGGCTCCGGAACAACGTTTTCCTGCTCATCTTCCGGATTGATATCCGGGCCACAAGAAACCGCTGATACAGTCAGCACCACGGCAAAAAAGCATATCTGAAAAAGATGTCTCATTGTATCCGGGATTATTCAAGTGTTATCTTATCAATTACAACAGGCTTACCGCCCAATGACCAGAAACCTACGATATAAAGGTGTTCCGGGCTTATCCTGTTGCCGTTATTGTCCTTCATGTTGTGAAGATCCACTACAACCTTACGGGAGTTTCCGAAATCATACATGGCAGGATCGCTCCAATAATTGTTCTTATCGAACAGACGGAACGACACCTGGCTGTCATTATCATTTCCAAGTTCGACGGTTATCTTGCTGAAACCGGAAAGATCAAGTCCCTCAGCATACTTCCAGCCTCCGAAACCGTACTGGCCTGTTATCAGAGTACGTGTATCCTCGTCGAACGAACCCTGTTCCCATATGGACGGGTCAAACATGGCTTCAGTCAGAGGGAAAGGTGTTATGACATTTACAGTAACTTCCAAGGACTTCGTCACACCGTTCTGTGATGTATACGACACCGTGAGCTTTGTTGTGCCTTCCTTCCTTGCAACCAGCTTATTGCCTGAAAGCGAAGCCACGGACTCGTCATCAACCCTCATGACGGCCTTGGATGTGACGGCAGCTACGGAACCGTCCGCATACCACGCCTTTACCATCAGGCTTCTGCTGTCTCCCAATCTGATTTCTAAAGCATCCTCCACACCGGTAATCTCCAAAGAGGCAAGATCCCCTTCCGGAACGGTTTCACCGGCATATTCCTTGAACCAGTGATATACAGGCCATGGACATGCTTCAGGGTCATTAAGGAAAGTATAGTTGCCTGGGGTTCCCGGCACATCCTTGAACTGGGCGAGAAGTTCCTGGCTTGTGAATATCATCCAGCTGACATTTCCGGTATTGTCTGCAATATACTTGAAGTTAGCTCCGAAACCTTTGCCTCCGGCCTCGCCGGTTATGCTCTTTCCCCATGAGGAGTCATATTTCGCAGGTGCCCAGTCCAGCTCGGTAACCATTACGGGAGCATAGTCGGCGACAGGCTTTATCTGCGCATCCCATCCTCTCTGGAAGCCCTCATATCCGCCTCCACTTATACCGCCGACATTCTCGTTCGGATCCACCTCTGCATCGCTGTTATACCAGCCCGGGTACACATGTATGGCAAATCCTATGTTCTCCCCGGTAAAGCGATGAGTGGCAAAGCCGGCATACTGTGACTGATATCCGAGTCCCGGCACCCAGATGATGTTGCGTGCCTTATTTCCCCTGATCTTGTCTATTATTGCCTGAAAATACAGCTGGGCATTCTTGAAATGTCCGTCACCGGTACTTCCGAATGTTCCGTCAGTACCTCTGATATTGATAGGCTCGTTGGCCAGCTCGAACATGACCTTGCCGTTGTTCTTCAGCTTCGGATGAGACGAAACTATATCCCATACACGTAAAAGGAAAGTCTGATAATCGTCATAGACATATATCTGTTCCGGAGACACTCCCGGAGGTCGCATCACCACATACAGCCCCTTGCTTATCGCATATTCGGCCATAGGCACAAACACCTCATCCAGATACTTCCTGAAACGGGTTTCTGAAAAGCGTTCATGGCCCTCATACCTGACTGAAGGTTTAGACGTGTCATCGCTCCAGTAAGGGTCCATGTGCATTCGGATATAATCCATACGCCAACCTGCGGCGAGGACCTGGTCTATCATGGACTTATTATGACGGAGGCATCCGGCAACATCATAATTGTCCCATGCATAGTTGTTGAAGAACGGACTATATGTCTGACCGAATCCGTGGAGGTTGACTACCTTGCCCTCCGCATCCACGAGATTTCTTCCGACAACCATGATACCGTTATACTCGGGTTCCGGTTCAGGTTCCGGCTCCGGTTCTGGTTCGGGTTCCGGCTCCGGAGCAGGAACCACAGGAGCTGGGTCCTCTTCTTCCGGATTGATGTCCGGTCCGCAGGAAACCGTAAATACAGCCAGCAGAACAGCCAGCAGAAAACGTTCTATAACAGTCCTCATCATATCATTTTTTTAATTTTATTGCCATACATTCCATCTCCACAAGCCATCCCGGACGGCATACAGGAGCCCATACGAACACCTTGGGATGAGCCGGGAAACGCTCGTCATACATTGCCTTAAGCCCGGCATAGTCCGCAATGTCACGAAGATACACGATCATATGCATGACATCATCGTATGTACATCCGGCCTCATCCAGAAGCACCTCAACGTTTTCCCACATGCGGAGTGTCTGGTTCATCACATCACCCGGATGGACGATCTCACCACGGTTGTCAATGCTGGCCGTACCGGATATGAGCACATGTCTGCGGTCATCGTAATCCACAGATGTCCCACGTTCGAATGTAACCCCGTATTCGTGGGTCGGGTTCAGATGCGTGGACCCTTTAAGATAAGTGACCCTTTCCTGTGGGATTCCTGCAACAGCATAAGTATCAAGAGTAACGACAGAATCTCTCAACCCGTTGTTTCCGGCGATTCCTGTACTTGCAAGATAATGAGATTCCTTTGTCAGTCCCATCTCATCAAAACGTTCCTTCCTGCCTTTTACGACTCCTGCATAATTCACATCCACATCCTGTACGAAGAACCATGTACGGAGACAATTATCGGGAATATCACATCCCTGTGATGCCAATGCCTTTCCATATGAATCCAGAAGCATCTTGGTCTGTTCTTCAGATGTCGCCCCTGTTCCGCAGGCATTTCCGGACCATATATGCCTGTAACCAAGATATTCTGCAGACCAGAGTCCGTCTGAACAGCACACCCGATCCACTTCTGAAACCAGATAGGCCCATAAGGCAACCTTGCTTCCGTCCAGGGGAGGTTGTCCGATTACGGAGACGGCACATGCCCTGCGATCTTCAAGCTTATGTTCCAGAACTTCTGCCTGATTGGAGACATCGCTCAGGAAATAGCGCATGAACACCGGTCCTGCATGCGGACACTCACTCTTCAGGGCGGCATCGAATGCAGAATGAACTGCATCCACCTGCTGGCCGAAAGATCCGGATACAGACGCGTGTACCATCATATGATACTCACAGGTTCCGCCATCCTTTCTGACGGAAGCGATCTGCACCGAAGCATTGTTGTAATCTATTGTCTTGAACTGCATTCTATCTGTTTTCTTTTATATTTCAACTTCATGGAGACACCATTACGGGCAAAACCGGCGATCTCGCTTCCAGTGTACTCCACCTTCCCGCTGACAAATTCCGGAATATTGTACGCATACATCCTGGAGTCATAGAACCTGCGGGGATCCTTCTGCGGAAGAAGGAAAGGCTTATGCGCCTTGCCATTCTCATCAATGTATGAAAAATAAGGCTTTGTATACAGACCGTCCTCCCTTCTGCTGCTGAACACAAGCCAGCGGCTGTTGGAACTCCAGGAATGATAACTCTCCACATCATCGCTGTTCAATGCATCCAGGCAAAGAATCTCACCACTTTCAAGATCAGCCGCATATAGGTCGGACTCCTTATGCCAGATCGAGAAATTACCGTAATCACTCAATGCAAACACCAGGAATCTGCCATCAGGAGATATTCTAGGGAATGAAACGCTTCTGCCTTCAGTCCTTGCATTGTACAGCGTATCCACCTTTGTGCCGAAAGAACAGTCCTCAGGATTGAAGTCCACCCTGCACAGGCTGTATCTTGCCTCACGGAACTTCGCCGGCATCGGCTCAACAGCCTCCGCACTGCAGAAGAACAGGCTTCTGCCGTCCGGAGAGAATGTCGGGAATGTCTCGAAAGCATCATCGGAACTTAACAGATCTGAGGTCACTATCTCATGGCCGTCTACATCATACACGACGACATCGGACTTTTCGTCCACCACCTCAACGACATTCCTGTTCCGGGTATGTACAACCTCGTTAGTGATATTGACAGTAAAAGCGACATAATCACCGGATGTATGCCAGTACGGATATACCAATGCCGACATAGTCTGGTCTGTCTTGGTGTCAAGCTTATGCTTCTGACCATCCCTGAAGATATATGTTCCACCTAACTCCGAGCGTAAATGGAAAAGCATGTCATCCGGATCACGGTCGCGGAAAGAGTGACAGTTCACGCAATTGCCTCTTCCCTGAAGATTGCTGTATATACGGCTTTCCTTATAACTTTCAAGACTGCGCTGACATATGCTCATCTCCTTCCACATCGTATATCCCGGAGGGATAAGCCTATAGGCGATATACGGGTCAATCTCATCTTCAGCCACCGTGATTGTGAAAGGTTCATAAGAAGTCCACACTCCGTCAATCTTAATGCAGACTGTGAACCTGATGTCTCCCCCTCTTGCATTGTCCGTCATCGAACGCCATAAACGCTTTCCAAATGAGACCTTGCCACCCCTGACATCCAGAAAGTCCACAACATCCCCATATTCAGCCTTCAGGACAAGCTTTTCACCCTCCTCTTCAACGATGAAGTTCATTGGAGCAATATTCGACGGCACGACGACATCCTTATAATCCGGAAATATACAAGGCTGCAAGTCCTTATGTGCTTCAGGAACAACCTCATGGCTGCACGAGCAGACAAACCAGCTCAAGGTTATGATTGACATCAGAAGTCTCTTCATCGCTGTGCCTCCTCCAATATCTTATACAATTCATAGAACTGGGACAGGATCATATTCTCAGGGCATGCCTCATGGATGTCCCTCATATCCCCTACAATACCCTCATATCTGGCATACTCATCCGTCAAAGGAAGAGACGCATGCATCATTCCCAGCACCTTATCGTTTCTGACAGCTTCAGGATTATCGAGAAAAACCCTCATGGTTTCCGCCCATCCACGATAGAACAAGGTCTTCTCAAGAATATTGATATACTTTTCCGCGACATCATAGGCTCCCATCACCGTATTTATTCTCACAAGCGCCTGCAGCTGGCGAGGGTGACATGAACCCGGGGTGACGACATTGCCGTCAAATGCGGCCTTTCGCGCAGAACCCAGATAGCCCCATGCAGAATATACCGTACTTTGAAGCGAGAGTCCGGTCTTGAGGTTAGGGGTAGGATACATAAGGCTTGACAGGTCCTGAGGATTGTAATACCTGAAGTTCTGCAGAAGCAACCCCTTCTGAGCCAGGGCAAGATTCAGATAACTGACCAGAAAGGTCGGCTGACGACGGTCGGCAGTCCGGATTATCTGATCCCAGTCCTCATTCTCGGCCCAATACTGTTCCTGGATGAGACGGTAATAGCTCCTGTTGTGTACCTTCGTGTACAGATTGCCTGCGACAAAGAATGAAACAGCAAGGCCAAGTACTGCCACATAACCGGAATACGACGGCTTCATTTTCAAAGCGCCCACAAGCCGTGCCACAACTATAAGCAACAGGACAGTAGCCCAGGCATATGCAGGAAAGAAATATGTAGAAGGCCAGTCATAGTACATGAAAGGAGTGAAAGCATGATCCCAGCTGCTGACAAGAGAACATTTCACATATAAAACTGCAACAGCAGCCATGACTGCCGGATATACAAGTCCCTTCAGCCCCTTCAGACCATTGTCTGCAAGTTCCCATACAAAGGCTCCTACAGCAAAGACTGCAGTAACGCTTCCTGCAGTATGATAAAGAACAGGAACCAGAAGAATTCCTGTCATATACCTGTAACGCTCCTTAGGGACAGACACATAAGCATACAAAGCCGCCAGCATCATTACAAAAGCGATGTGGCCCTGGAAACGATAATAGTCGTTCTCCATACAGAGAAACAGGAATGCCGCAGGCAGGAATGAAAGGCCTGCCAGTGCATTGGAATCCGTCTTCCTGTTCAGAATCCTGTAAAGAAGGAATGCTGACAACAGATAAAGCCCTGTAAGGATCAGTGTCCCCACAAAAGGGATCCTCATGAACTGGGTCAGGAAAGATGCAAGCAGAGTTGACACTCCTCCTGTCTTCAGTATCCTGGCCCAGACTTCAGCCCAGTCATAAAGGAACAGGTCATTGCTTTCAATGTTATAGAACCTGAATTCCTGAGTAAGATGTATACCTGCCGCCATGCAGAGACAGACGGCAAGAACTGTAACGGTATGCAGCTTATTCTTCATGGATGAATCAATAAAGATATGCCCAATATGTACCGGCATACTTACGTACCGCCTGAGCTCCCCTACCGATGTTTATCATGTTGATGAAGTCCTCATATCTTGCACGGACCTCATCATCTATCTTATATATCTGTGACAATTCAGGATTCTTGCTTATCAGGAGAAGCAAAGCCTCCTGATACAGGGTCGGAATCTTGCCGTCAGGATAAAGCGACGGATACAGGACGCTGAACGCCTGAAAGAAATTACCGCTATGCTTATCAGCAAGTGCACCGCACAAAAGATAATCTGCATACTTATGGTCAGACTGATTCTTTATGGCCAGATTTGAAACATCCATCATGAAATATTCCGTGAAGAATCTGCCTTCTGGAGAAGGATACTCCGGCTCTGCATCCTTTATAGCCTCCAGTTTCGGCATACGTTCACGCAGCCACTTCCCATGACATGACGTATGGCTGAGTATCTCCATATATTTCTTTGCCAGAAGATAGTCCTTCTGCTCAAGATACATGTCCGTAAGTGTCCTTATCCAGAAGAATGTAACTCCAGATACGGCCTGAAGCGTATATAGATACACATTATAGGCAGCAGGATTGTTCTTGCCGAGGGCACGGTAGAATATTGTATTGAATTTACATTCAAACTGATCGCGCGGATCGTCAAAGACAAAATCCGACGAAGAGGATAAACCGTATCTGAATGCGTATTCAGAAAGCTGTCCTTTTTCAGACAAGGCTAACAGTGCATATCTTCTTTTAAAATCATATCTGGCAGCATCACGGGTTGATACAGTCTCCAGAATCTCATCCCATTCCTGATTTTCTGCCAGATATTCAAGATGGGCAGCATCTTCATGTGCCCACTGCAACTTATCATTTCTTGCGATTATAGCCACGGAAGTCCCTATGGATACTGCAATGACCACAAGAGCCAGATACTTGTTATGCATAAAGGATGGCATTGACCTGAACGGCTTCCTTTTATATGTAGCAGCGCACGCCACAAGCATCGCCAGAACTGCATATGCAAGAATTGTCAATATCCTGGTCAGTTTCAAATCATCCAGCTGACAGTAAATCAGCACAGGAAGAGGAAGAAAAGCGATCCACATCAGGTTCTTGCTGTCATCCGACAACCTTCGGACTACAACATACACACACAAGGTGATGAGTATAGGATACAGGGCATGCAGAACCGGACCGACTACAGGTATTGCATAGAACTGCAGCAGAAACGTTCCGATATACAAGATGATATCCTTTGGCATTTCATGATAGAGATCGATGAAATCCGGCAAAGCATAAAAGAAGCTGAACCCCTCAAGTCCCCTGAGATGGTAAGGGAAACAGAAGTTCCATCCGGCCCACAGGGCAACAAACGCTATGAATACAAGTATTATCTTTTTCATCTGACCTCGATTTATTCTTCTGACTGGAAAAGTTCTATCGCTTCATCCGGAAGTTCCACCTTCGATGTAGTAAACTCGGGTATATTGTATGACCTGAGACGCCATGTGTTATGGAGCGGATTTTCCTGAGGGAGAAGGAACGGCTTATGCGCCTTGCCCTCCACATCCAGATATGCAATGAACAGACGGGTATATCTTCCGTCCAGCCTTCTGCTGGCGATGATCACCCATCTTCCGTTCGAAGACCATGAATGATAACCGTCCGCCTGCGAAGAATCATTCCACGCCGACACATCCACCGGCTGTCCTGTAGTCAGATCCATCATCCTGAGATCAGCCACAGTATGCCATATAGGGAAAGTTCCAAAATCCGACCATGTATAAAGCATATAACGACCGTCAGGAGAAATACGGGCAAATGTTGCACTTCCGCCATTGACCTCGCTATCATATACTGTCTGGATATCATCTCCGAATGTACGGGATACCGTATCAAACGGCACTTTATATATGCTGTAACGCATTTGCTCCGCTTCATCCGGAATGTCCTTCTGAGGAGAAGCAGAGTAATAGAGATAATCACCGTCCGGAGACCATGTAGGGAAAGTTTCGATAGTTTCCTGGGTCAGGAACCTCGGATCAGTAAGAACCTCACCTGCAGATATGTCATACACGAGAAGATCTGAAATGACATCATATACCTCTACAGGCTGTCTTCCCTTATCATAGGCACCGAGATATGTAGTGGTAGATGAGAAAGCAAGATATCTGCCGTCAGGGTGCCACGCCGGATAGGTGACATTCTTCTTGGGACCTATGCTCTTGAAGTCAATCTTCTCCAGTTTACCCTCATGGTAGATTATCGTACCGCCCTTTGGACCACGGGCATGGAACATGATGCTTTCTGCAGAATATGACGGATAGTTATGACAGTTCAGACATGTACCGACCGAAGAATGGTTTGTAACGATCGCTTCCTCATCAAATGATGACAGGTCTCTCTGATAGATACCTATCTGGCCCCAACCTTGGTATCCTGGCTCTATCAGACGATATGAAATCCACGGATCTATCTCATCATCTGCAACATTGACCGTGAACTGGCTGTATGCGACGCCCTCCGGATATTCTTCGGACCATGCAGAAACCTGGACTTCAAACGACTTGCCAGCCGTCTTGTCCATCAGCTTTCTCCAGTTCTTGAGAGGAATACGGATGATGCCGTCCTTACCAGAAACCCTGAACTCCTCATTTCCATCCACAGAGACCAGGGCCTGAATCCTCCGGGTATCCTCGATCATAAAGTTAAGAGGTGCTATATTCCGAGGGACTGTCACATCCTTATAATCCGGAAAGATCACCGGCTGACCATCAACGGAAGCGACCGGAGTCTCCCAGGAAGAACACCCGGTCAGAAATATGGACAAGCAGACAAGGAACAGCTGCGATGCAGACTTCAAAATATGCGATTTCATAGTTGTCTTAGTATCATTAATCTTACAAAGATAAGAAATTCTTTTCAATATCATATCTAATCTTTGCCTGAGCAGTCATTCCTTTGCTCATCAGTTCAGTCTTCTGAATAGAATAAATCAGCAGCATCCTTGGGAAGGTCAACCTTACCGGACATGAACTCCGGTATGTTAAATGACATAAGCCGCCATGAGTTCTGACGCGGATCTTCCTGCGGAAGCAGGAACGGCTTATCAGGTTTTCCTTCATCATCCATATAGGCGATGAACAGTCTCGTGTACCTACCGTCTATGCGTCGGCTTCCGAACATCACCCAATGTCCGTCGGATGACCATGAGTGATAACTGTCTGCACTATTATCGTCGTTCAATATTGAAACATCGACCGGCTGCATCGTATCAAGATCCAGCATCCGGAGATCAGCCTCGGGATGCCATATTGGGAAAGTGCCGTATTCAGACCATGTATACAGCAGATGACGGCCGCTAGGAGACACACGGGGATAAGAGACGCTTCCTCCCTGCAGGCCGGAATTGTACAAAGTATCCGTTACACTTCCCAGAACCCCGGTCTCCGGATCAAAAGGGACCCTGATAAGATCGTAATGAATCGAAGGGCTGAAACGTACAGGAAGTTCGTCAGCTGCATATGAGACAAAATACAGCGTCCTGCCGTCAGGAGACCATGACGGGAACGTCTCAAGGGACTCTTCTGTCATGAACCGCTCATCAGTAAGCACATTTCCTGTGGCTATATCATATATCACAAGGTCCGATGCCGTATCAAACACCTCTATCGGCTGCTCACCTTGGGCGAAGAACACCTGATGGGTAGTATTTGAAGAGAACGCAATATATCTGCCGCCAGGATGCCATGCCGGATATGTGGTACTCTTTCTAGGACCGATGTTCTTGAAATCGATCTTCTTCAATTTTCCGCCATCATAGAGAATCGTTCCGCCGTTCTTTCCACGCGCGTGGAACATCATCCTCTCGGGAGAATATGCCGGATAGTTATGACAATTCAGACAGGTCGTATTCGAAGCTCTGTTTGTTATGATGGGATATTCGTCAAATGACGACATTTCCCTCTGATATATGCCCAGCTGCCTCCAGCCGACATATCCCGGTTCAATCATACGATATGAAATCCATGGATCTATCTCCTCTTCGGCCACATGTACAGGAAAAGGAAGGTATGCAACACCTTCCGGACGGTCTTCAGTCCATACTGACACCTGCACATCGACATTTCCGCCTTCCGCAATCCTGAGACATTTACGCCAGTCCTTGACAGGAATCCGTATGACCCCTTCTTCTCCTTTCACCCGGAAGACCTCCTCACCTTTATAGCTGAACGTAGCCTGTATACGTCCGGCATCTTCTACCATAAAGTTAAGAGGTGCAATATTGCATGGGATGGTGACCTCTGCATAATCAGGGAAAATATCCGGTCTCACATGGAACTCTGACTCAGGAGTCTTCCACGATGTACATGCTGTAAGACATATACCGGCAATCAGAAAGATCATGTATAACCTCTTCATGTCATTCATTATCTGTTTATCTATAAGCATATGCCCAATAAGTGTCAGCATGCTTCCTCAAAGCCTGATTTCCCCTGCCGGCATTCATCATACCCACATATTCATAGAATCTTCTTTGGGTATCCTCACTTATCGTAAAACCGTTCAGAACCTGAGGATCGACCATCGAGATAAGGACCAAGGCCTCTTCATAAAGGCGAGGAAGATTCTTGCCTGAAGGATACTGATATGGGGCAATCTTACGAAAATGGACCTTGAACAAGTCACCTTCCTCTTCCGACAGAAGAGAACAGAAAAGAAGGTCTGCATATTTACGGTTGTCACGGTGACGATCGGCCATGGAGGATATCGTATGGATAAAATTAGCTATGTTCGCCCTGTTCACGTCATACTCATAGGACGGCGTCACATATCTTATCGCTTCAAGCCTGGCCAGTCTTTCCTTGAGCCACTTCTTATGACAGAAGGAGTGTGAGAGTATATCGATATATTTCCTGGCAAGATCGTAATCATTTAAAGCCAGGTATGTATCCGCCAGTCGTCGTACAGTCGAGAAACTCACTCCTGTAACCGACTGGATTCCTTGCTGATATGCCTGATGGATCACGGCATTGTGCATATCATTGCACTGATAGAACAATGCATTATAATTGAGGTATAGAGGATCCACCTTGTCAGAAAAGATGAAGTTATCCTGTCCGT
Organism: Candidatus Cryptobacteroides sp.; assembly: GCA_045586745.1. Classification (GTDB taxonomy): domain Bacteria; phylum Bacteroidota; class Bacteroidia; order Bacteroidales; family UBA932; genus Cryptobacteroides. The sequence goes on from JAZNAW010000066.1 coordinate 19,316, forward strand.
CAAGTCCATATCTGAATGCCCATTCGGTCAGGAGTCCTGATTCCGACAAGGCTAGCAAGGCATAAGCACGCTTAAGTTCGTCAGCCGCAGCATCCTTAGGGGAAACCGTCTTAAGGATCTCTTCCCAACGGTGATTTTCTCCAAGATACTCAAGACGCGCATATTCTTCATGCTTCTTATTGTTTGGATCGGCAGCTAAAAGCAGATAAAGGGATATTGAAACGGAAAGGGCTGCAGCAAGAGGCATCATATATCCTTTGGTCATAAAGTCAGGAAGACTGACCTTGACCTTGGTGAAGCATGTCACGATAAGGACAACCAATGCAAGTGCAGCAGAAATCAGGACAGCAGCTACCGTATAATACATATTGAGGTCCCAGAACTGACGGTAAATGATGACAGGAAGCGGCAGGAATGCTATCCAAAGAAGTTTCTCCGGCGATTTGAAAATCCTCATCACAATGACCGCAGAACAGATCACAGGCAATATCGCCATGACAGCCTGAATGGCTGCCCCTGCTGCTGGAATCGAATAGAACTGATGCAGGAATGCGCCTATATATCCGGGAAGCCCCTCCCTAACAATAAAATACTGCGAGGCAAAATCAGGAAGAGCCGAAAAGAAGGAATATCCTTCCAGCCAGATCAGATAATGGCGGAAAGCAAAGAACCACACAGACCAGAGAATGGCAGATATCGCCAGAACCGCAACTGAGAATTTTTTCATGACCATTCTATTTTTCCGGTGTAAATAATTCTGCTACTTCTCCCGGTAATTCAACCTTTGCACCAATGAACTCCGGAACATTATACGACTTGAGGCGCCAAAGATTGTGACGCGGATCTTCCTGAGGCAGAAGGAACGGTTTGAGAGGATCTCCGTCCTCATCGATCCCGGCTATATAAAGACGTGTATATCTTCCGTCCAGCCTGCGGCTTCCGAAAACCGCCCACCTGCCGTCGGACGACCACGAATGGTAACTGTCCGTTTCTTCAGGATCATTCCATACAGAGACATCAACATCGTCCATTGTCTCAAGGTCAATCATCTTCAGATCGGCTTCCTGATGCCAGACAGGGAAAGTGCCATACTGAGACCATGTATAGAGAAGATAGCGTCCATCTGATGAAATTCGCGGATATGACGCGCTTCCGCCTCGCGTATGTGCATTATACAGGGTATCCGTCATCGCACCGAAAGTACGGGACGCGGCATCGAAAGGGGTCCTGAGAAGATGGTAATGCATCTGTTCCAGTTCCGCAGGAAGACTCTTGGCGTCAGCCGCAACATAATAAAGATATTTTCCGTCCGGTGACCATGCCGGGAAGGTCTCCATGACATCTTCCGTCATGAACCTCGGGTCAGTCACGACCTCACCTGTCTTCGTATCATAGATCAGGAGATCTGAAGACAGATCATACACCTCTATAGGCTTCTTTCCATGCAGATAGAATACCTGCTTGGTTGAATTTGAAGAAAATGCCAGAAGACGCCCATCAGGATGCCACGCAGGATATGTTGTATTCCTTTTTGGACCGATTTCCTTGAAATTGATCTTTGTGAGTTTTCCATCATGGTACAAGACGGTACCGCCGTTGGTTCCACGCGCATGGAACATCATGCTCTCCGATGAATATGACGGGAAATGATGACAGTTGATACAGGTCTCATTATCGGTTGCGTTGGTGACAATGGGAATCTCTTCAAAATTTGAGATATTTCTCTGGAAGATACCCAGCTGTCTCCAGCTGCTGTATCCGGGCTCTATCAGACGATAGGCAAGCCAGGGATCTATCCTATCCGTTGAGACATTGACGATGAATGGCTTGTATCTGACACCTTCCGGATAATCCTCCGTCCATGCTGAAACTTCAACCGACAATTCCTTGCCAGACGAGAGTTCCATCAACGCCTTCCATTTCTTCAGTGGAATCCCGATGATCCCATCCTCTCCAGACACTCTCAGCCGCTCAACACCATCAAGAGAGATTACAGCCTGTATGCGTGATGCTTCCTCAATCATGAAGTTAAGGGGTGCAATATTATATGGGACAGTGACACCTGTATAATCCGGAAAGATTACAGGTTCCGCATCAAGTGCTGTGGCAGGAGACTTCCATGACGTACATCCGGCAGAAAGCATCAGGCCCGACACTAGGACAAGTCTTGAAAGGATATATCTGATATATGATTGCATATACTTGGAGACTATGACAATAATACTACAAATATATGCAATTTTTACAAAAAAGGGCGGCATGACAGCCGCCCTTTAATCATATTATAAGCGATAAACTTAGTTATTGCCTTCAAGACCTGCCGCAAAACCAGCGTAAGTGTGCTTGCGGTTGTAGTTAAGATCCCAGAGACCAACAGGCTCACCGCCTCTCCAGCCTGTACCAAGCTCACCTGATGCATCAGTGATGCACCACTGGGTGATACCGTACTGCTGTGCTGTCGGTATGTTCTTGAAGTACTCGTCTACGATGAAGCGATAGTATTCAGCCATTGCCTGATGCTGAGCCTCTGTCATACTGGTTGTAGGAACTGTGTTGTCATTCTCATCAACATAGCCCATATCAAGTTCTGAAATCTTGACAAGCTTTCCAGTTTCAGCCATGAGCTTGAACATCTCTACTACAGCGGCCTTCTTGCTTGCCTGAATCTGAGGATTAGCGTAGCATGAAACGTGCATCTGAGTAGCGATACCGTCAATCTTGGTAACATTGTCAGACTCCCATACTTCGATCCAGTGGATGAGACTCTTGAGCTTCTTGTTATCATCCCAGTTAGACTCAAGGTTGTAGTCGTTGATGAAGAGCTTGAGAGGCTCAGTGCCACCGAACTCAGCGTAGTACTCACGTGCCTTGGCGATAACAAGACGCACATAATCCTCATCACCGAGATAATCCTGCCAGTAGAAGTTGTTAGCTGCGTCACCTGTAGCAGCATGCTGAAGGTCATACCAACCGTCACCGTCTGTATCAGCGCCTGAAATTGCCTCGTTGACTGCATCCCATGCTGTAACCTTTCCGGCAGTTGCCTCCATCATACCCTTGATCCAGTTATCCATAGCCCATGTAAGGGTGTCCTTCTTCTCCTCTGGAGTAAGAGGGATAGAGTTGAGTTTCTCTATCTTGCACACTCTAACTCCTTTGACATCAAGAGTTACTTGTGCAGTCTGAGGCTTGAGGATGATGTCATAGTTACCACCTACGAGTTCGTTGAACGACAATCTGTATTCATGCTCACCAGCCTTTACTGAAATGCCTACGGTTACGTTCTGGTCAGATGAACCCCAACCGTTCTGCATAGTAAGCTGGACTCCGGAAGCCATGTCTACGTCTGCCTTCATTGTAAGATATACGACGTGGTCACCTTCTGTCAAAGGATTGTTTGCACCCGGCATGATGAAGAACTGGTTCCATCCTCCGTTTGGCTCGTAATGAATGTATCCGTTTACTACAGGAGGCTCGCAGCCCATTGCATAGAACGGGAACGGACCGTCAGTATAAGAAATGGTATTTACCTCTTTCTCCACCGCAACTGCAGGTGCTTCCAGACGACAGAACTTGATGGATTTGACATCAAGAACCGCATCTGCGGTCTGAGGCTTCAGGATAACATCATAATTACCTCCGACAAGATCAGGGAAACTCAGTCTATATACATTTGAACCTGCAACAACTTTAACAGGAACTGTTAAGCTCTGGTCAGTAGAACCCCATCCGTTCTGAATTGTCAGCTGTACTCCGCTGTCAACATCTTTATCTGATGTCATATCCAGATATGCAACATAGTCGCCCTCTGTAAGGACATTGTTAGCACCTGGCATGATAAAGAACTGACTCCATGCTCCCGTAGGTTCAAAGTGGATTGCACCATTAATTACCGGAGGTTCGCATCCCATTGCATAAAATGGGAACGGACCATCATTATAGGTTATCATGCTGACTTCAACCTCGGTCTTTTCATTAGGATCGACATCCAATTCCTTATCTTTAATCAAAGAATTGAGGTACTTGTTGTTCTGCTGTGAATGCCATGCAAGAGTATGTCCGTATACTGTCATTCCGGCCTCTTCAGCAGCGCTGACAAAACCCTTTACAGTATCAAAGTTCATTTCACCCTTGTTACCGACCACAGATGCATACTTCATGTCATTGCCAGCAGTCATCTCATGAAAGTTAGTCTTGGCGAGAGCATATACCTGACCCTGTGCAATGAAATCCGCTGCTGCAAGGGCAGCTCCCAACTTGAAGTCGGGAGATGCCGATGAGCGGATATAAGTCTTCAATGCATCATAGTCATTAAGATACTCATTCTGCGCAATACTCTGAGGTTTTTCAACCTCAAACTCCTGAACGGGATCAATCGCACATGACGCGAGTGATGTCAGGGCTGCAGCAAGAAATAATATTCTATGATATTTCATGTCTTAATCTCTTTTAGCGTTATTTCTTATAGGTAGGAGAGAAAGTCTCGATGGTCACCTCGCGGCTACGTGAAACAAGGACATCCTCGATCTCATATATCTTCGCACCGAAATCAACCTTATAATCAAGATATATACCGTCGCGGTCCTTGTTACCCCATGCCAACTTCTCACCATCCTTTACGAACTTACCGGTACCTGATGCTGTAATACCGTCAGTACCTGAAGATACTGTGATATTATCACCGTCAAAAGTAAGAACCAAGTCCGTTGCAACCGGAACGATCTCGATAGTAGGCTGTGGCTCAGTCTCAGTATAACCTTTGTCAACTGCACCCCATGAAGTCATATTGGATCCCCAGCAAGCCCAACCGTCTGTCTTTCCATCAGTAAAGTCACCATTGACTGCAAGTTCATCAGTCTTACCCTTCTCTACAAAGGAAACTCTATCAATCAAAAGTTCACCTTCATAGTTACCACAGTTAAACATAAACTGATTATAGTCTGGATTATCTGCATTTGGAGTAAACTCTACCTTCACCTCTTTCCATTCTGACCTGAATTGCACTGTCGTAACTCCATATTGCTGCTTACTATCAGCATTCTGGAGGAAAATGCCACAATCATAATCCGCTCCGATAGCCTTTGTCATACAAGTAAGGACATAGGTAGTACCTGCAGTGAGAGGTTTAGCAAATGTGTAAACCAACTGCGCACCATAACTCTCACCCTTTCCATTACTAACAACACTCAGGGCATATTCAGTTGGAGGAGGTACTTCCATCTCGACGTTGATTGTCATCGGGAAAGTCACGGAGTTGAGGGTCTTGGTTGTAAGGAACATGACCTCGTCATTCTCGACATACTGCTTCTGACGTACTTCTGTAGTGACCTCACCAGTAGCAACATCTGTGATCTTGTCAGTACCGCGACGAAGCCAGCTTCCATCCCACTTGTTGATATACTTCACACCATAGAGAGTATAGTCCTTAGGAAGAACCGACCACTGGGTTGCATCAGTTCTCCAGGCATCAGCACCTTCAACTGCAGGGGTACCTGTAAGAATCTCGTCTGCTCCCTTTACGATGTTTGTCATCTTTACAGGAATCACATAAGTGTTCTTGATTGCATCAGGATCATTAAAGAATTCGTCCTTAAGCTGGATCTCTACGCCACCCATATGTGAGCCGGCATATTCAAGCTTAGTTCCTGAAGGTGTATACCAGTCTGAAGGCATGGCCTTTACCGGATTCTTACAGTCAGCATCGAAATAAAGGTCATTGACAAGTGTGTTATCAAACTCGATGTCCACCACAATATCCTTACCCTGATAAGCGCCACCCATTGTACCATAGATGATGCACTTACCCTCATTGTCGAGCGTAGTGTCGAAGGTCTCAGACTCTCCAAGCACGATAGTTCTTACCGGATACTGGTATGCAAAATACGCAGTCACTCCGCCGTCATAATCAGGGAAGATCTGCTCCGCATTGTGACACGAGGCAAGAAGTGACAAGGCAGATCCGGCAAGCACTGTTTTAACAATATTATTTAATTTCATTTTCGTTAAAATTAAAATTCAACAAACATGTCGTTACCAACCCTTGTTCTGGTCAAGGTTGCTCCACTTGAGAATTTCCGACTCAGGAATAGGTCCGTAATACATATGGGACTGGTAGTTACGTGGCTCAACTTCGAAGTTGCTGAACTGAAGAGCTCCACCTACCTGCTCGATCTTGACACCCATTGCTGGTTCAGTAATGTCAAGTTTCCAACGGCGCATATCCCAGAAACGCTTGTTCTCGAAGCAGAGCTCGATACGGCGCTCGTTACGGATAAGTTCACGCATCTTCTCCTTGCTCTGGGCACAATCCTCAAGATAAGGGTCATTACCGTTCACACCGATACCGGCACGGCTGCGGATCGCCTTGATGACATCATAAGCACTGAAACCATATTCACCTGTTCCCTTAGGTTCCCAAGCCTCGTTTGCAGCCTCTGCATAAGCAAGGAAGAGCTCCGTATAGCGGAAGTACACAGGATAGTGCTTCTGAGGATTGATTGAAGAAGGATTTGCGTTACAGTCGTCACGAAGAAGCTTACGAAGGTAATAACCTGTACGTGTAGATGTTGCGATCTTGTTAAGACCGTTGTTATCTGACGAATAGGTTCCTGTGATGATCTGGGTCCCCTTATAAGTAGTTCCATTGTAGAGTACGTACTCGCTGAGACGTGGGTCACGACCTGCATAAGGGTCACTTGCTGAATAACCGCTGTTTGGCTTGTCGGTAATAGGATAACCGTTTGCCATAGGGAAAGCATCCACAAGATTCTGTGTAGGGTTGATGCGTCCGCTACCGTAAAGGGTTGGAGGATAGTTGTCCTGTTCCTGTGAAATACCGAATGCGTAGCTTTCTGTACCGTTGTTCATAGAGCCTCTCCAAAGGATCTCCTGAGGACACTCACCTGATCCGAGAGCATCAAGAACAGACGTGTTCATGAACCACTTGTATCCTGTCGGATCGACACCGGCTGCACCACCGATAGTCTCAAGGATTGCTCCAAGTTCTTTGGCAGCGTCAGCATAAGTCACTTCTGTTCCGTCTGCATATGCAGGGCTGGCAGCAAGGAGAGCAGTGAGAGCCTTGACAGTATGTGCAAGACGGCCGCTCATACGTCCTCTGAACGTAGCACCGAACACAGAACTGTACTCACCTGCATTTGTTACGCCGATCTGCTGATACTTTGAAGGAACGTCAGCATCGTTTGTAAGGGTTACATAGTCATATGGAAGGAGCTCCATAGCCTTGTCAACATCATCATAGATCTGCTCTACACAAGCCTGGAAAGTCGCTCTTGGCTGGTTGAAGTCCGAACCCATACCCTCCGGTTCAAGAACGATAGGAACACCAAGCAGCTGACCGTCAGCTGTCCAGCCTCCATGGTTACGGAGAAGGTAGTACATGTTCAATGCACGAAGAGCATATGCCTCACCGGTGAGCTTATCCACGAACATGGCCTGCTTGCCGGCATTGTCCGTCCACTTAACGTCAGCTACATGCTTAAGGAAGATATTCATATACTGGATAGTAATCCTGCGAGCCTGCCACTGTGATACAGGGTTGAGGTCGTTGTTAGCAGCCCATGTTCCCTGGGACATTAATCTATAGCTGTTTCCCAAATCGTTTGTCACAGCATCATCTGTAGCAATATCAGTCGTACTCTTTGTCTCGAACGGAAGGTTTGCATAGCCATAGCCGAGGATACCCTGAGCTGACGCCGGGCTGTCAAACATCTGTTCCTCTGTCTGAACATTCTGGAGTGACGGATCGATAAGGTCCGCACAAGCACAGAAAGAGCCGACCAAAACTGCGAGAATCAATATATTCTTAATTTTCATTGTTCTATAGTTTTAATCATTAGAATACGAGTTTCACTCCAAGATTGTAGAAACGAGTCTGAGGAGCCGAGCCTACATTTGTGATCATATGCTTCCACTCAGGAGAGATGGTAAGAAGGTTGCTGCCGCTGATGTATGCAGAGAATCCCTTTACTACCTTATTGTTCTTGAGAACTGACTGAGGCATATCATAGGTCAACTGTACCTTTGCAAGGTCGATACGGTCTGTGCTGTACATCCAGAAGTCTGAAGTCTGAAGGTTATTTGCACCTTCTGAAACTGTAAGACGAGGATATTTTGCTGTAGCAGCAGTTTCCGGAGTCCAGCATTCGCGTACAACAGCCGAGTACTTGTCCTGGTCGTCAATCCAGTAGTAAGAACTGTTCTTCACACCATACGCACCGCTGCCTGCAGTTGCAATAGCGAAGAGAGTAAAGCTCTTATACTTGAGCGAGAAGTTAAGACCCATGGTGATAGGGTTTCCATACCAGCCGCCTTTTCCAAGATATGTCTGGTCATCAGTGTTGATTACACCGTCATTGTTAACGTCAACATACTTGATGTCTCCAGGACGCACGGTTGAACCGAGCTTCTGTTCTGGCCATGCATCAATTTCTTCCTGAGACTGGAAGAGACCTGCACTCTTATATCCCCAGATTCCGTCGAGAGGCTTGCCTGCACGCTGTCTGTGATCGGTGTAAAGCTCATCACGCTTTGACGCACGTGTGTCATAGTAAGTAAGGGATGCACCAAGAGTGAACTCAAAGTCACCGACCTTCTTGTATGTGTTGATGCTGATGTCAGCTCCGGTACGGAAGTTAGAGTTATAATTGATATATGGAATAAATGACTGAGAAGGGTATCCTGTAGAAAGGTGCGAAGGCCATGTTGTGGCATTCGTGATAGGATATCCGTCCATTGACTGTACGAAGACTGATGCGTCAACTGTCAGAGCCCTGTCATAGAATGATCCTCTTACGTTTGCAGAAATCTCCTTACGCTGAACAAATGTAAGAAGGTCGTTCTGACCACGGGTAGAAGTCACATACTGTGAAAGGTTACCGTCGTTCCACTCATATCCATAGTTGTCGGTCTTCCATACCTGAGTATAGAGATAGTAGTCACTTATATCGATATCCTGGTTAAGGATACTTCCTGACACGCTTACAGTAAGGTCATCCACGCCTTCAGCATCTTTGAGGAACGACTCGTTTGAGAGTTTCCATCCGAGTGTCAATGAAGGAGAGAATGCACCACGGTGACCAGAAGCAAGCTTTGCAGAATGTACATATGCTGAACTGAAGTCAACATAGTAGCGTCTGTCATAGTTGTAAGTAGCCTGGAAACCTATGTTAGCATTGGAAGTACGATGATATGTTCCTGATACCGACTGCTGGAAACCAGCAGCAACGAGCATTGCGCTTACATTATGCTTCTGGGCGAATGTCCTGTTATAATCGAACATCGCATTGAAGAGGATAGTCATGTTGGCTGTACTGCCGCTTATGTTCTGGTTACCGGACTTCTCGTCATTTCCCTCCTTGGTAAGTCCTATGATGACATCCTTACCATTGTAGTTTGACCATGTAGGAGTATAGACTGCATAGTTGTTGTCATATGATGTAGTATATGAAGTAGCATAGTCCATCGCGAAGTTGGTCTTGAATGAAAGACCCTTCAGAACTTTATCCAGTCCTATCTCGACACCTGTGTCGAACTGGAACTGACGGCTTGTCCACTTGCTGCGTCCGGCTGCGTACATGTCAGCAAACACGTTGGTGGTATTCTGCTGCGTACCTGCAAGGAAATACTTTCCATCTATAATGTTTCCTGACGCATTGATAAGATCCCATGCACCGACAGCCTCCGGATCGATCATATCGATAGGAATCAGAGGATTTGCATTCTGAGGATAGTTCGGACGCATTGTCGCTGCAGCACCCCAATAATCACCTTTTCCTGACTTGTCGTCATAGAATGTAGTGTTTGCATTGATGTATGCCTTGATGAAATCATTTATCTTAACATCGACATTACCACGTACATTGAAACGGCTTACACTGTTGTTGGCAGCTTCGCCTACCTTGAGGAAATCACCCTGATTGTAGTAGCTTACGTTGCTGTAGAAATGGGCACGCTGTCCGCCACCTGAAATCTCGGCAGTAACATCCGTATGGTTATAAGCCTTGTTGATGTACTCCGATGAATAGTAGTTCACATCTGGATAACGATAAGGATTCAGACCTGAAGCATGGTTATAAATATCCTCTGCTGAATAGAGAGGATCCTTACCTTCATTAGCAAGAGCCTGATTGTAGTAAGTCATGTACTCAGCAGAACTGAGGTACTCTGGGAAAGCCTTTGCTACATGTACACCAGTATTTGCGCGTACGCTCACGCTAAGGCCGTCGTTAGTGGCACGCTTGGTTGTGATCAGAATCGCACCTTTTGCTGCACGGCTGCCATAAAGTACCACAGCCTGAGCACTCTTAAGAAATGTGATCTGAGCAATTTCTGTAGGAAGTACGTTGTTGGCATCACGAGGAACACCATCGATAAGCACGAGATATCCCTGACTATTGTCGCCATCCATACCCCAGAGCGAATTTCCGTTGAAACCACCTACATATGCCTGCATGTTGTCAAGGCTGTATGTATTGTAGTTCTTTTCTGTCAGCTCCTCATAATCCAGTACGGCAACGCTACCGATAAGGTCACTCTCTGCAACCTTGCGGTAAGCGACCTGGACCTGAGTATCGCTATCTGTATTATCTGCTTCATTCTCTGCTGTCTGGGCGTTCATCAGAAAAGGAGAAACAGCCAGCATCGCAAATAGAATGAAAGTTGATTTAATATATTTCATTGCCTATTCTTTAATAGTTATACTTTATTCTCCTTATGATTACCAGCCAGGATTCTGTGAGAATTCCTCATACAGGTAAACCTCACTGTCAGGAAGAGGGAACCAGTAATGCTTGGTATCGAAGTTTCTTTCAAGAATAAGTTCCTTTCGGAAATTGACGACTTCAGCATCCTTTGGATCATTGGTCTTATACCAGTCTTCATCATTTACTCGCGTAAACTCATGAGAATACTTCTTTGTATAAGGTTCTTCGGTAAGGAGGAGCCAACGCTGAAGATCGTTGAAACGGTGACCTTCAAACATGAGCTCTACAGCACGTTCACGACGGATTTCATCCATATATATATTATTGTTCACGAGGTAGTTCTCATGCACATGAGCCATTCCGACTCTGTCACGGAGCTTGTTGATTGCGTCAACAGAAGTAAGACTGCATTTGCTTGACTTGCCGTTAGGTCCGTCAAGTACCGCAGTAGCCTCGGCATACATGAGATACACGTCAGCAAGACGCATATATGGAAGATAAGTATGGAGAGAGCCTCCCCATTCATAAATCAGGTCTACCTGATTACATGTATGAGGGACAAGCTTCTGGATGAAGTATCCTGTACGGCTCGCGTTGTCTACACTACGCATGTTTCCGCCTGTGTAGAGCTGGCACCACTGGAGATGGTTCCAGCCACCTTCTGTAGGGTCACCGTTGATATACTTGAATCCATCGAATACGATATCATGATAGAAACGAGGGTCTCTGTCCTTGAACGGATATTTCGCATCATAAGCACCCTCACCGTCAGTATCATCAAGACGAAGACCGTTTGCCATACCATACAGCTCGACTGCATTTGCAGTAGGCTGGTGGATGACGTTGTCATGAGCTACAAGACCGTCAACCTTAGGTCCGAATACCTTTGTAGTATTCCAGTTCGAACCGTTGAAGTCTGTAGAAGGACCGCGGAAAATAGCCTCTACAGTACCAGGCTGCTTCCAGTTCTGTCCTGTCGTATAGAAGTTGTCAGAATATGAAGTTGTCGCATCCGATGCTCTAGTGTGGTTATAAATATCAGAATAGTTGAACTCAGCAAGAGCGTACTGTGTCTGGCCACCTTCTACAAGCGCGAGAAGTTCACCGAATGTATCAGCCGCTTTCTGAGCAAGATCCTTATTATATTTATAGGTAGTACCATTCTTTGAAGCACCTACCTGAGCTCCATTCTCCATAAGAGGAGAAGATGCCCAAAGATAACACTTGCCAAGGTATGCAAGAGCCATAACCTTGTTGATTCTAAGCTCATTCTTGTTGAGAGTAGCCTTTCCTGCTTCTGTGTTATCCCAGTTTATAGGAAGAAGATCAGCTGCCTTACGGAAATCAGCTGCAGCTTTCTCTGCACATTCCTGATATGAAAGACGAGGAAGGTTCAGATCCTCATTTCCCTCGAAGGCAACATCTATATAAGGAAGGCCTCCGAACCAGTTGATGAGTTCGAAATGCCACCATGCACGGAAGAAGTAAAGCTGACCTTCGATAAGTTTCCTCTCTTCATCTGTAGCATTTACAAGCATACCCTTCTCAAGAGCCTTGAGACCAAGGTTAGCCTTACGGATACAATACCATGAGTGAGGCCAGAGTGAGTGAGCGAACTTATCTGTTGAAGTAGGGCTGCTGCCTGATTTGTAAAGCCAGTTACCTGTTGACATCCAGGCACGGAAGTTACCGAGGTCTACCTGATTCGTCATACGGTCATTTGCAGGAGCATTGAAGATTTCGTCCTCGCCCCAGTTCCATGAAGGACACCAATTACATTTCTCCTTATCTGGGATACAGTTATAGATCTCCTCTATGAAACCCTGGAAATTCCTGAAGTTGACGAAAGCAGTTTCCTCAGAAATTGTAGAATCAGGCTCTTTATCAAGATACGCCTCACAAGATGAGAGAGACAAGCCCAACATCAGGGAGAGACCGATCCATTTAAAAGTCTTTATTATTCTGTTCATTACTGTCAATCATTAAAGAGTGAATTTAACACCAAGGTTGAAACGTCTTACTGTCGGATAAGCACCGCCACCTCCGGAGTATCCTGAGAGATTCGATTCACGGTCGTCAGGCATACGTGTCCAGAGCCAGAGGTTATTACCGTTCAGGAAGATCTTGAGAGAGCTGAGACCGATCTTCTTGATCCATCCGTCATAGGCAGTGTAGGCGATCTCAAGGTTCTTCACACGGAAGTATGATCCGTCGAAGAGATACTGGGTACCGTCGTTGTAGCTAGGAGTTCTGTTGAATGCAGGAACAACAACGTCAGCTGCAGGGGTCAGAGGCGACCACCATGTACCCATATCATATACAGTATTGAGCTTGCTTCCGAACGAAGTGAGGTTGACGTCACGTGTCACATTGGTTACACCATAAAGCTGAACGAATGCGCTGAAGCCTTTCCACTCAAATCCGATTGTAGCATTGTAAGTGTTCTCTGGAGTACCGGTGTATCCATAAGGAGCAGAGTCCTTGTTGTCTACAACACCGTCACCGTTGAAGTCTACTATATAATAGTCACCTGGGAGTCTCTGTGCATCATTTGTATCATGCGCAGGTGATCCGTAAACCTCGTCCCAAGTCTGGAGGAAACCGCCGTCAATGTACGACTTGTACTGTCCGATAGCATAGCCCGCATCCTTCTGATAGTTAGGACGCATCTGAGGGTCATCCTTCTGGAGAATGACGTTCTTTGCATGAGTCATGTTGAAGTTACCCCAGAGACGGAGTCCGTTTGCGAACGACTTGTTCACACGGAGTTCGAGCTCATAACCGTTTGAACGTACGCGGCCAAGGTTCGCTGTAGGAGGATCTGCACCATAGAAAGCCGGTACAGAACGCTCAGATCCGCTTACAAGGATATCGGTACGCTCATCCTGGAAGAACTCTACCGAACCGGCGATGAGACCCTTGAACATATTATAGTCGATACCGACGTTCATCTTGGTAACAGTCTCCCACTTCACGTTAGGGTTACCGATTGCAGACTCGCGGTACCACTGATATATACTCTGGCTCATTGTAGGGTCCAATGAAGAACTTCCACCATATGCCCACTGGGTCATGTAAAGCCAGCGCTGACCTACGTTATCGTCTCCGATCTGTCCGTATGAGGCACGAAGCTTGAGAACCTCGATGATCCTCTTCTCACGGAACCACTTCATGAAAGGCTCTTCACTGATTGTCCATCCGATGGCTCCTGACTGGAAGAATGCAAAGCGGTTCACGTCAGCGAACTTCTCGGAACCGTTGTACGCTCCGTTGTACTCTGCATGGTAACGGCCGTTCCAGCTGTAAGTAAGACGGAATGCCCAGTCCTCACGATACAGAGGAATCATTGATCCTGTAGCGTTCTCCTGACGGCTGAAAAGTCCCATCGCACCTACATCGTGCTTGTTGAATGTACGAGCCCAGTTGATCTGTCCCTGATAATAGAGGTTACGCATTGTCGACCAGTTGTTCACAGAACCGCCACCGGTCGTCCACTTGATAGGCTGCGAATAGTCGAATCCGTTGTATGAGTCCACAGGGTTCTTATAAGTAACCTTTCCTGTATCAGGATCGATCCACTTGACCTGAGGATCGTTATACATATCGGAGATACCACGGCCAGACTCAACGAACTGGTTATCCCATGACACCATACCTCTGAGCGAGAGTCCCTTTGTGATGAAGCTGAGGTCCTGCTCGAGGGTGAAGTCTGTATTGATTCGGTTTGTTGTCGTCTCATAAAGACCGCCGACAGAAAGGTTCTGTGCTGAGTTGGTAACGTTTGAGATATTCGGATAATATCCCCATGCTCCGTCAGAATAAACAGGGAGGAACACGTCCGGTGCGATGTTGTAGGCACCTGCCCACTGCTGCTGAATCTGCCAGATATCGTTGGTAGAGTTCATTGTAGGAGCAGTCCTCTTTGCACTTGAACCGGAGATATTCATTCTCAAGGTAGTAGTCTTCGTGATATTGAAGTCGAGGTTGCTTCGTACGTTGATACGGTCGTAACCATAACCTGACTCATATCCACGGTTGTTAGGATAAACCTTGAAAAGGTCACCTTCATTGATATAGTCAGCAGAAGCAAAGTACTTCACGAACTTGGTACCACCGCTGACATTCACATTTGCATTGTATGACATTGCATAATCCTTGAAGAGGGCCTTCTGCCAGTCAACGTTAGGATAACGTTCCTTCTGCTCGACAGTAGTCTGATTACGGTAATTCTCGATGAAAGCCTGAGGACGGATATAAGCCCATGAGTCTGCTCCCATAACAGGAAGCTCATGCTCGAGAGCTACGTTACGTGCCATCAGTGCATCGTAGGAATCCAGTTTGTTAGGAAGTTTTGAAGGAGCCTTCATGGTGGCATTGAAGCTGACATCGATGCGTGCCTTGCCTTCTGTACCACGCTTTGTCGTCACGAGGATGACACCGTTCGCACCTTTCACACCATAGACTGCAGTCGCAGATGCATCCTTAAGTACTGAGATGCTCTCGACTGAAGAAATGTCCACAGATGTCATAGGACGTTCGATACCGTCGACAAGGACGAGAGGGTCATTTCCGTTCCATGAGCTGCCGCTTCGGATTGTGATCTTCGGATCCTCCTCACCTGGCATACCTGTACTCTGGGTAGTCACGACACCTGGAAGGTTACCTGTAAGCGCTGCACCGACACTTGTGACTCCGGCTGCTCTTTCGAGAACTTCTCCGGTAGTCTGAGTGATGGCACCGACAACAGAAGCCTTCTTCTGCTGGCCGTAACCGACCACGATGGTCTCCTCAAGCATGAGGCTGTCGTCGTTCAGGACGATTCTCATTGCCGACCTCGATACAGGGACCTCGACAGTCTCCATACCGATGAAGGAAACAACCAGTACTGCATTGTCACCTGGCACCGTAAGAGCAAAATTACCGTCAAGGTCGGTAACCGTACCCACAGTCGCATCACTCTTGAGAGCGACACCGCCACCAATGACAGGTTCGCCATTGCTGTCCACAACAACTCCCTTCGCTGTAAACTGCTGTGCGGAAGCCATAAGGCAACTGAACAACAGACAGAAAACAAGCGCAGGAATCTTTCGATTTAGTTTTGTTTTCATTACGGGTTAGTTTAAATTAATAATTTGGGTTTATGTGTAACTATGTACATTCATTTGATAAAACAAATTTACGCTTTATCCCCCCCCCACAAGCGCCTTTTGATACAAATGAGTGCAGATATGAAACAAAGGCGCTTTTTTTCGAGAAAAATGTATCATTCACGCAAAATCCTCAAAATATTTTGTAATTTTGCAACATAAATAAAGAAAAACAGACACAGATGAAACACCTGAAAACAATAGCATTAACATTGCTCTTAATTGTTCCATTAGTCGCCAACGCCCAGAGAGCAAGACTATACACCTCGACAGAAGGCCTTGCAAACAGCCATGTACACGACATCTTTCAGGACAGCAAGGGATTCATCTGGATATCTACTGAAAACGGACTATCCAAGTTTGACGGAATGAAGTTCTCCACCCTCAGACTGGACAGGTCAAAAGCAAGTTCCATAGCAAGCAATACAGTAAGGACAGTTTTCGAAGACAGTGATGGCGTATTATGGGTCGGAACATCCGCAGGACTGCAGACATTCGACACCCAGTTCAACACCTTCACTAAAATAAATCTGGAAGACTGGAGCGCCCCTGATTCTGACCAGCACATCATATCTGTCATGGAAATGCTGCATGGGGACAATAAAAGCATCATAGCTACCACATCAGGACACGGCATATATGTGTTGGACGCGAAAAGCCATACGATCGACCATGACACCCAGGATGCAATAAACAGGCTGCTGCCTTCGAGATTCGTATCAGCCATATTCAAGGACAGCCGCAACAGACTCTGGGTAACGACAGATAACGGCGGTCTTACCGTGATTGACATCCAGACATTGAGTCTGATACCGGACATATGGGACAGCGTACTTGTCAAGGAATCCAAAGACCTCATAAATTCATTCATTGAAGATTCAGAGACCGGAAACATCTATATGGGCACGATGAGCAGCGGAGTACTTGTCTGGGATGCAGAGAAAGGCAAGATAAGACGCTCCAGAGGAAACAGGGGCGAAAACCTCAGCATCATGTCCATGATACCCAACAACATAGTTCCTAGATATGGAGACAATACATATCTGCTGGGGTTGGAAAACAATGGCATCAAACTGTACGATGCAGAAAACGAGAGCATCAGGAACATACGTTTCTCCAATGTACCGTTCAACACATCAGGCTGGAAAGTCCAGAACCTGTTTGAGGACAATCAGGGAAATGTCTGGGTAGGCGCAATACAGACCGGAGTGATGATCATCCCTAAATCAATGTTCGGATTCAGACACCTCGACTTCAACAAGGCTGACAACGATGGACATGGAAACATAAGCGTCACATCAGTTATATCTGACGAAGAAAGGGACTGCCTGTGGGTCGGCACAGACGGAGGAGGCCTGTTCCGTACTGATAACTTCGGAAACAGCACCGGCCTGAACGCAGAAAACTCAGGCATTTCAAATAATTCCATAATGTCCCTGGCGCTGGACAAAAGGGGAACCCTGTGGGTGGCGACTTATCTCGGAGGACTTTGGGCATATACACCTGAAAGAGGTTTCCGACAGTTCAAGGACCAGAGGGGCCTTAACTGCGAAAAGATATACAACCTCACATACAGCAGCGAGAAGGATATCCTGTATGTAGGAACGCATGGAAATGGTTTTTCCAAGGTGGATGCGGCAAGTGAAACAGTCATGCAGACATGGACTGATGATGAGTTCAAATGGATCAGCTACCTTACGATTGACAGTTCCGGTCTACTATGGATAGGAACATACAACGGCGTCATGGCCTATGACGACGGTGCGGACAAGTTCACAAGATACGACCTGCTTGAGGACAGGTCGGTCCGCGTCAATTCCATATACGAAAGCAGGGACAGGAGCATCTGGGTCGGAACCGGCGAGGGACTGATCCGGATGGAGATAGGAACCAAGGACAAGAAATTGTACACAGAGGCAGAAGGACTTGCAAACAACTCGGTATCGGGCATCCTGGAAGACAATGAAGGATTTCTTTGGATATCGACGCTGAACGGCCTGTCACGCATGGACCTGAAATCAGGCACATTCAAGAACTTCTATCATTATGACGGTCTGCAGGAGAATGAATTCAACGCCAAGGCATCCTTCAAGGCCAGAAACGGAAGAATGTATTTCGGAGGCATCAACGGCCTTACCGCATTCAACACCAATACCGTGGACAGAAGAGAGAAAGCGGTTCCGCCATTGTATCTGTCAAGCCTCAAGGTAATGAACAGGGACATCAGATACAATCCTCGGGACGGAGACGACAACATCCTGGACCGCCAGATTTCGGAAGCCACACAGATAACCCTTCCCAACAATGCAGGGATGTTCTCGCTGGAATTTTCCGTCCTGGAATACACCAATCCCCAGAAGATAGTATACGAATACATGATGGAGGGACTGGAGAAGTCATGGAACAGCACACTTCCAGGCTCGCAGACAGCCACATACACCAACATACCTTCCGGCAGGTACAGACTGCATATCAAGGCATTCTATGAAGGAAAGCCAGATGTATTCTCATACCGCGAGATCAGCATCAGGATACTTCCTCCGTGGTACCTTTCGTCATGGGCATGGATCATATACATGCTTTTGGGAGCACTGGCAATCATAGCCGCCATTGAATACCGGAACAGGAAAATTGCACTCAAGAAACAGGAGGAAGAGTCGGAGATCAAGGAAATGAAACTCAAGATGTTCACGAACATCTCCCACGAGATACGTACTCCTCTCACCCTTGTCATGAGTCCTCTGAAGAAAATGAGGGAAAGGGAAAATGATCCGAAACAGAAGGAGCTTTATAATCTCATGTACAGGAACAGCCTGCGTATACTCAGGCTTGTCAACCAGCTGATGGATATCCGCAAGATAGACAACGGGCAGATGAAGCTGCACTTCGTCGAGACCGACATGATCTACTTCATAAAGGACATCATGCAGTCTTTCGACAATCTGGCGACGAGCAGGAACATCGACTTCCGGATTGTCAGCAAGGAAGATGCGACCAGCCTGTGGATAGACCAGGGAAATTTCGACAAGATAATATTCAACATACTTTCCAATGCATTCAAGTATACTCCTGACAACGGAAAGGTGACGATCAGTATAAGTGACACCATCCGTAACGACGGCACATTCAGCCCGGACATTACAGGATATGTGGAATTCGTGATTGAAAACACCGGAGAGCGGATCGAGGAGAAGCACCTCGACAAGCTGTTCGACAGATTCTACCAGATAGATGTCAGGGATGCCAAGATGGGATCCGGAGTCGGCCTCAATCTTGCCAAGATGCTTGTAAGCCTGCACCACGGACATATTTCGGCACATAACACAGACACAGGTGTCGCATTCAGTGTCAGGATACCGGCAGGATGCGGACATCTGACCGAAGATGAAATGACAAATCCTGAAAAACACAAGGATCTGTACACTAAGTCTGACGTACATCTTTCAAGCCTTGACGACGTGACATACAATTCCGACATGACGGACGCCAACGCCACGAAGCATACCAAGAAGAAAACGATCGTGCTTGTCGACGATGACAGCGAGATGAGGGCATATCTGAAACTGGAACTTCAGAACATCTACAACGTGGAGGTATATGCCAACGGAAAGGATGCATGGGCGAAGATATCCACCAGCGTTCCTGACGCCGTCATCACAGACCTCATCATGGACAAGATGGACGGAGCGGAATTATGCGAAAAGATAAAGAAGAATCCGGGGACGAACCATATTCCGGTCATCCTGCTGACATCATCTACTGACGAACAGAGCCAGCAAAGATGCATCGAGAGCGGCGCCGACCGATATTTCACCAAACCTCTGTCCCTCGAAATGCTGAAAAGCGCAGTGGCAAGTTCCATCGCGACACGAGAAGCGATAAAGAACAAGTTCGGAAGAAAGATCGACTATGGCTACGACGATATGAAGATGACCGATTCTGACGATCAGTTATCGTCAAAGGTAATAGCCATCATCAGAAAAAACATGGAGAACACCGAATTCAGCGTGGAGGAACTGAGCCGGGAGGTCGGAATAAGCCGTGTACATCTGAACAGGAAGCTCAAGGAGACGATGAACATATCGCCGAGCAATCTGATCAGGTCGATAAGGCTCAAACAGGCCGCTTATCTGCTCATAAACAACAAGGTGAACATATCAGAGGTGGCATACAAGGTGGGATTCTCGACGCACTCGTACTTCTCGAACTCATTCCACGACTATTTCGGAATGACGCCGAAGGAATTTACCGCCCAGTACATGAACTGTACTGATGAGGAGATTCTGAAGAAACTGTTCAGCTAGTACCCCCATGCGGAATCGAACCGCAACCGTCAGAACCGGAATCTGAAATTCTATCCATTAAACTATAGGGGCAGACCGGACTGCAAATGTAGTCAATTTTGCGGATTTCGCCACATAATCGGGCATTATTCCACAATCTGACAAAAGTTTTGGGCCTGTACGGGAATTATTTATATTTTTGCAGACATGAAAGCATATGTATTCCCCGGCCAGGGCTCGCAGTTTACGGGCATGGCCAAAGATCTGTACGAAAATCACGCCCTGGCCCATGACATGATGGAAAGGGCGAACGAGATACTTGGCTTCAGAATAACCGACATCATGTTCGAAGGGACAGCTGAGGACCTGAAGCAGACGAAGGTCACACAGCCGGCAATCTTCCTCCATTCCGTGGTAATGGCCAGATGTCTTCAGGACTTCGCCCCTGATATGGTCGCAGGTCATTCCCTCGGCGAATTTTCCGCCCTTGTGGCAGCCGGAGCAATGGATTTTGAAGACGGACTGAAACTTGTGGCGATCCGCGCCGGAGCCATGCAGAAGGCTTGTGAAGCCGTCCCGGGTACGATGGCGGCAGTACTGGCACTTCCTGCAGAGAAAGTGGAAGATGTCTGTGCTTCATGCGAAGGAATTGTCGTAGCTGCGAACTACAACTGCGACGGACAGATCGTGATTTCAGGAGAAAAGTCCGCAGTAGAAGCGGCATGCGCAAAGATGAAGGAGGCCGGAGCAAGAAGAGCACTGCCTCTCCCCGTAGGAGGTGCGTTCCACTCCCCTCTCATGGAGCCGGCACGTGCCGAACTTGCCGAAGGCATAGAGAAGACAACATTCAGAGCGCCGATATGCCCCATATATCAGAATGTGACGTCGCTCCCGTCATCCGACCCCAATGAAATAAAGAACAATCTTCTTGCACAGCTCACATCGCCTGTGCGATGGACCCAAAGCATCAGAAACATGGCGGCAGACGGAGCTTCCGAATTCATAGAACTGGGTCCGGGCAATGTACTGAAAGGACTCGTATCTAAAATTCTGTAGGTTTTTTGCACGATTTTCGCCAAAAATCCGTAAATTTGTATGATTGTGTCTTCGTGCACGGGCACGAAAAACACAAAGTATTGAAAATCAATTAAATACAATACAAACTTACAACAGAATTATGGCAAACGAAAAAAAATTCGTCACTTGTGACGGTAACTGGGCAGCAGCGCACATCGCTTACCTTTTCAGCGAGCATGCGGCTATCTACCCTATCACTCCATCTTCGACCATGGCAGAGTACGTGGACGAGTGGGCGGCTCAGGGTAAGAAGAATCTCTTCGGAGAAGTTGTAAAGGTAACGGAAATGCAGAGCGAGGGTGGTGCGGCAGGTGCCGTTCACGGTTCGCTTCAGGCAGGTGCCCTTACAACCACATTCACCGCATCACAGGGTCTTCTCCTCATGATCCCTAACATGTACAAGATCGCTGGAGAAATGCTCCCTACAGTATTCCATGTATCGGCTCGTGCCCTCGCTTCACATGCACTTTCAATCTTCGGAGACCATCAGGACGTAATGGCGTGCCGTCAGACAGGATTTGCAATGCTCGCATCGGCTTCAGTACAGGAGGCTCTTGACATGGCGGCTGTCGCACATCTTGCAGCTATCAAGTCAAGCATTCCGTTCCTCCACTTCTTCGACGGATTCCGTACTTCTCACGAGATCCAGAAGATCGAGCTCATCGACGAGGCAGTGCTCAAGGATATGGTAAGCACAAAGTCACTTGCAAAGTTCCGCGCAAAGGCTCTCTCACCAGATGCTCCTGTAACACGCGGTACAGCTCAGAACGGTGACGTTTATTTCCAGGCACGCGAGGCATGCAACCAGTACTACGACGCAGTTCCTGACGTAGTTGCACGCTACATGGGCGAGATCAGCGAGGCTACAGGCCGCGACTACCGTCCTTTCGACTACTACGGAGACGCAGAAGCTGAGAACGTGATCGTTGCCATGGGTTCTGTAACCGAGACAATCAAGGAGACCATCGACTACCTTGCAGCTCAGGGCAAGAAGGTAGGTCTCATGACAGTACGTCTCTACAGACCATTCTCTGCAAAGTACTTCATGAAGGCTCTTCCGAAGAACGTGAAGAGAATCGCCGTTCTTGACAGGACCAAGGAGCCGGGTGCTCTCGGCGAGCCGTTGTTCCTTGACATCAAGACCCTCTTCCAGGGCGTTGAGAACGCACCTCTCGTAATAGGAGGACGCTACGGTCTTTCTTCAAAGGACACAACTCCTGCACAGATCGTTTCTGTATATGAGAACCTCGCAATGGCTGAACCAAAGGACGGATTCACCCTCGGTATCGTGGATGACGTGACATTCAAGTCTCTCCCACAGAAGGAGGAGTTCTCGATCGTGAAGCCAGGTACTACTGAGTGCAAGTTCTTCGGACTCGGTTCAGACGGTACAGTAGGTGCAAACAAGAACACCATCAAGATCATCGGTGATAACACACCTAAATACTGCCAGGCATACTTCGACTACGACTCTAAGAAGTCAGGTGGTTACACATGTTCACACCTCCGTTTCGGAGACCTCCCTATCAAGGCTCCTTACCTTGTAGGTACTCCTGACTTCGTGGCATGTCACGTTCCTTCATACCTTACCAAGTATGACGTGCTCAAGGGTATCAAGGAGAACGGTACACTCCTCCTCAACAGCCTCTGGGACGAGGAAGAGACCCTCAAGAGAATCCCTGACCATGTAAAGGCAATCATCGGAAAGAAGAACATCACTCTCTATATCATCAATGCGACCAAGATCGCTGCAGAGATCGGACTCGGCGGAAGGACAAACACAATCCTCCAGTCTGCATTCTTCAAGATCACAGGCATCATCCCTTACGAGGAGGCTGTAGGTTACATGAAGAAGGCCATCGTGAAGAGCTACGGCAAGAAGGGTGAGCACATCGTGAATATGAACTACGCTGCTGTCGACAGAGGTGGAGAGTACACCAAGGTAGAGATTCCAGCTGACTGGAAGGACATCACAGCGAAGTTCGATAACCCTAACAAGGACCGTCTTGCTCCTGCATTCGTGAAGGAGATCGCTGACGTTGTGAACGCTCAGGCTGGCGACACTCTCCCTGTAAGCGTATTCAACGACTACGTTGACGGTACAATCCCAGCCGGTACAACAGCATACGAGAAGCGTGGTATCGCAGTGAAGGTTCCGGAGTGGCAGGCTGACAACTGTATCCAGTGCAACAGCTGTGCATTCGTATGTCCTCACGCTGCAATCCGTCCGTTCCTCCTTACTGACGAAGAGGCTGCTGCAGCTCCTGCAGGTCTCAAGCTTCAGGATGGCAAGGCTACATTCAAGGCATACAAGTTCGCTCTCAGCGTTTCAGTCCTTGACTGTACAGGTTGCGGCAACTGTGCCGACGTCTGCCCTTCTAAGGAGAAGGCTCTCGTGATGAAGCCTCTCGGAACCCAGGAAGCAGAACAGGCAAACTTCGATTACCTCCACTCACACATCGGATACAAGGACAACGTACAGCCTAAGGCTCAGAACGTGAAGAACGCTCAGTTCGCACAGCCTCTCTTCGAGTTCTCAGGCGCTTGCGCAGGCTGCGGCGAGACTCCATACATCAAGACCATCACTCAGCTTTACGGTGACCACATGATGATCGCCAACGCTACAGGATGTTCATCTATCTACGGTGCATCATTCCCTGCAGCACCTTACTGCAAGAACAGCGAGGGTCACGGTCCGGCTTGGGCTAACTCACTCTTCGAGGACTTCTGCGAGTTCGGTCTCGGTATGAAGCTCGGTTCTGACAGAGCAAGAATGACTGTGGCAAGACTCATGGAGCAGGGTCTCTCATGCTCATGCTGCACAGACGAGATGAAGGCTCTCTTCACCCAGTGGCTCGAGAACAAGGAGGACGCAAAGGTTACACGCGAGGTTGCCGACAAGCTCATTCCTCTCTGCGAAGGTTGCGGATGCGATGTATGCAAGGGTCTCGTCGAGTACAAGACATTCATTCCTGCACGCAGCCAGTGGATCATCGGTGGTGACGGTGCATCATATGACATCGGATACGGCGGACTTGACCATGTACTTGCTTCAGGTGAGAACGTGAACATCCTCGTACTCGACACAGAGGTTTACTCGAATACCGGCGGACAGTCTTCAAAGGCTACTCCTGCAGGTGCGATCGCAAAGTTCGCCGCTTCAGGTAAGAGAGTACGCAAGAAGGACCTCGGTATGATGGCTATGAGCTACGGTTATGTATATGTTGCACAGGTTGCGATGGGTGCATCTCCAGCACAGTACTTCAATGCAATAAAGGAGGCTGAGGCTTATGACGGACCATCACTCGTGATCGCTTATGCTCCATGTATCAACCATGGACTCAAGGCCGGTATGGGTCTGAGCCAGAAGGAGGAGAAGCTTGCAGTAGAGTGCGGTTACTGGCATCTTTACAGATACAACCCTGCACTCGAGGGCACAGACAAGAATCCGTTCACTCTTGACAGCAAGGAGCCTGACTGGAGCAAGTTCCAGGACTTCCTCAAGGGCGAGGTACGTTTCGCATCACTCTACAAGATGTATCCAGATTCAGCAGAGGAGCTCCTCCAGAAGACTGAGGAATTCGCCAAGGTACGTCTTGAGACTTACAAGAGACTTGCGAAATAATCAGAAAGGTCTAGAAACCTAAAATATTCTTAAGAACCGCACAGGTCTTCGTAAGAGCGAAGGCCTGTGTCGGTTTATAGACCATATGAAAGCCTGATTCCCCTTCGCGACCTGATGACGGGACTACGGATACATTTATATCAACAGGCTCATCGGCAGAAGAAAAGGCAATAGTGACTTCAGGATGGACCGCTACGAAATCCGTCAGTTCAGAAAGGATGAAATTCTTGAACATATCGTCTGTAACGCCCACCTTCACTTCCAATACATCCGGATCGGAAAACATAAGTTCCGCATCAGCGTATGCTGCAAGAATACGTCTGGCGTATCCGGCAAAGACTTCACCTTCCGGTGTAAGAACAGTCTCCCCACGCAATCTCTGGAACAGACGTACACCAAGGCCTTTTTCAAGCTCTGATATATTCTGGCTAACCGCCGGCTGAGACACCTTAAGCGCTTCCGCTGCCTTGGTAAAACTTTTCTCTGATGCAGCTTTAAGAAACACCTTCAATCTGAAATCCTGTAGCATATTCCTGTATTTTCCACAAAATTAGTGATTTTTTCGTACATTTGTAGTTTGCATTCAGCAATAGATAGTTCATAAAAATAACCAATAAAAGATGAAACGCATATTTATTCTCATTGCGGCGGTCTTCGCCGCAACAGTTGTATCCGGACAGAATCCGCTTCCAAACGATCCTGACGTAAAGGTCGGAAAGCTTGAGAACGGACTGACCTACTACATCCGCCACAACGACCAGCCTGCACAGAGGGCTGAATTCTATCTTGCAACCAATGTAGGAGCATATCAGGAGGCTGACGACCAGGATGGTCTAGCCCATTTCCTCGAGCATATGTGCTTCAACGGAACAAAGCACTTCCCTGGCAAGGCACTTCTTGAGTATCTCCAGAGCATAGGTGCCGAATTCGGAAGAAACATCAACGCATCTACAGGTTTCGAGCAGACACAGTACATGCTCAACAACATTCCTGTAGTACGTGAAACCATCATCGACTCATGTCTCCTTATCCTCCATGACTATTCACACTATGTGACATGCAACCCTGCTGAAATCGATGCAGAGAGAGGCGTCATCCTTGAGGAGAAGAGACAGAGAAGCGACGCAAGCTGGAGAATGTTCGAGAAGTCACTCCCATACCTCTACGGTGACACCCATTATGCGCGCAGAACACTCATCGGAGGTGAAGAGCAGCTCAAGACCTTCAAGTACGAGAGCCTCACCAACTTCTACAAGAAGTGGTACCAGCCACACAATCAGGCCGTGATCGTGGTCGGTGACGTGGATGTGGACAAGGTCGAGCAGAAGATCAAAGACCTATTCGGCAGCATTCCTGCAGCTGAGGTTGCAGTAAAGGAGGAACCGGCTCTCCCATCCAATGCAGAGCCTATCGTCGGTATCATCACCGACCCTGAGGCACAGAATTCACGTATCGACATCATGTGGAAGCACGAGCCTATCCCTACCGAATACCAGAACACCGATGTCGCTTACATGAACGACCTCATCCTTTCGATCATCTCAAACATCATGGACGAAAGGTTCAACGATATCGCAGCGGCTCCGAATGCTCCTTTCTTTGCAGCAGGTCTTTTCTCAAGAGATCTCTGCAACGCTACTGAAGCATACAACGCTGCAGTGCTCTTCAAGGACGGCGCTTCCGTAGAAGCATTCACAGCCCTTATGACAGAGATCGAGAAGATGAAGAGATTCGGTTTCAACGAAGGTGAAGTGAAGCGCGCCAAGGACAACCTCATCAACATTTGCGAAAAGGCCGTAGAGGCGGCTCCTACCCGTAAGAATGCTGAGCTCGTACGCCCTCTCCTGAGCAACTTCTTTGATAATGAGGCATATATGACCCCTGAAACAGAACTCCAGATCGTACAGACTATCTGTGCTCAGATCAACGCCCAGGTTCTCAATCAGGTTGTCGCACAGCTCATTCCTTCAGAGAATATCATCATCACATATCAGGGTCCTGAAAAGGAAGGTCTCGTCAACCCTACAGAGGCTGAACTTGCCGGAGTCCTTGCAGCAGTCGCTCAGGCTGAAATCGAGGCTAACGCAGAGGAGAGCCTCAACGAGCCTTTCCTTGACGCAGATGCACTCAAGGGTGCTGCCCTCAAGAGCGCGAAGGAGACCGCATTCGGCGCTACAGAGTGGACTCTCAAGAATGGAGTGACAGTAGTCGTGCTTCCTACCCAGTACAAGAAGGACCAGGTTCTCTTCAACATCGAACTCATGGGAGGTAAGAACGCCATAGCGACAGAGGATCTTGTTTCATTCGAGGACAACATCTGGACTCTCTTCCAGCAGAATTCAGGTATTTCAAAGTTCTCAGGCACTCAGGTACCGAAGATGCTCGCCGGCAAGAGTCTTTCAGTAAGTCCTTATATCAGCAACACCCGCCACGGAGTACAGGGTCAGTGCGCTCCAAAGGACCTCGAGACTGCTCTCCAGATAGCTTATCTCTATTTTGCTGATCCACGCTTCGACCA
Organism: Candidatus Cryptobacteroides sp.; assembly: GCA_045586745.1. GTDB lineage: Bacteria > Bacteroidota > Bacteroidia > Bacteroidales > UBA932 > Cryptobacteroides. The sequence goes on from JAZNAW010000066.1 coordinate 46,690, forward strand.
GAACGAGTATGAGCCTGGCATCCAGCAGATCAAGGCACTCCTTCCTAATATCCTCTCTAATCCAGACTTCCAGTTACAGCAGGAGCTTAACAATATTCTTTATGACAACAATCCTCGAGTAGTAAACCTCAACGAAGATGTTGTTGAGAAGGCGAACCTTGCGACTATCGAGAGAGTATACCGCGAACTCTTCAAGGACGCAGCAGGTGCCAGAGTTACAATTGTAGGTAACGTGGACCCTGAAACCCTCAAGCCGATGGTTGAGAAATATATCGGATCCATAGCAAAGAACAAGAAGGCACGCAAGATAAATGAGGACAACCTCATCAACTTTGCAAAGGGCAAGGTTGACGAGAAGGTGGAACTTGTGATGACCACTCCTAAGTCAACTGTTGTTCAGGTTTATTCGGCTTATATGCCGATCGACACCAGGACCGAAGTTGCTCTTGAGGTTGCGAACTATGTGATCGACATGATCTATACCAAGACAATCCGTGAGGATGAGGGTGGCACATACGGAGTCGGCACTGCGATGGCAGGCCAGAGGCAGCCGATAGAAAGGGCTGTAATCCAGATTTCGTTCGACACCAATCCTGAGTCTGCACCGAAGCTGATAGAGCTTGCTGTCAAGGGATTGAACGACCTTGCACAGAACGGTCCTACGGAGGAGCAGATGAGCAAGGCTCTTGAGAATCTCAAGAAGAACATCCCTGAATCTAGAATCAGCAACTCATATTGGATGGGCGCACTCGACAACTGGTACGATTTCGGAATCAATTCTGACGCAGAATATGAGGCTGCAGTAAATTCGGTGACTGTAGAGGATGTAAAGGCTGTGCTTCAGGCTATCCTTGCACAGAACAATATGGTACAGGTAGTATCAGCTCCTAAGAAATAAAGGCACAACACACAAAACACTGCAAACCAACGCATTACACTAAATCGCCTGCGTCATCTGGCGCAGGCGATTTTTTACATATCATTGATTACCAGCAATTTGCATGAACCCTTAAGGATAGTACAAAGAAAAAAGGTACGGAAGCCTTGATTGCTTCCGGACCTTTTTTCTGCCTTGCGCTGAGATTACTCAGAAACGATTGCACCCATTGGGCAAGCGTCTGCACATGTTCCACAGTCGATGCATACGTTAGGGTCGATCTTGTAGATATCACCTTCTGAAATTGCGCCTGTAGGGCACTCTGCCATGCATGATCCGCATGCTGCGCAGTCTTCTGTAATTCTGTAAGCCAT
>JAZNAW010000067.1:0-14102 GCA_045586745.1 Candidatus Cryptobacteroides sp.
TATTTTGTCAGTTTAAAAATATTTCATACCTTTGCACTCCCAATTACCAAAAATGGGTTTAAGGTCGGTTCGTCTATCGGTTAGGACTCAAGATTTTCATTCTTGCAAGAGGGGTTCGATTCCCCTACCGACTACAAGAAAAAATAAAAAAAAGAATAACAATGGCAAACCACGCTTCAGCAGACAAGCGCTATCGCCAGAGCGAGAGGCGCAGATTGCATAATAAGTATTATGCAAAAACTACAAGAAACGCAATCCGTGCGATTCGTAATACTAACGACAAGGCAGCAGCAGAGGCTAACGCTCCAAAGGTATACGCAATGATCGACAAGCTTGCAAAGATCGGCGTTATCCACAAGAACAAGGCTGCAAACCTCAAGAGCGGTATCGCAGTTTACATCAATAAACTTTCGTAATGAAGTTATCCCTTTTAAGGGTTTTCTTATAGCCTAAAGGAGATGGTCGCAAGATCATCTCTTTTTTTACACAAAAAGCGGACGGTTCCTTCACAGGGGCCGTCCGCTTGCCAATATTTATGTAAATAACCAGAAGGTTCTTATTCTTCTGTATAACTCAAAGTGAAAGGAGTACCGTCACTGAGAATGACATCCAGATATACATCTTTCTTACCTTCACTAGAGGTGTTGACCCACATATAGCCTTCCTTAAGTGCATGAAGTTCCGAGTAACACCAAACTGGATCTTCATACCTGAACTTATAGTCCTTGTTGTGCTCCATGTCCTCCACATCGCAATCCTGATTCAAAAGAGACTTTGAAAGGGAGAATTCGATGAAGGTGGTAAACTTGCTTCCAAAGATAGGCGAGAATACGAAACTCACCTCAGAGCCATTGTCAGTACACTCTACACTGAGAATGTTCTCAACCCTACCGTGAAAACTGTATGTCCCGAGTATTCTGGCAACGTTACCTTCTGAACCATCGTCCGGCTTTGTACACGCCGAGATCAAAATGCATAATATCAGAAGGTATTTCAAAATTGACTTCATATCCGCTATCGTTAGAAGATTTTGTTTCAGATGCCGCTGTCATGTCGACGAGGTCAAGTTCTGCTTCAAAGAAGAAATTTCTCTTGAGGAACATATGACCGACCATCGAACCTTCAATAGTGAATGTACCGTCCGGGTTCATGTCAATGTTGACATAACCTTCTCTGAGAAGGTCGACAGTCACATCACCTGTAAGGGTATATTGACCGAAATATGACATTGCAGGTCCCTCTATTGTCTCATCCGGAAGTTCGATCCTGAGCATATAGCCGGGATTGAACGAGTCCGGAGAATAATATCCGGCCTTGGATGATGCAGTATAATATCCTACAAGACAATCGGGAGTGAGCCCGTCAGAGAGGAGCGTGTTGCAGCTGATCTGCACAAAGCACTCAGGACAGGAAAGTCTCAGATTCCACATGTCGGACTGTTCTGTATTGCCGTCATCGCCATAATAATAGGCCTGCGCTGAAGTAAATTCGATAGTCTGCGCCTCCGCCTCCGCGAATGGTGGGGGTGGATCCTGCTGACCATCCTCTTTACCGCAACCGCAAGCAAGCAAAGCAGAAAGTGCGAGGAATATCAATGATCTTCCGATTGTCATATCGTCATCTGATGCTTTTGTGACTAAAAAGCCATTGGGTTCTTTATTAGGCTGGCCTCTTTATCAGGCCAGCCTTATTTGAATACAGAATTACAGATTAAAGAGCGAAGAGAGCCTTAGAGTTGAAAGTCTTCATGAAGTTAGCCTTCTTCTCGTTAGCAATGATAGCCTTCTCAGCCTTTGACTTCTTGACAAGCATCTTAGAAGCTGCAGCAGGCTCCTCCACTACCTTAGTAAGAGTCCAGGTTCCTGAGAGTGCACCTGTAGTATTATCTGTGTAGAATGAGCTTGCGCCACCATTCTCTGCGACAAGCTTGATATCATAGTATGCTGTTGTGAATGCCTGGCCGCTGCTCAACTTGCCTGAATACGGAGTTCCAGTAGCTGTAGTCTTGTCTGCATTGAGCTTAAGAGTATACGGTGCATATGAACCGTTGATCATATACCAGTCTTCCATTACATATGAGGAGCCTATCCAAGTGATCATGCCATAATCGCCATACTCCTGAACTTCCTGACCGTTAATGAGCTTAAGGTTACCGTTTTCGTCTATAGTTCCCACTGTTTCCATCGGGATAGGCTCGCCAGATGAAGTGTAAGAGTAGAGTGGCAGATCATCAGTATATGAAAGACCAGCTACGATAAGGTCTGACTCGCCGATTTTAAGTTTGAATACAGATTCTGTTCCGATTGTAATTGTTCTTGTTGCTGGCTTTCCAGTAAGTCCTGCTGTGCCCCCCTTAGGACTGTGGTATGAATCGCTGGATGTAACAGTCCATGTTCCGATCCACTCCTTGATTGCAGGGTTTACATCAGCTGTCTTGAACTCTTTTCTATAGAGACCTGATGTAACATTACCTGATTCGTCAACACCGAATGCCACTACATAGTAGTCTGTGTTAGGGGCAAGTCCTGTGCAAACGTATTCTTCAACACCCTCAGAAAGAACATCAGCCCAAGTAGCACCTTCGTACTGAGCGAGCAACTCATTAATATAGTTTACCCAATAAGCGATAACTTCCTCATCTGTAGGGAGGAGCATATCTGCAGTCTCCTTTGGAAGGATATCCCAGTAATATGTGAAGCCTTCGACTGGATCTGGAGTACATACGACAGTAGCTGTAGACGAAGTTACAGAAGGAACAGTGATAGTCACCTTACCGGTAGGCTTAACAAATGCCTGCGATACAGTAACAACTGCTGTTACATTCTCATTGACTGCGAATGTAACTGTTGCTGTACGGTCTGTTTCTGTTTCGTTTGCATCTGCAACGATAGTAACCTCAACAGCACCAGCCTCTCCCTCGATAGGGTCAACAACTACCCATTCAGCAGATGCAGCAGCTTTCCAGGCAGCGTTTGCAGTTACAGTTACAGTTTTCGTCTCACCCTCACCTGCAACATTTACAGTGTTCTGTGAAACTGCAATAGACACAGCCTCCTGAGAAACAGTGTACTCAGCTTTAGCCTCGCCAGCTGTGAAAGTAACCTTACCCTCACGTGCCTCAGCAGCAGCGTTAGGAGCAACTGTTACAGTAACGTTGGCCTCACCTGCAGCGCCTTCTGCTGGAGTTACAGTTACCCAATCAACTGAAGATGCAGCAGTCCAGTTTGTATTGGAAGTCACCTTTACAGCATCTGAACCACCTGCTGGAGTAGCAGCATAAGCATTCTTATCGATAGTAACCACATCCTTACCGAACTGGCTGACAGCAACGGTAGCGACAGCTGTCTCACCTGTGAAAGTAACAGATGTCTCGCGAGCGTCCTCGCTATTGTTCTTCTTGACAGTTACAGTAACCTTAGTCTCACCTGCAACGCCTTCAGCAGGACTTACGGTCACCCATTTGTCCTGTGCTTCAGCAGTCCAGGCAACGTTTGAATTTACAGTAACATCCACAGTAGTACCAGCAGCATCTGAAGACACTTCTGTCGGATTTACTTCCACGCTAGGATCCTCCTTTGGCTCTACACATGCAAAAGAGACCATCGCAGCTACCATGAAAGCAGAAGCCTTGACAGCAGCATTAAATAATTTTCCAAACCTTTTCATAATAAAATAAATTAGGTGGTTAATAATATGTTTAAAAAATTTATGGTGTTTCGTTTGAGAATCTGATCGTTTCATATGTTTCCAATCCGTATTCGTCAGATGCAATCAATGTGACAGTAGAGGCACCTCGATTTGATCGGTAAGGCACTTTCAGATTCCATAGACCGTCCTGAATCTTTGCCAAAGTGCTTGTCTCAGAATCCTGTGCCAGTCTTAGATCGACTGAATGTCCGTCAATGTCGGTAACTGCCACATGAATATCAAACATACCTGACGTAAAGTCAGAATCACTACTTGAAGAGAATGATATTTCAGGAGCATTGTTCTTCATGGTCATGATTCTCTGAATCGCTGACGCCATCGAATATTTGCCTTCAATACTCTTTGAATATACCTTGACGTAATAGGTGGTCTCAAAAAGCAAGCTGTCGACAATCATATCGAAAACCTCACCGGCAGCCTTGTCACTCTCGAAATACTCGAATCCAGCATTCACCGGATTTAAAGGCGAAGCGTTTTGAACTGAATTCAACTGAGATCCGTAAATCACAAGATATCCCGCATTCGGATTTCCTTCTGAATCTTCCGTGACAGTACATGAAAGTTGAACGATATTTGATGTCGCTGTAAGGGTAAGATCCTTTACCTCTCCCGGAAAGCCGGTTTCGTTGTACTTAACAGCCTCGTAAGCATCTACCATTCCGCCGATACTGTCAGCTGGAGGAGTGATTGTAGAGTTTGCTGTCGACAGAAGCTTTTCCTTCAATTCTGTATTGGTAAAGCCCTGACCTCCGCAATATGAAACGACAAGCGCAGCTACTCCCGACACATGTGGGCAAGCCATGGATGTTCCTGAAAGATATCCGTATTGGTTACGAGGTAGTGTACTGCAGATACTCAGACCTGGTGCAGCTATATCTACCCAATCTCCATAATTGGAGAAGTCAGTCCTTCTACCGTTTTTGCCAACGGCGCCTACAGAAATGATCTCTTCATAATTAGCAGGAGCACCATATCTTATTCCGTCATTACCAGCTGCAAACAATACGACTCCTCCTTTCATTGGAGAATCAGGAAGTTGTTCACCCTGGTCATCGCAGCCGGCATATTTGATGAAATAATCAACTGCATCCTTAAGTAGTCTGTCAATCCTACCATTTTTTGCATATTGAAGTTCGCTTCCAGTAATCTTGCCATCACCATTTGAGTCATAATTGTAGCCCCAACTGTTCTGACTGATTACAGCACCATGGTCTGCGCCCCACTTTATCGCCATTGAAGGCATACCGCTGCCTCCAGAACCGAATATCTGGCAAGAAAGCAACTTTACTCCGGAAAGACAGCCTAATGCATTTCCACCGGCAATTCCCGGAACGCCAATTCCATTATTGCTGACGGCTGCAATGGTTCCAGCGACATGCGTACCATGGCTTCCTGACTCGATAGGATTATCTACATTGTTCGTATTGATATGTCCTGTCTTCAGACAGTTTGCAGCAAGGTCCTCGTGTTCTATATCAATACCTGTGTCGACAACTGACACGATGACATTCGGGTCACCTACCGTAAACTCTTCCCAGACTCTCTGAACATTGATGTCTGCTCCCTGATAGATGGTGTTGTTCAAGCCCCAGAGATGAGTCCCGAGATCATTGAATTTACCAATCTTTATCTTTCTGACAGGCTCAACAAACTCGAAACCGTCAAAGTTCTCCAATTCTCCAGAGACCTTTGTGACAGGCATGTCTTCAGAGAAAGTCACCTTGTACCACTTGTGCAGTCCTTCTCTCCTTGTCCTGCCCTCGAATTCTCCAGCATGAGGGAAAACTCTTTCCAGATACTGGATATTGAGCGAGGAAAGTGCAATGTTGAGATCATCTGACTTTGTCACAAGGCTTCCCTTGGAAATATCTTCCTCTACAAGTCCAATAATATCATCTGTGAACTTAACATACATCACACCTGATTCGAATTCCGTGTCAGGACTTGGCAGCGGAGCAGAGGCCACTGTCTCAATCTCCTCCTGAATAGCACAGGAGGAGATTGCAACAGCAGTCATTAATGCAGATATAAGTATGTCTATTCTCTTTGACATCATTGTCTGTTATATCAGTAATTGACCTTCTCGCTTACTAATGTCAAGCTGAATGTCGGATTGGCAGTGTCTGTAAGTTTTATCCAAGAAGGACTCTTGAAGTTATCAGTCTCTACCTTGAAAGTCTTTTCAGCAGTAAGACCGAAGCAATTGATGATGTTCCTCATCTTTGGAAGGTAAGTTGTCTGTGCGCCTTCTCCCTTCATTGCATACTTCAATCCGACCTTATCAGTATCCTTGATTGAATTATTCAATGTGAAGGTACCGTAACCGTTCTTACACTGGAACTCAAGTCCGAATGTCTTACCCTTGTTCATACCTTGTCCGATGGCAAGGTACTCGATCTCATCACCGGCTGCAGTCAGAGTCTGTTCTACTGCGTCGAAGATCGATCTTGCTGCAGGACTGAGATTCTCTTTTGTGATGTACCACTCAGATGCTATGAACTGCTCGCTGATCGGTGTGTAGATAAGGTTGATGGAAACATAATCATCATCTGACTTGAAGCTGTTTGTCTCGCTGTCGAAGTAGAAGAAATCATATTCCATGCCATCGATTTCAACTGGCTGGAAAGTTCTGAGTCCCTCAGGTGTAGTACAGAATGGAATTGCTCCTTCGATATAGGCAGCGCCTTCATCAGAACTTTCAGGATAAGCGTAGTAGAGAAGGTTGCTCAATCCCATCACGCCATTTGACTCCATTGCTCCAACGAGGTCGCCTACCTGGAACTCAATCGCAGTTATTGAAGGGAAGTTGAGTTCTTCCATTGTAGCATTGCAAGCTTCGAGGTAAGCAACCGGGTCCTCATCCTCAAAGTATGTGAGTGTGCAAGGGTTGCCGCTCTTCTTTCCTACGAGATATATCTCAGACTCGTCCTTAGACTTGCCCATGATCTTGAACTCTGTGTCTCCACGATATCCCTGATAGTTTTCTGCTCCGCCTGAAGGAGTTGCAAAATAGTGGATGTAAGAGTTGTATGTATCGAATGAAAGTACCGGACCATCATCAGAGACCATCTTATAAAGGCTGCTCACAGGTGTGCTGACGTCATTTGCAAGCTGGAAGAGTGCAGATACTTCACCGTTATAGAATGAGAGGTGATATACATATCCTCCATACGATACATCACTGTCAGGATAGTACTCCAGGATCCAGCCGTTTTCTGCCGCCTCGAGAATCTCCTGATACTCGTCCAAGAATGCCTCCATTCTCTCAGCAGGTGTCTGGTCAAAGATCTCCTTCTGCTCGAAAAGGCATGAGGTGCAGAAGAAAAGACCAGTCAACAAAAGAATTATATTAAATTTCTTCATGATTCTCAATTATTAAAGGGTATCAAGATCCAACTGATCGATTTCGCTCTGTCTCTGAAGAATGATGTCACGAAGTTCATCAAGGTCGATGCCCCAGGTGTTCTTCATGTAGTTGTAGACAATGTCAAACTTCTGCTTGATTATTGCAGAACCGTCTGTACCGGCAGTCTTCAACATATCTGACCAGAACTTAGGAGTGTTGGTGATATAAGTTGATAGGAGTTCCACGAAGTCCTCATTTGGCTCGCTTGAAGCATAAGGAGTGATGAATCCATTCTGGAGTGCTTCCTCATCCGAGAAAGTCGAGTTCCATGAGTCGTTCACATAATCGCTTCCTGAGATCATATCGAAGTCAGACGAGTAAGGCTTTGTCTGATGGAGGATATGAGCGAACTCGTGGTGCATTGTATGGAAGTAGTACTCATTCAGATAGTCAGGGTCGAGCTGGAGACTGTTGATCATGTAAAGAGTGATCTTAAGACCTCCTTCGGCAGTACCCAACACCATTGTACCATTGTTTCTATACGCTGCAGATCCGATGATGTGGATCATCTTAGGGAAGTATGTCCTGATGAAGTCCTTGCTGCCTGTCACTTCGTCATAAGCCTCAAGGCAGAGGTGGATCATCAGCTTCGCTATCTGGATCGATTTGTCATACTCGGCAGGAACAAGATAGTAGTTCATGTCTGACTCCTTGTATACCATGCGGTACAGGAACTCGATGTTATATGGGAGCACATAATTGTCATAGAGCCACTCGTCAAATTCGTTCTGCTCTACAGTGCTGTCGATGACCTGGCTGTTCGGATCGAGTGTCTCATCACCGCAGGAAACGAAAAGAACAGCAGCAAGCAGCACGCTCAGGTATTTCATATATTTAATCATAACTTTTCAATCTTTATAATTAACAAGTTAAGGTCTTGGGTTTGGTGTGAGACCAGCTGAAATCACATCCTTAGGGATCTGGATAGCGCGTCTCTCATCATCCACTGTAAGAACATCGTACTCGTTGATAGGCTCGATTGATGTTGTGGAGAGTGTACGGCGAGTGATCTCGATACCGTAACGCTTGACGTCGAACCATCTCATACCCATGTGCATGAACTCGATTCTTCTGATGTAGAGGATTGCGTGGAGGAATGCCTCAAGAGTGCTTCCTTCTGTAAACTCCTCTGCAAACGAATCAACCAGAAGCGGATTGAGATGCTTCTTTGGAGTCGGCTTGAGTGATGTGTAGTATTCAAGTCCTGCAGCCCAATCCTCGATGCCCTTTTGAGTGAGTTTTGGAGTAGTCCTTGATGGTTCAAGAGTGTTTGCAGTCCAGATGTTGATATCCTGAAGGGCCGCATCATAGTTGCCGAGGAGGATGTTTGCCTCTGCACGGTTAAGGAGAGCTTCATCAGTAGTAAGGACTGCAAGGTTTGTTCTACGATATCCGATCTGAGCAACCGGGTCAGTGTACTCGAAGAGGTAAGGAATACGTGGGAACATCACGAAGTCAAGGTTTGAAGCAGCATACTTGTAAGGAGTAAGCTTGTACATGTTGTATGCAGCAGTCTCCTTCATGCTTGCCTCTTCCGCACCCCAAGGAGCGAAGTTGACAACCTCAGTCACCATAAGGGCATGACCGTGAGTATGTCTCTTACCGAGATAGTATGGTCCGATATAGATACCGAGTGATGAATAACCTGTGTGTACGAGGAGGTTGTTCTTGTTTGCAGTGCTGTTGTACTGTACAGTCACAACCGACTCATCTCTTGGTAAAGCCTTGAGGGCCGCATAGTCTCTCAACATTTCCGATGGTGCAGAACCGAGAACCATGTCTGCACACTCGATTGCCTTCTCGAACTCTCCGTAGAAGAGGTAGAAACGCGAAGCGAATGTGTAGGCAGCCTTCTCGTTGAAGTGATACTTCGGAATTGAATAGTTAGAGTCGTTGATAAGCGGAAGTCCTTCTTCAAGGTCTTCAGCAATCTTCTCATAAACCTCAGCGACAGTACCTCTTTCATACTTCGGATTGAGTTCAGTTTCAGGACCGTCCATGAAAGGAATACCGAGGTCTGTATCGGCAGTTGCAGGATCATAACCCTTGCAGAAGATATTAACGAGCACGAAGTGTGCATATGCCCTACAGAGGAGAGCCTCACCGCGTGATGCAGCCATTTCCTCCGGATTGCCCATGTCGTCGATTGACTGAAGGGCCTGGTTTGCATTTGTAATAGCAGCATAGCATGACTCCCAAAGGTTCTTTGGAGCCTCATTGTCTGTTACAGTGACGTCCTTCCACGCATAGATCTCTTCAAGGATACGCTCGCTGTTAGGATTGGCTTCACCGAAGTCATCGACGTTGTCTGATGACCACTCGGTTACCAGGATATAGTGGTGCTCGGGATAAGCACTGACGAGAAGCTTGTTGACTTTCTCCACTGAATCCACCTCTGCTCTGTTGTCAGGCATCACGTTGAGCCATTCATTACATGACGCAGCAACGAGAATCAAGGCAGCGGTCAATAATATGTTATATATTTTCTTCATATTGATCTTGTTCATTTAATTAAAAGCCCATTCTCAAAGTCATTGTGAACTGCTTAGGAAGCGGAGTAGCAACACCACCGGTGTTGAAGAACTCAGGATCCTGTCCGTTGAGTTTCTTGTCAGCATAGAGGAGGGCAAGGTTAGTTGCCTGAATCTTAAGTGACAGTGAGCTCATCTGAAGTTTCTTGATCCAGTTCTTAGGGAAGTCGTAGCTGAGCGATACTTCCTTAAGACGGATGAAGTCACCCTTTGCGATACGCTCAGTAGAGTAGTTGTATGCATTGTAAGCATAGCTGAGCTGAGAATCGTTGAACGCCTGGTTTCTTGAAGCGATCACAGGTATTGTCGTGTAGTTCTCGTCACCTGGAACAACCCATCTGTTCTTGAACTCTCTCGGCATCGCAGTAAGGTCGCTGTAAGAAGCCTTGAAACAAGGATCGAGGCGAACTACGTTACCAAATGAATATGTGAAGAACACATTGAGTTTCAAACCTTTCCACTGGAATGTATTACCAAATGAACCGAAATCAGTAGGGTCTGCTGAACCTGAATACTCGAGGAAGTCGATGTTGTCTCTTTCCTGGAAGTAGATTCCTGTTGAAGTGATGTTTCCATCCTGATCAAGGAAGAGAGGGAGACCGTTCTCGTCAAGTCCCTTGAATGGGATCGAGAAGATCGAACGAACCGGATATCCTTCGAGTGCGAAACCAGTACCCGACACGAGGTCGATTACTCGCTGCATGTTCTCAAGGTCGGTAACCTTGTTCTCAGAATGTGAGTAGATGATATCCGTTGTCCACTTGAAGTCCTTTGTGTTGATGTTTACTGTCGAGAGTGTGAACTCAACTCCGGAAGAACCCATTGAAGCTACGTTACCGTACTTCACAACCTGTCCACCGATACCCTGAGTAGTTACAGGACCGATGAGGTCATAGTTGTCACGCTTGTACCAGTCAGCCTCGAGGTTGATGCGGTTGTCAAAGAATCCGAAAGCGGCACCGATATTAAGCTCATGCTTCTTCTCATATGTAAGGGCTGCATTCTCAAGGTCATATACGTAGAGAGCCGATTCCTGGTCACCTGCGCTAGGTCTCCATGGTGTTGTACTGCTGATGACCACGCGTGAGTTTGTTACGCTTGCAGGACCGCGGTCCGCAGTAAGCGAGTAAGAACCCTTGAGCGAGAGGAATGAGAGATATGGCCATGCGCCCTTCATCCACTCTTCCTCATGCATGTTCCATGCACCTGAAACGTTCCAGGTAGGGAGCCATCTTGCAGAAGTAGTCTTACCGAGCTTGTTTGTACCCTCATATCGTATGGTTCCGTTGATAGTATAACGTCCCTTGTACGAATAAGTTCCATTTGCAAAGAAAGCGACACTTCTCATGAGGCTGTTAGCCATTGTGTAGTACTGTGATCCTTCCTCAGCACCTTTCTTGAACACCTGGTAAGCGTATCTTGCGACCTCACCCATCGAGTACTGCATACCCCAGCCACGGAACCAGGTCTGCCTACGCTCTACCTGGTTGAGCTCCATACCTCCGAAGAGGTTCATGATGTGGACACCGTTGAACTCCTTGTTGTAAGATGCTGTAGCACGGAAGTCATATGACATCATTCTGAAGTCTGTTCTCTCGTAGATACCTCCGTCAGGGAGAACTGTGATAGGAAGTGCATATGGGTCATCCGGGTCAGTGTAAAGGAATGAGTTGGCATCACGGATTGTAGTAGTAGGCATAGCTCTGTATGCCTGAGCCTGATTTGAGAAATCAGTGATATAGTGCTGCTGCGCACTTGCAGAGTATTTCACTGCACCCACAACTCCGATCTCGAGTCCTGTCAGCGGCTTGAGCTTGAACTCGCCCTGGAACTTCATATCGGTCACGTCGAACTCCATGTAGTTGTTCTCAAGCTCGTGTACGATATTGAATGGAGCATAGTTTCTTGTATAGAACTCATTAGGGTCAAGGACTCTTGACGTGTTGAGCGCATACGAATAAGGGTTGATATCGAAATCACGCTTAACCTCACCACTTACTACGTCGATGTCTGATGACAATGTACCAGGGGCCATCTGCTTACGATATGAAGCACTTGTGATCATATTGAAAGACAGCCACTTGAGGATGTTGTAGTTTGCATTGAGGTTTGCAGTGTATCTGTTGACCTTGCTCTGATTTGTCCAACCTGGATCGAGCATTGCGGAAATAGAAGCATAATACTGCGACTTGTCGTTACCTGAAGACATGCTGACAGAGTGGTTCTGCTGGAGTGCATTGCTGAAGAGCATGTCGAACCAGTCGGTGTTTCTGTATTCAGCCTCACGGAGATAAGCATTCTTGGATGCCTCGGTATTAAGGAGGGTACCGTTGGTAATCATGTTGTACATCTTACCATAAATACCGCTTTCGCTGGCGTTGGCGATATTTGCGTAGTTGAGCCATCCCTTCTGCTCGAGCTCACGATAAATACTCATCTGCTCCTGTGAGTTCATGATGTTGAAGTTCCTGTATGAAGGCTTCAGACGTGTGGTAAACTCACCGGTATAGCTGATACGGCTGCTTCCTGCCGAACCTCTCTTGGTGGTCACGACAATCACACCGGCCATCGCACGCGCACCATATATAGAGGTAGCGGAACCGTCCTTAAGAATCTGGAAGCTTTCGATATCATCAGAGTTGAGACCAGCGATCGCTGAACTGATGAGGGTAGATGCGTCACCAGATGAGAGCTGGTCTGCATCAACCTCGACAACATCTTCCATGATCACGCCGTCCACAACCCACAGAGGCTTTGAACTACCATAAATGGAAGTGGCACCGCGGACGCGGATCTTCGGCGCTGTACCGAATGTACCTGACACGTTCTGGACAGACACTCCGGATGCACGGCCCTCAAGTGCACGGCTGACTTCTGCCACACCGTCAATTTTTGCCTTGTCTCCATCAACTTTGGCTGTAGAACCGGTAAAGAGACGCTTGTCCATCTTCTGCATACCTGTCACGACCACACCTTCGAGCATCTCGGAGTCAGGAGACATGACAACATTCATATTCGACTGAATCGGCAACTCGAGAGTCTTCATGCCAAGATAAGTGAATACTAGTCTTTCTGCAGAGGCAGGAACGTTGTTCAGTTCGAATTTTCCATCCAGGTCTGTTATGACACCCTCCGAAGTGACACCTTGGATGGTAACATACGCTCCGATGATCGGATAACCATCAACCTCGGAGGTCACTGTTCCTGTAACCGTTCTGTTTTGAGCCAGGAGATTACCTGAAAAAATCAGGATTGATGCCAAAAGCAACATCAAACTTCTTTTCATAGATTCTGACTTTTAGTTATTAAACATAAATATTGATAAATCTTTAAGCACACTACACTAAAACCTAATGCACTCATAATCTTACGTTATTTATAACGCAATTTCAAACAAAATTCGGAATAATTTTTAAAAAATGCAAATGCCCTTAACAATGTCAGATATTACATTTTGTGAGTTTCTCCGCACCTTTACTACCAGAAACAAAGCACATCCCAATATGATTACTTACAATTTGCAACCCGTGTCCGATAACGGTCCGACAAAACATTAAATTTAACAAAATTTTAACTTTATCGTTTAAGCAGACATAAAACCTGTTTTATGAACAAAAACAGCAGCCGATCCTTATGAATGGACCGGCCGCCTACCAATATTTATGTATGTAACCAGAAGGGTTTATTCATCCGCCACAAAGCCTGTATATCGGAAGCCATGCACCTTATAGACAAATCCATTGTCATCATCATCAAAACTCAAAAGGAATTCGATGGCGTCAGCAGGCATGCCGCTCGGTGTGGTAGCACCGCCTACAGTAATCTTACCGGAAGAAATCTGCACACCGCTTTCATATACAAGGTTTGCACCCATTCCATCAGTAGCGAAGGTCATAGCAGCCGGATCAGCCTTGACCTGTACCTGAAATTCCCAGAAGTTATAGTTGTCGAACACAAACATCTCGTCAGCCTTGTTGGCAGCTGTATTGAATGTGCTGAAGATTACAGGTCCCATTTCATATGGGTCCTCAAGAATCACTTCTCCATTCTCATCTACCACATCTACTGTCACATACCATCCACCGGCCATACTGACAGTCGCTGTATTTCCGATCGGGTCCTTTGCACAAGAGGCGAAAAGAACCACTGACGCTAGCATTAAGTATATTATCTTTTTCATAATCGCCTGTTATTTAACGATTGCATATAAGTTCACATAAAAGTTTCTTGTACCGCTGAAGCACATGTCCCAGTAGAAACCGCCTGTTACTGCGTCATACATGCCATTCTCCATTGTGCTTGGATCAGCAGGGTCACCGAAATACCAGTCAAGGGCATCTCCCACCTGAGTGATTGTTCCATCACCGGCAATTGAAAAGTCTGCCTCAGCATAGAAGTCATAGCCGTATGCGTCATAACCCGGATAGCGGTAGTAAGAATAATAACCTCCACATATG
>JAZNAW010000068.1:0-2910 GCA_045586745.1 Candidatus Cryptobacteroides sp.
CCCGTCATGCCCGGCGCAGACCGCGCATCTACTCCTTCTTCAGTGCATCTGCCGGATTCGTCCGCATCAAGCGGAAGGCCTGAAGGGCGACGGATGCAATAACAACCACTAATACAAATGCAACGACAGTAATGTATACAATAGGGGAGTTATCAATTCTGACAGGATAGTCCTGCAGCCATCGCTCAATTAACAAATACGCAACCGCAGTTGCCATAACAGAGCCGATCAAAGCCGGTAAGGCAAAGGCCCAGATGGCTTTCCAGAACACTTCAGCGCGCGACATTCCAAATACTTTCTGAACTGCTGTATCATGTGTATTGATCTGACCGTGGTAACTGCTTAATGCGACCACTCCCATAATACTCAACAAGATACATAACAGCGAGAATGTTCCTATTATCATTGCAGCATTCTTTTCATTTCTGAAGCTCTCTTCTATAAGGTCACGTCCTGTATTTACTTCTCCGTCACGCAACGGTCTATGCAGGTTTTCTTCCGCAATCCGCTTTATCTTCTTCCTGGCCTCTTCAACGTCACATGAAACCTTGACAAGAAGTCCGCCGAAATTCAGTGCATTTAGTGCGACGGAGGTAATCCTTCCGTCAAAATCAGAGACTGCATTTCCAAAACGGAATTCAGATACAACCCCTGAAATCCTGTTTTCCAGATATTCCTCATCAAGTCCATTAGACCTGCATATATTCAGCATCATCTCGTAACTGCTTTCAGTAACAAGATATCCATCGGATCCATATGTCTTCAGTACTTCAATTCCCAATTCGGACAAAGCAGTCTCATCGCAATACAGGACATTAACACCAATAGCCTCTTCTGCTATTCTTACTGATGTCCGTATGACCCTTGACATGTCAGATGGGAATCCGTACATGGTGGAAACGCTCTCCACAAACGGAAGTTCTTCCAATGTATTTCTCACATTAAACTCTTCCCATTCATGAACATGCAGAAGTCCATCTGTATGATAACCTAAAGGAGCATCTATCAAAGTTCTGGTCTGAAGATACATTACAGCAGCAAATGACATCATGACTACACACAGGCAACTCTGTATCATGATGAATATCTTACTGAAAACCAACTTGTTCTTGACTCTGACATCTCCTTTGATAGTAGCCATAGGATCAATACTGACAGAACTTAAAGCCGGAACGATTCCTGAAATCAAAGATATACAGATAATGATTGCCGCTCCGATAACAACCTCGCTCCATAGACCGAATATATTGATATCACTTCGCAGCACAAACGAAGCCGGTTCTTCCAATGCCATGGCCAGCAGTATTCCAAAGCCAAAAGATACAGACGTCAGCAATAACGATTCCAGCACCATTCTTCCTGCCGACTTGAGACGGGTTGTCCCTAGCAGCATCCTGGTCGCCATTTCCTTCAATCTGAAACGGGAGAAGGCAATTGTCAGAAATATATAATTCAAGATGGAGAACAGGAGAAGTATTGCAGCCGCCAATGTGAAGTTCTTCTGAAGGTCCTTGTCTCCTAAATTGACAAACGGATCCGTAAAGTCACCAATATTCTTGTCAAGATCGTCCAGACATGTGAACGTAAGTCTTTGTGCGAGGTTATAGGCAAATATCATCTCCTCACAATTATCATATATCTTGTCTGCCAATTCTTTCATATCCGTCCCTTCCTGCAACCTGACAAGATTTGCAAATATAGTCCACCCTTGAGCTAAAGAACCCAATCCGGCGATGTAGGTATCTGTCTGAATAATGACGTCCTTATCCATGAAATGGGTCAGTTTTACATCTTTGAATATACCAGTCACTGTCAGTTCCATACTGATTCCTTGCTCAGAAGTATATTCAATGGATCTGCCTATAGGATCAACTCCGGGAAAAGCACGTGAAGCAAATGATTCTGATATGACTGCTGAATGAGGCGAAGCCAATACATCACCTGCTTCACCGTGTTTAAGCTTATATGGCAGGAATTCAAAGAAATTATTGCTGACAACCAACTGATCTGAATCCACCTTCTCACCATCTACCTTGATACTGTTCCCAGCATGAAAGAACTGGCAATAATCCAGAACTTCAGGATATTTGTCGAATTCCTTATCCAGAAATGTAAACGAATAAGCACAATTAAGATTATGACAGATGTATATATTCTCCTTATCCTTTATTTCCTTGTCATAGGATGCACTACTGATGACATACGAACTCATCAGCACCACGAATGCCAACGACACGCTCAACCCCACCACCTCAATCGCGGTGTACAGCTTGTTTCTTCCCAGGAATCTCAGGTAACTTTTCATCGTATCATTTAAATTATTTATAATCAACACTTTACCTTGAATCGCCTGCTCCATCTGCCGCAGGCGATTTCCGGTAACATCTTATGTGTCAACGCATTACAAAACTATCTTATTCCTTCTTCAGTGCCTCAGCCGGGTTGGTACGGGCGGCGCGCGAAATCTGAACGAAGACTGCGGCAAGGGAAATCAGCAGCGCAAGGCCAACGGCCAGCACATAAACCCACCAATGGTTCCCGATCCTGTATACGAAGTCCTCCAGATATCGTCCGCAGGTGAAGACAGCGACCGGAAGTGCGATGACGCATGAAATGAATACGATCTTCATGTATTTCCATATGCTGCCGGCCGTTTCTTCTTCCACCGTACTGCCGTACACTTTCCTGATGGCGATGTCCGATGTGCTTTCCGACGAGAAATATGTGCTCATCGCAACAAGTCCCATAAATGAAAGGAGAATGGAGAGAAACATGAACAGTTCCATTATCCTCATATTGCTCTTGGCTTCGGTGAGTTTTTCCGTGAGCAGATTCCCAATGTAGCCGGCAGTCATCGGCTCCATATATATGCCGTTGCGCTCTTCGCTGTATTTCCTGTATGCCTCCATG
>JAZNAW010000069.1:0-13723 GCA_045586745.1 Candidatus Cryptobacteroides sp.
AAAAGTTTTGCACTTTTGTTTTTTGTATCTATATTTGCAGTCCCAAATGAAAGGGAAACCAATAATCGGGGTGTGGCGCAGTTGGCTAGCGCATCTGGTTTGGGACCAGAGGGTCCTGTGTTCGAGTCACAGTACCCCGACTTACAGAGGCTGATCTTCGGATCAGCCTTTTTTGTTGTTAATTGAGGATTAATGGTTTATCTTTGTGTCAAAGATTGTGTATGATGATACAGGCAAAGGGAATAGAAAAGTCTTTCGGAACACTGAAAGTATTGAAGGGCATTGATTTCAGTGTGTCCAGGGCGGAGGTCGTATCCATAATGGGAGCTTCTGGTGCAGGAAAATCCACGCTGCTTCAGATACTTGGAACTTTGTCTTCGCCGGATTCCGGGTCTCTTGTCATTGACGGGACTGATGTGCTGGCGCTTAAAGGCAAGATGCTGGCTGATTTCCGTAACCGCAGGATCGGCTTTGTCTTCCAGTTTCATCATCTCCTTCCTGAATTCACCGCACTGGAAAATGTGATGATACCGGCATTTATCGCAGGTCGTTCCCGTAAGGATGCCCAGGAGGCTGCGACGGCTCTTCTGACCGATCTTGGTCTGTCTGAACGCCTGTCACATAAACCTTCGGAACTTTCCGGAGGCGAGCAGCAGAGGGTAGCGATCGCACGTGCTCTGATCAACCGTCCGGCAGTACTTTTTGCAGATGAACCTTCAGGTAACCTGGATTCAAAGACCAAGGAAGAAATCCACAGGCTGTTTTTTGACCTGAGGGACAAGTACGGACAGACCGTAGTGATCGTCACTCACGATCCGGAACTGGCTGCAATGTGCGACCGCTCTTTATATATGGTTGACGGACTTTTTATCTGATCATTTAATTGATTGTTTATCAGGTAGTTCATTGTTTTAGGGTCGTGATTTTTATCTGCCCCGATTCTCTTAAGTAGCTGTAAGTTAGTGAAATAGGTGATTTTCCAGATATGGGAGTTTTCAGATTCAAGAAGTTTGAGGTTGTAAACGAGAGAAGCGCCATGAAGGTCAATACCGATGGTGTTCTTCTTGGCGCACTTATGACCATACGCCAGTCTGACAGCTATCTTCTTGACATAGGTACAGGCACGGGCACGATCGCCCTGATGGCCGCCCAGCGTCTGTCGGCAGTCGGTGACCATACGACCCGCTCCGCAGAAAACAAGGGATATGCTTCGCTTGGCGGTATGGTCACCGACTGCCGAAATACCCCGGAGAGTCTCTGCGTACATGCCATCGACATAGACGAGGCTTCAGCTGATGAAGCTTCGGCGAATTTCCGGAATTCTCCATGGTCAGAAAGTCTTCAGGCCTTCAATCTTTCCCTCGAAGATTTCTCCGCATCAGTCGGAGACCGTAAATATGACCTGATATTCTCCAATCCTCCCTATTTCGAAGACTCATTGAATGCTCCGGAGGAACGTAGAAACAATGCCAGACATACTTCTACAGGGCTTTCATACAGGGAGATACTTGATTTTGCCTCGCAACATCTTTCCGATGGCGGCAGGGTGTCGCTGGTTCTGCCTGCAGAAACGGAACATGCCCTTTGCCGCCATGCAAGGATGAACGGGCTGCATCTGTTCCGCATTGTACGGGTGAGGACTGTACCGAGGAAGCAGCCGTCAAGAATCATTGCTGAATTTTCCGAAAGCCGTGCAGATGCTCCGGAGGATATGACCCTTACAATACAGAATGAGGGAAAGTATACTCAAGAGTATCTTTCCCTCATGCATGACTTCTATCTTTTTGCTTAATTCTGCGACAGTCCGGGACCACGCTGAAGCATCCTGATATGCTGTCTCCTGAACTTCTCTTCTGCGACAAATATCTTGGCGACCTTACGTTCCGGAAGTATCTTCTTATACTTTTCTACAGACTCGTTTCTGATTTCATTCTGACTTTCCATCGCATCAAGATATCTCTCGAGGCATTTGCTTACCTCCTTGTCGGACTTGTTCTCATTGACAGCCTTCTCAAGCTCCATGTATGAAGAAAAAGTACTGTACATGGCTTTGTCAAGTTCCTCATTTATGGAATTATAGATAGGCCAGAAGTTCTGAGCCTCTGTAGGAGTAAGGCCTATTTCATTTGTAAGGAAAGCGATCTTGACGCTCTCCATCTTCTCCTTCCAGTTTTCCTGTGGTCTTGGCTGGGCATTGGTCGGTACACCTGCGGAACATATAAGGATGACGGCAGATGCAAGTATTGAAAAAAATCCGCTCTTCATAGTTTCATGTTATTTTGATAATTCGATCTGTTCTGCTGTTACACCTGTATATATGAGATAGTTGATGATGTCTTCCTCGCTGATATCCGCTTCGGCAAGTTGCGATCCGTATTCCATCTCATATGCTATCGTGGTCATGAAGTTGTCCGAAAACATCATATAGTCTTCTTCTGTCATATGATATTCCGGTACGGACTTCTCCAGCAGGAAGGTACCTGCCGTCACCATGAATATGAATACCGCCGCCATAGCTGCATATGGCGCAATTCTGGTACGGAAATCTATTTTGCGTACCATGGACCTTGATGCTTCTGACTTGAAGGATTCGAAGTATCCTTCAGGAACGGCAAACGGCATCTGCTTGAGTTGAGGGCAGTCCTTCAGTATGTCAATTTCTTTTATCATAGCTTATTAGACACTTGTATTTTGGAAAGGTTTATTCTTTATGTTTCAATTACTTTCTTCATATCTTCCTTGACCTTGCTGTAGGCGTGGTGGTAAGATGCCTTCAAGGCTCCGACCGATGTTCCGGTGATATCCGCGATGTCTTCGTACTTCATCTCATCGAAATATCTCAGGCTGAAAACCACCCTCTGTTTTTCCGGAAGGCGCTGAATGGCCTTGTGGAGTTCCCTCTGCAGTTGGTTTCCGTTGAAATGGGGATCGTCATCTATCATCTTTTCAACGATGGCTGCAGATGATTCAAGCGAAATCAATGCCTTGAATCTTTTTTTTCGCAGATAATTCAGAACTTCATTTGTCGCAATCCTGTAAAGCCATGTGTAAAGCCTTGCGTCTCCCCTGAATGTCGGAAGAGCTGTCCAGATCTTGATGAATATGTCCTGAAGAAGGTCGTTGGTATCTTCGTGACTGCACAGGAATCTCCGGACGTGCCAGTAGAGCCTTTCGGTATAGGCGTTAACTATGCCGTTGAAAGCCTCTTCCTGTCTTCCGTCGCAGTAAAGTCTTATGATATCGTTGTCAGTCACCTATGATAAGACACCTTTATATTATTATGGATTAAACAAAAATAGGGAAAAATTTTCTAATTTATTATCTTTGCACCGATTATATACAGAAGATGAAACGTACTAGAAATTTTTGCATCATTGCGCATATCGACCACGGAAAGAGCACCTTGGCCGACAGGATGCTTGAAATCACGAATACTCTGAATGCCCGGGATATGGAGAACCAGGTTCTTGATTCGATGGATCTGGAGAAGGAGAAGGGAATCACGATCAAGAGTCACGCAATCCAGATGGACTATGTGCGTGACGGGGAGAACTATACTCTCAATCTTATCGATACTCCGGGTCATGTCGACTTTTCATATGAAGTGTCTCGCGCCATCGCTTCCTGCGAAGGTGCGCTTCTTGTCGTGGATGCTACCCAGGGTATCCAGGCCCAGACCATCTCGAATCTTTATCTTGCCATAGAGCATGACCTTGAGATAATACCTGTCCTCAACAAGATCGATGTGGAATCTGCCATGGTGGATGTCGTCACAGATCAGGTTGTGGATCTTCTTGGATGCAAGCCCGAAGATATCCTGCTTGCTTCAGGAAAGACAGGCCAGGGCGTCAAGGAGGTTCTGGATGCCATAGTTGACAGGATTCCTGCACCGCAGGGCGATCCGGATGCTCCGCTTCAGGCGCTTATATTCGACTCTGTCTTCAACTCCTTCAGAGGCATCATAGCATATTTCAAGGTAATGAACGGTTCTATCAAGCCTGGAGACAAGGTTAAGTTTGTGAGTACGGGAAAGGAATATGTTGCAGATGAGGTAGGAGTCCTCAAGATGAAGATGCATCCTCGCAAGGAGATACCATGCGGAAGCGTGGGATATATCATATCCGGCATCAAGACGGCTGTCGAGGTGAAGGTAGGAGATACTATCACTCATGTGGGACCTGATGCTTGCAAGGAGGCTATCGCCGGATTTGAGGAAGTCAAGCCTATGGTCTTTGCCGGAATGTATCCTGTGGAGACAGACCAGTATGAGGAACTTCGCGCTTCGCTCGAGAAGTTCCAGCTGAACGACGCCTCCCTCGTGTTCGAGCCGGAGTCGTCGCTTGCCCTTGGATTCGGATTCCGCTGCGGCTTCCTCGGACTTCTCCATCTGGAGATCGTTCAGGAGAGACTTTTCAGGGAATTCAATATGGACGTGATCACTACCGTGCCTAATGTGTCATATAAGGTATATACGACGCAGGGAGAATGTCTGGACGTTCATAATCCTTCCGGCCTGCCTGCCGCTACTCTGATCGACAGGATCGAGGAACCGTACATCAGGGCGCAGGTGATATCAAGATCAGATTATTACGGACCGATCATGAAGCTTTGTCTCGACAAGAGGGGAGTGCTCATAAACCAGCATTATCTTACCGCTGACCGTCTGGAGCTCACTTATGAAATGCCGCTCTCTGAGATTGTCTTCGACTTCTATGACAAGCTCAAGTCCATCTCGAAAGGATATGCTTCATTCGACTATCACGTGATCGGATTCAAGGAGGCAAAGCTCGTGAAACTCGATATTCTTCTCAATGGAGATCCTGCTGATGCCCTTTCCACATTGATCCATGCGGACCATGCATATGACTTCGGCCGTAAGATGTGCGAGAAGCTCAAGGAACTCATACCTCGTCAGCAGTTCGATATCGCTATCCAGGCCGCAGTGGGAGCAAAGATCATCGCACGAGAGACAGTGAAGGCTGTAAGAAAGGATGTGACCGCGAAGTGTTACGGCGGTGATATCACGCGTAAGAGAAAGCTCCTCGAGAAACAGAAGCAGGGAAAGAAGAGGATGCGTCAGATCGGAACCGTCGAAGTTCCTCAGAGCGCATTCATGGCCGTACTGAAACTGGATTAACATACGACAGGATGATAAAAAAGGGAAACCGTCACGGCTTCCCTTTTTTTATGTCTTCTGCCTTCCTGATCGAATTGCACACATTTTAAAGAATATCAGGAATGCAGGAAGAGACTAATAAGATTCTTAACCGATGCAAATGTCGTAGTCTTTTCAGTCTCTTTGGTTGTATACTCTGTTGTTTTAGTCGTTGTTTTAGCCTTTACGCGTTGTTTAAATACCTTTTTGTGGAATTTACTACTCTTCAATATCGAGTAAGGCATTGAACCTGTTTCTTGTCTCATCTGCAAAATCGCTGTCTCCGAAATGGTCGGTCAGGTCTGCTATATAAGAGATGCAGTTGTAGCAGCTTTCGAATTCTCTCTTTGCAAGGTCGTAATAGTTCAGGAAGAATTCTGTCGAAATGAAGATCTCATCCATGAATCTCTTTGCAAGGTCAAGAGCCTTGTCACCGGCACCAGCGTCATAATATGTCTCGATCATGTCGATGACCATGTACTCGTTTGAAAATCCGAGATAAGTCATATCAAGTGGGAAGTTCTCTTCAGGAACACATTCCTGACACATGTCAAGAAGTTCGACGGCTCTTTCGGTGTCTCCGATCTTGAGCATTTCCTTGGCGGCATTCACGAAAAGGTTTCTCTGCGAGAGCACTCCGCAGAATGTGTAATGATGCTGGTAGTCGACGAAGTAATCCTTTCTCTTGAGGGCATCCCATGAATATACGTTCTTCATCTTGTAGTAGAGATCCTCTGCATCTGCAAAGCCGATGTCGGTACTCTTCATCTTGTTCTTTACCGGTACGAACCTGTATGAGAATCCGTCGTACATCAGGTATTCCTTCAAGCCTATATTGATGTCACCGCCCATGCTCAACAGGCTTAGAGGACGGTCCCACTGGTAGTTTGACAGCAGGTCAAGCATGAAAAGTTCAGGTTTTGTAAGATATTCCTTGTCTTTTGGAATGGTGAGTATGATCTCGTCGGGTATGATGTCTGCATATTTCTCGTCTAGGATTCCATACTTTATGACATTCTCCTTGTTTACAGGGATGCTGAATCTTCTTGAGAGGACATAGTCCACCATCTTGCCGCTTGAAAGAGGGATCTTTGCATCCGGATGTCTGAATATGCGCATTACATCGGCCAGAGGGATTACGGTATCGCGCGTGTCATATATGTATATGAACTCATTCGTTCCATACAGATACTGTCTTGGACCGATTGAAAGATCGAGAGGTGCAGACTCGTTCATGGCCCATTTCATCTGGTCGATGTGCCAGTCTGTACCGAGCAGGGAAGTGTTGGCGATCCTGACATCCGTACGTACGTTTTCCACTTCCTGTGCATACCATAGAGGGAATGTGTCATTGTCTCCATGAGTGACGAGGATGCCGTTCTCTCCTACGGAATTAAGGTAGTTCTTCGCCATTTCCACAGCAGTGTACCTGTTGCTTCTGTCATGATCGTCCCAGTTTTCTGCTGCCATGAGAGCAGGAACTCCGAGCGTAAGGACGGTTACACCGGCTGCAGCCGCAACCTCAACGCTTCTGCGGTTCTTCAGCATGCCCATAACCCACGAATACAGTGCTGCAACTCCGAGACCGATCCATATGCTGAACGAATAGAATGATCCTGCATATGCGTAGTCACGCTCACGGACCTGAAGCGGCGGCTGGTTGAGGTAGATGACGATGGCTATGCCTGTCATGAAGAACATGAGGAATGTAAGCCAGCATCCTCTTCCGTCTCTTCTGAACTGGAAGAATATTCCGAGTATACCGAGAAGGAGAGGGAGCATGTAGTAATGGTTCTTGCCCTTGTTGTCCTTCAGGTAACCCGGGGCTCCGGACTGGTCGCCCAGTCGGAGCTCGTCAATCAACGGTATGCCGGATTCCCAGTTGCCGGTGAACTTCTCGCCGGGACTAGGACTGTGGATGTCATTCTGTCGTCCGGCGAAATTCCACATGAAGTATCTCCAGTACATCCAGTTCATCTGATAGTCCAGGAAGAAGGCGAGATTCTGGAAGAATGTCGGTTTCTTGTGCTGTGCCCCCTTGACGGTTTTTCCGCCTTTTCCCATATATGACTGGTAGAATGTGATGTGACGTGGATCCGTGCTGCTCCACATTCTAGGGAAAAGCATCTTGCCGGAAGATTGGAATACGATCTTGCCAGGTCCTTCCGTCTTTATGTACTTGTCCTCCATAGGAGCCCAGTACTCGGTGGTTTCTATTTCATATGGGGCATCGAAGTATTCTCCATATATGAGAGGGTTGCTTCCGTACTGCTCGCGTCCGAGGTATCTTACCAGAGTGAAAGGATTGTCAGGCTGGTATTCGTTGGTCGGAGTCTTTGCTGCAGAACGTATGATGACGATAGAGAAGAGTGAGAATCCTATCACTATCATCGTGAAGCAGAGGAGTACGGTGTTGGCGAAGACCTGCTGCTTCTCCATTGTTCTGAACAGGCCCCAGAAGCATGCCCCGATCAGCAGGAACATGAAGAATATGGCACCGCTGTTGAAGCTCATTCCGAGTATATTCACGAAAAAGAGGTCGAAGTAAGCCGCAATCTTAGGAAGATACGGGATGATGCCGAAAAGTATTATGGCAAGGATCACGACTGATACCGCGAATATCTTCACATATTCCTTGAGGCTGTAGTGTCCGTTCTCACGTTTCTTGTAATAGAACATGAACACGAGTGCCGGGATTGCAAGGAGGTTCAGAAGGTGGATGCCGATGGACAGACCCATGATGAACGAAATCAGGACTATCCATCTGTTTGCATATGGGGTGTCTGCCTGCTCATACCATTTTGTCATGGCCCAGAACACGAGCGCGGTCACAAGCGATGACATGGCGTATACCTCGCCTTCCACTGCGGAGAACCAGAATGTGTCGCTGAACGTGTATGCAAGGGCTCCGACGGCGCCGGAACCGAAGATCGCAATTGCTTTTCCCATGCTGTATGTTCCGTCATCTGAAGGCTTTATGATTCTCTTTGCCAGGAATACGATAGTCAGGTAAAGGAAGAATATCGTAAGTGCAGAGCAGATGGCGCTCAAGGCGTTCACGGCGACAGCTGCGTGCATGTTGTCCGTGAACATTGTGAAGAATCTTGCGAACAGCTGGAATACAGGGTTTCCGGGAGGGTGTCCGACCTCAAGCTTGTATGATGATGCGATGAACTCGCCGCAGTCCCAGAATGAGGCTGTAGGTTCAATTGTAAGGAGATAGGTTGCCGCCGATATCACGAAGACGATGACGGCGGTGAGCCTGTTCCAGAATGTGAATTTCTTATTATTCATTTATATGTACTTTATCCAAACTGACAAATATACAACTAATATGACTATATTTGCAAAAAGAATTTTATTCAGATGGCGGATAACGACTGGAAGAAACGTTTAGGGGTGGTGTTTTCAACAAACCCTGACTTCAATTACGAGGAGGCTGTTGAGGAAGAGCCTCAGACTCTTGAGCCTTCGAAGCAGAACCTCATAGTGTCCATTGACAGAAAGGGCAGGGCCGGGAAGCAGGTGACGCTGGTTTCCGGGTTTATCGGTACAGCCGATGATCTGGCTGGACTTGGACGCGTCCTTAAGATGAAGTGTGGTGTAGGAGGAAGTGCCAAGGATGGTGAAATCACCATTCAGGGAGACTTCAGAGACAGGGTCGTGACCTTGCTTAAGGATATGGGTTACAGAGCAAAAAGGGGTAACTGACATGCTGTTCAAACTTCTTGTTTTATTTTCATTTCTGACCATGCTGCTTCTGTTAAGAAACCTGGTCAACATAATGCCGTCTCTTCTGGCATGCCTTATCAGAGGAAAGGAAAGCCTTAATCTGGAGGTGAGCGTAAAATTGAGGCGTGACAGGAACATCATCGCCCTCGCAATGATCGTTCCTTTTTGTCTTACGGCATACAGGTACCGGCTTTATTTCCCTGGGTTTCTGGATGGATTCTCTCAGAATGCATATCTGGGGATGTGTTTCGTGGTGTTTCTGGCATATGTCTGTCTGCGTGTCGTCACGACATGGCTGTTCCGTCCTAAGAGGATGCCGGATAAGACCTATGTGGCTGCTGACAAGGTGTCGTACAGTTTTTTTATCATCTATGCATCGGTCCTTCTTGCAATGGGCGCAGCTCTCGGTCTGATGGATATGCCTGATGAAGGTGTAAGACGTGCAATGCTTTGGGTATCAGCGGCCATCTATGCTTTGTTTCTTATAAGAAAAATGCAAATTTTTGCTATATCTTGCTCGATTTTCGCTGCTTTTTTGTACCTTTGCGCCCTCGAAATGATACCTACCGGAATTCTAGTTGTTTCGGCTATTATTTTTTAGACAGGAATGAGCGTAAAGAAGATATTGATTTCACAGCAGCCGCCGAAGACGGCTTCTCCTTATACCAGCATTGCAGAAAAGTTTGGAGCAGAATTTGACTTCAGACAGTTCTTTAAGATGGAACCCCTGACTTCCAGAGAGTTCCGTACCCAGAGGATAAACATATTGGATTATACTGCGATAGTATTTTCTGCACGTACCACAATTGATGCATTCTTTCAGTTGTGTGAGGAACTGCGTGTCAAGGTACCTGAGACAATGAAGTATTTCTGCACTACCGAAGCTGTGGCGAACTATCTTCAGAAGCATATTGTCTATAGGAAGAGGAAGATCTTCTTCGGAGACGGTACCCCTCAGTCTATCGTGGGTCTTATCGGAACAAAGCATAAGGGGGAGACCTTCCTTATCGCAACAGCAGAGTCTTCCAGCAAGGATGCTGTCACAAAGATATTCGAGACCCAGAAATTTGCCTTTGCGACTGCTGTCTTTGTAAAGCCTGTTTCTCAGGATATCAAGGATCTGGATCTCCATTCATACGATATGGTCGTTCTTTTCAATCCTGCGGATGTGAAGTCTCTTTATGAGAATTATCCTGATTTCCAGCAGGGCGACATAAAGTTCGTATCGTACGGAAGATCGATCGTAAAGGCTATGGAGGAAGCCGGTCTCAAGATAGAAATTTCAGCTCCTACCCCGGAGACACCTTCCGTTGCGAAGGCTCTTGAACTTTACCTTTCCAAGAATTAGCCGTGGAAGGGGCGGTTCGTAATACTCTTCCTAAGAAAGAAAGATTGTGCGGCAAGACGGCCATCTCGATGCTTCTTGCCAAAGGAAAGCACGGCAGTGTGCCGGGTATGCGCTGGCAGTGCCTTTACGGTACAGGCAGTGGTGTGAACCGTATTCTGGTTTCCGTCTCGAAGAAATTCTTCAAAAGAGCCGTCAAGCGTAACCTGCTGAAACGCCGTATCCGCGAAAGCTGGCGCAAACAGAAGCAGATGCTTACCCTGGACGGCAATTTCGATATTCTCCTCATATACTCTGTAAAGGAAATTCTTTCCTATGAGGAAATCTATACCGCTGTCGGTCAGGTGATAGATGCTCTGAATTCGAAGTATGGTCCGAAGCAGACTGATGTGAGTGAGCCTGTCAAAGCCATTGGAGAAGAATCTCCGCTTCAGTCTGCAGAATGATCATGGATACCGAACGTCAGAATCCGAAAATTCAGAAGCCATCTCCGGAGAGTGGTGAGAAAGTGGCTCCCCAGACTGATTTCAAGGCGACTTTGAAGAAGGTCGCCATCGCACCTTTCGTATTCCTGATAAGATTTTATCAGGTATGCCTTTCTCCTCTTAAAGGCGGCCCCTCATGCCGCTTCACTCCGACATGTTCCCAATATGCCCTTGAAGCATTCCGCAAGCACGGCCCCTTCAAAGGCCTATACCTTGCAGTCCGACGCATCCTCCGCTGCCACCCCTGGGGCGGCCACGGCTACGATCCGGTACCGTAGTCGTTCCTGACCGGTGACCGCTGCCGCTGTCACTACGGTAAATTCTTATGTTATTGGTTATTAAGCATATACACAAAATCGCCTGCTCCATCTGCCGCAGGCGATTTTGTGTAAGTTGTTGATAGTCAACATGAAGCGTATTCCGGTATAGCGGCTTTTATAAGGATAATTCTGTGTACCCCGGCCCCCGGAGGTGCACTCGCTCCGCAGGAGCATAGGTATATGCTCCGCTCGCGCACCTCCGGGGCTGGGGTATCCTGTCCGGGAATCCCGGCATCTATCCGGACAGACATGCCTGTTTTGACACCTTGTCCGGAATAACCGATTGTTTCCCGGACAGATGCAATTCATCTTCCAAGTCATTTCCGACTCGTTAATGTCATCCCGAGGAGTGGCGAAGTCCCTACGTGGGGATCTCCTACGGTGCTATATCAATCCAGTCCTCGGATGTGTTGCACTCGTTGACCTGGAATCTCCTCCCCTGACGGGCGGAATCGATCACTCATTATGAAGACCGGGATGCCCGATCAGGCCGGATATGACGAGATTATACAGACCGGGCATGACGGAACGTGCTGTGAGCAGACAAAAGTGCTGGAGGGGCAACGGTCAAGTGCGGAGCGAGCCACTGACGGGAGTCGGTTCTATGTTATGTGTGAATTACCTTGCCAGGCGGACGAAGACGCTGAGCGGGAGGTTCTTGCCGTATGAGTCGCGGAGGACGAGTTCGCCGAAGTCGAGGGACTTGTATGCGGTCTTCATGCAGAAGGCCTGCTTTACGATAGTCTCTCCGAGCACGGCTGAGTAGCCGTTTGAATAGAGGTTGAGAACCATGAAGCTGTCC
Source organism: Candidatus Cryptobacteroides sp. (assembly GCA_045586745.1). Classification (GTDB taxonomy): domain Bacteria; phylum Bacteroidota; class Bacteroidia; order Bacteroidales; family UBA932; genus Cryptobacteroides. The sequence goes on from JAZNAW010000069.1 coordinate 11,840, forward strand.
TGAGGAGCCAGGATTGCAGCCACGCACTGGAGCATCTCGTTGAGGCATTCGTCGAGTTTCCATTTCTCTCCGTCCGGTCCATGTCCGTATGCCGGCGGATCCAATATGATGCCCTGGTATGTGTTTCCGCGCTTGGCTTCCCTGCGTGCGAATTTCAATGCGTCCTCAACAACCCATCTGATGTTGTCCAGACGGCTTGCCTCCATGTTTCCTCGTGCCCATGTAACCACCTGACGTACAGAGTCGAGATGGGTCACGTCAGCACCTGCTGCCTTGGCGGCGAGGGTTGCACCTCCCGTATATGCGAAGAGATTCAGAACGCGAGGCTTCGGCTTGCCTTCGGCCTCGGCCTTTTCTACCAGAGCCTTGGTCTGCCTGTAGATGTATTCCCAGTTTGATGACTGCTCGGGAAAGACTCCGACATGCTTGAAGGAAGTCAGACCCAGGCGCAGCGAAAAGTTCAGACCCTCCTGCGCTCCGTTGTAGCGGATGTACCACTGGTCGTCCATCTTCTTCCTGCGCTCCCATGTACCGCTGTCCTCCTTTCCTGCCTTGCCGAAGCCGGCTCCTGTCTTGAAGCGCGTATGGATCATCCTGTTCCATTCTCCGTCAGACAAAGACTTGTCCCACAAAGCCTTAGGTTCGGGACGGGCCATGATGAACGGTCCGAACCTTTCGAGTTTCTCGAAGTTGCCGGAATCAATGAGTTCGTAGTCTTTCCAGAATGCGCCTGGGCTTTCAATGGTCATCATAATCTTAAAATTTGCACAAAGATACTTATTTTATTGTATTTCGCTGAAAATTGCTAAATTTGCTCGGTTTTACAAGAAAATATTTACAAAACATATTATACAACTATGCAACAGTTTATTGACACTTACGATTTCGCCGGCAAGAAGGCGATTGTACGCGTTGACTTCAACGTTCCTCTTAACGAGAAGATGGAAATCACTGACGACACACGTATCCGTGCCGCTATCCCTACCCTCAAGAAGGTACTTGAGAAGGGTGGTGCCCTCATCATCATGTCACACCTCGGACGTCCGAAGGGCGTAACCGAAAAGTTCTCTCTCAAGCATATCCTTGGCCGCGTTCAGGAACTCCTCGGTGCACCTGTAAAGTTCGCTGAAGACTGCCAGGCAGCTGACGAGCAGGTTGCCGCTCTCAAGATGGGTGAAGTTCTCGTACTCGAGAATCTCCGTTTCTACGCTGAGGAAGAGGGTAAGCCAAGAGGCGAGTTCGCTACTGACGAGGAGAAGAAGGCTGCAAAGGCTGTCGTAAAGGAGAACCAGAAGGCATTCGTGAAGAAGCTTGCTTCTTACGCTGACTGCTACATCAACGACGCATTCGGTACAGCACACCGTGCACACGCTTCTACAGCTCTTATCGCAGAGTATTTTCCTAACGACAAGATGTTCGGTTATGTGATGGAAGGCGAGATCAAGGCTATCGACCATGTCCTCAAGACTCCAGAGCACCCTGTAACAGCTATCGTAGGAGGTGCAAAGGTTTCTTCAAAGATCACCATCATCGAGAAGCTCTTCGACGCAGTTGACAACATGATCATCGGCGGCGGTATGGTTTATACATTCAAGAAGGCTCAGGGCGGAAAGATCGGACGTTCGCTTTGCGAGGACGATCAGATGCAGCTCGCTCTCGACACCCTCAAGAAGGCAGAGGAGAAGGGCGTGAAGATCTATCTCTCTAAGGAAGTGGTTATCGCTGACGACTTCTCTAACGACGCCAATACAAAGATCTGCCTCAACACTGAGATTCCTGACGGTTGGGAAGGTATGGACGCAGCTCCTAGCACCCTCGCAACTTGGGAGGAGGTTCTCATGAACTCAAAGACCATCCTCTGGAACGGTCCTGTAGGCGTGTTCG
>JAZNAW010000070.1:0-20717 GCA_045586745.1 Candidatus Cryptobacteroides sp.
TTCAGGACTGATAACTGGTAGTATCACTTAAACTATGAAATACTTCAAGATATATTTAATCTTGGGATTATCTTTGTTTCTCTTCTCCTGCTTTCAGGGGAAGAGAAATTCTAATATATATGAGGATACGTGGGAGGATTCATTTTCCGCTGTGCGTAACATGGGGGTAGGTTGGAATCTGGGAAATACCTTGGATACCTGGCTCAAGGACGGTCCGGCAGGGACTGACTGGAAAGCATGGGAAACCGGTTGGGGACAGTCTGTGACAAGCCCTGAGCTCATGCAGATGATGAAGGATGCAGGATTCGGTGCAATAAGGGTACCGGTTACCTGGGGACCACATATGGATGAATCAGGCAGGGTGTATGATTCCTGGATGGACCGTGTACATGAGGTTGTCGATTATGTCCTGGATGCCGGAATGTACTGCATTGTCAACCTGCATCATGATACAGGTGAAGACAAGGATGCGTGGGTTGTCGCGGATATGGATGTCTACCGTAAGAACAGGGAACGCTATATATCCCTCTGGAAACAGGTCGCTGAAGAATTCGGTGATTATGACCACAGGCTTCTTTTCGAGTCATACAATGAGATTCTTGATGCACATGAGTCCTGGTGTTTCCCGACATGCGGATCTGCATACGATTCTGCATATGCGGCTAAGGCTTATGATGCAGTCAACGGCTATGCCCAGGATTTTGTAGATGCAGTACGCTCTACCGGTGGTAGGAATCGTTATCGTAATCTTGTCATAAATACATATGCAGCAACCCCTGGAAACGGCACGTGGAGCCCGTATCTTTCCGATCCTCTGACAACTCTTGAACTTCCGGACGATGTTTCCACTAATCATATAATATTCCAGGTACATACATATCAGGATGTTTCAGACATATCCCGCGTAAAGGCTGAAGTCGATGACATGTACACTACGCTGCAGAAACATCTTGTGTCCAAGGGAGCGCCTGTCATAATAGGTGAATGGGGACCGTCACAGGATCCGAAGACTCCTGAATATATTCATCGTCGCGAGTCATTGCTGGAGTTTGCTGAGTATTTTGTCAGCAAGGCGAAGCAATATGATATGGCTGCATTCTATTGGATGGGACTTTCTGATGCGGCATATCGTACTATTCCTGCCTTCAATGAGCCAGAGTTAGCGGAAACGATAGTGACGGCGTATCATGGACAGGGACATCAGGGGCTATATCCTTGTGTTGAAGATTTCGGACTGTCGTATAAGGTAACCTATATAGAGCAATGGACTGAATTGAGCATTGTCAATTCTCCTGTCTCTACGGACTTGTATAAAGGGGTGAAGGTGGTAATGGATTCGGATACAGGCAATAACTTGTCAGTGAAGATGTGCGGAGAGGAAGACGGACGGGAACAATATCACAATGTGGAATCTCCGGATGCTGTATATGTGTTCGATCCGGCTGTTCTTGGATCAAAATGCAAAGGTGTAACCCTCCAGTTCAAGAATAAGGGGATATACACGACAACAGTCAACTCTGTTTCATTGATAAGAAAAGACGGAACAGAGGAACAGATGCATATCCTTGACCCATATTGGGGATGTTCTGTAGAACTGATACCTGTAAAACTATAGGTCTATTGAGGTATCACGCAGACGTAGATGTTTTATTGATTAAGTTTCATGTCACCTGGCTTGACCCATCCTATGGCCTTCATGGCATGATGTATTGCGAGTGAAATCAGTGCCGGAGCAATGAAATAGAGGCAAACGATCTTTGTTATAAGAGGGCCAGTAGCAGCGCCTGCATCAGACATTGTGGCGAATGCCGCAAGCGGACCGACGAGTCCTGCAGTTCCCATTCCTGCTCCCAAAGCGTTGTTTGTCATCTGGAGCCATACAGTAGATACCGGACCGAGTATTACGGCGGTCAGTGTCGGCGCCAGCCATATGACAGGTTTCCTGGCGATATTGCCGATCTGAAGCATGGATGTACCCAGACCTTGAGAGAGGAGGCCGCCGATGCCGTTGTCCCTGAAGCTGATTACTGCAAATCCTATCATCTGTGCGCAGCATCCTGCGGTTGCCGCTCCTGCTGCCAGACCGTCGATTCCGAGCATCACGCATATCGCCACAGAACTGATTGGAAGCGTCAGAGCGCATCCTACAAGAACGGATACCGTGATTCCCATAAGGAACGGGCTCAGGGTAGTGGCGCTGTTTATCACAGAGCCGAGATAAAGCATGAAGTCATTGATAGGGGAGCAGCAGTACTTTGCGAAAAGGCCTCCGCATACTATGGTCACCAGAGGAGTGATGATTATGTCTACAGGCGTCTTCTTGGATATCAGCATGCCGATTTCCGCACCGAGTATTACAGCCAGGTATGCTCCTACGGGTCCGCCTGACTGGTAGCCGAGCGCTCCTGTAATGGCCGATGAAATCATTACCAGCGGCGCGCAGGACATTCCGTATGCGATTGCCAGACCGATGCTTGCTCCGACCAGAGGGGAACTGGACGAAAGGGCTTCGGCGATGAAGTTCAGAAAATCAAGTCCCGGTATCTTTGCGATCTGTCCGATGATCAGTCCCAGAATCAGCGAACAGAACAGACCCATCGCCATGTGGCTCAAGGCATCTACAATATATTTCCTGAAAAACTTTTTCATTGCTGCTCCAGTTTCCATCCGTTATCTCCGTGATATATCATATGTCTTGTCATACCTCCGTCAATGCAGATGTTCTCTCCGGTAATGAACCCCGACTTGTCGGAACAAAGGAACATTACCATATTGGCTATGTCCATAGGGTTGCCGACTCTGCCTGCCGGCTGCTGATATGCGTCAGGACCTTCATACACTGTATATGCCGTATCGATCCATCCCGGAGATATGGAATTGACTCTTGCCTTGCCTGCAAGACTGACTGCAAGTGCATGGGTCAGGGCTGCTATTCCACCCTTCGCGGCTGTGTAGCTTTCCGACTGTGGCTGACTCATGCGGTCACGGGAGGATGAGATGTTCACGATTGATGCCCCTTCAGCAAGATTGCCGGCGAAGAGCTTGACCAGGTAGAAAGGAGCAGTCACCCCGACTTTAAGGGCATATTCGAACTCTTCATATGTACAATCAGCAATACCCTTCATTACAGGAAGGGCATTGTTGATTATAAAGTCCACATTGTCATGTCTTTCAAGTACATAGGCTGCGAATGATTCCAGGACTTCCTTGCGTGAGATGTCTCCTGTATAGTGGGGACCTTCCTGTATGTCTATCACATATACATGTGCGCCGGCTTTTCTGAATTCGTCGGCAATACATTTGCCTATGCCTTGTGCGCCACCTGTGATGATGGCTACCTTATCCTTGAACATTGTCAGATGCACATTTCGTAAATCTTCTCGACATCAGCAGCGGAGAGGGTTCTGAAGCCGTTGATGTTGCCGTCGCGGCATGCCTTTGCCGCCATCATTGCAAAGTCCTCCTTCTTTATGCCGATCTCTGTAAAGCTGCTCTGGAGACCAAGGTCCTTGAAGAAGAAGTCGGAAAGTCTTCTGATGCCTTCCTTGGCGATTTCCATAGGCTCAAGCGATGGGTCGATGCCGAATACATTCACTCCGAACTGTACATATCTCCACAGTCTTGTCTCGTCAAGACAGTATTCCAGCCATCTTGGAGTCAGGATTGCGAGGCCGAGTCCGTGGGTGATGTCATATGTTGCGGAAAGTTCGTGCTCCATCGGATGACAGCTCCAGTCGTTCTGCTTTCCGCATGCGATGAATCCGTTGATAGCCCATGACGAAGCCCACATGAGGTTCGCTCTTGCCTCGTAGTTGTCAGGCTCTGCAATCGCTACAGGTGCATATTTGATTACTGCTCTGAGCATGCCTTCCATGAAGCCGTCGATCATGTCCATTCCCTTGTCAGTGTCGAAGTAGACCTCCATCAGGTGTGACAGGATGTCAGCAGATCCGCATGCTGTCTGATATGCGTTTACGGAGTAGGTGAGAGTCGGGTCAAGGAATGATACCCTCGGACGGATAGGGCCTGCGAGACGGCCGAGCTTGTCCTCTGTCTCAGGATTGCTGATCACGCCTGCCGTGTCCATTTCTGATCCTGTTGCAGAAAGGGTGAGGATTGTCACAAGCGGAAGCGCCGTGTCGATAGGCTTCGCATCTGCTCCGAAGAACTCCCACGGATCATGCTCGACGCATGCACCTGCACACATGAACTTTGCGGCGTCAAGAGTAGAACCTCCTCCTACAGCAAGAACCACGTCGATCTTCTCTGTCTTGCAGATCTCAACTCCCTTGCGTACAGAGCTGATTCTAGGGTTAGGCTCGATTCCGGAAAGTTCAAAAAGTTCAAGTCCTGCCTTGCTGATTTCTTCAACTACCTTATCATATAGTCCCATGCGCTTGATCGATCCTCCGCCGTAAGTGAGGAGCACACGGTTGCCGAATTTCTTGAGTTCTGGTCCAAGATTGGATAGCTGGTCTTTGCCAAAATACACCTTGGTAGGGATGTCGTAAACGAAATTATTCATGTTGAGTATAAGTTTTAAAAAGTGAGTTCTGATTATTTGTCCATCGGATAGACTACGCCCCATTCCTTCCTCAGGCTGTCCATCTGTTCCATGATGCTTAAAGTTTCCGCGTGAGGCATCATCGGAGATTCCTGAAGTCCCTCCTCGATGCATCGGCGGCATTCGTATACCTGATATTCATAGCCGTTCACCATGTCTTCCGGCTTTGTATATCTTGCCACAAGCTCGTAGTTCCTGTATACCTCCACAACATGGGGACAGTTGATGTTGTCGACGCGGATATATCCTTCAGTTCCGTTGATTATACCCTGACGGTCATTCAGGCAGAGGGTTCCTGCCTGGAGATTAGCCATCTTTCCGTCAGCGAATGAAAGTGAAATGCACTCCTGCATGTCCATTCCTGTCGTTCCAAGCTGGCAGTTGCTTACGGTCTTGACTATGTCGGTACCGAAATACATTCTGGCGAAGTTAAGGGCATAGACACCCAGATCCAGAAGGGCGCCTCCGCAGAGGTCCGGACGAAGGATCCTTTCCTTGAACTCCATCATGTAGCAGAGCGTCGCGGTCAGTAGTCTAGGCTCTCCTATAATGCCGCTTTCCATTATTTCCTTGACCTTATGTGAAAGAGGCATGTATCGTGTCCAGATTGCTTCGGTGATGAAGAGCCCTTTGCTATGAGCTGTTTCCAGCAGAATTACAGCCTCACGTGCATTTGCTGTGAATGCCTTTTCCACAAGAACAGGCTTACCATGCTTTAAGGCAAGCATGGTATGTGGGAAGTGATGGGAGTGTGGTGTGGCTATATAGACCAGATCGACATCCTTGTCTTCAACCAGTTCCTCATAGCTTCCGTATGCCTTCTGGATATTCCATGTCTTGGCGAATGCCTCGGCCTTATCCAGAGATCTTGATGCTATTGCATATACGCAATAGTCATTTAAAGGTGCAAGGGCTTCAGCCATCTTGTCTGCTATCCACCCTGCACCTATGATTCCTACCTTGAACATTTTCTATAGTTTAAGTGCTCTGTCTTACTTTACAACCTTCATTGCCTTCTTGAGGAGGGACTTTGAAGGAACTGGCTGCTCGTCTGCAGGTACAAGGTACCAGCGTACAGTCCAGTCTGTCTCCTCGCCTGGCTTGAGGGTTACATATGCGCCCTGCTCCTCGATTTCAACGAATGTCTTTCCCGGGTTTGCATAAATCTGAATCTCTGCCTCTGCAGGTGCAGGTTCAGACGGAGCAAGGTCCTGGAACTTCTTTACGAAAAGGAGACCGTTGTTGTAGAATGCAAGCCATCCCTTGCCGTCTGCATTTATCTTGCGGTTTGCCCTGTCCTCGTCCATTACATACCATGCGGCTCCCTTTTCATATGTGAACGGAAGACCCTTCATGTTGTTTGCAGGAGTGGCTTCCTTTGCGTCGAAGAATACCACACCACCATTAGGTACACGTGAAATCTCCCATGGTGCCACCTTGCGGGTTTCATCGGATTCGTTAATGATTGTGTACTTGATCACAAAAGCGTTGTCCTTCGGGTCAACCGTGAATTCCTTGCGTACACGGTAGCCGAATCTTGCGGACTTGTCACCAGTAAGAACAAGAGAATTGCCGCCAAGTTCAGCCTTGAACGGTTTTGTGTCGTATTCAGGAACAGGTGGCCAGTTCCACTCTGACTGAGGACTTGTCCAGAATGTGCTTCCAAATGAGTTCGGCATACGGGTCTGCGAAAGAACTTCATTGTCCTGATACTTGAATGAAACGATCTTACCTCCTCGAGAAGCGTCGACCGTCATGGTCACATCTCCAGTGCTGATAGTGTATTTTCCTTCTTCAGTTGTGTTGAATGTCTGTGCAGAAAGAGCGAGACTTCCGATTGAAAGCGCTGCAACGAGCGACAAAAGTGCCTTTTTCATGATAGTGTTATTTTATTTATACAAAAATAGCCAAATTGTACTGAATTCAATGGATTTTGCATGTCAAATCATGTAACTTTGTACAAAATTATCAACTATGCCGCCAATAGATAATGCATATAAGCTACGCAATCAGGAATTCCTTCAGGAATATGCGCAGAGACCTGGTGTGAAGATAATGTTCAACGGAGTGATGTACAGGGAACTTGTCAAGGGAAAGGGACCTAAACCATCTCCTAAAAGTTTCATTTCCGTGTACTATACGGGACGTCTGATAAACGGAAAGGTCTTCGACCAGACACAAAAGGGACATCCTGCGACCTTTCGTCTTAACGAACTGATCACAGGATGGATAACAGCCTTGCGTGAGATGCCTGTCGGATCGCGGTGGGAGATAGTGATTCCCTATAATCTCGGATATGGTTCACGTCCGTCAGGACCCATCAAGGCCTTCTCAACTCTTGTCTTCGACATCACCCTTCTTGACGTCAGGTGATCCGGGAACCTTCTTTTCCCAATGGAATGGGGCGAATTCCGCATCCGGATCGCACCATGACGGTTTCCTCATCGCATAGATTACGTATGGAATGACCACCATGACGACGCATCCGGCAATCAGCACCGTATACCATACCGTATTGCTTCCTGTCTGAATCTGTCCCGGAGGTATGAAGCTCAATATGAATGCGAGCAGTGATCCTCCGAATCCTACGGTACCCATTATCCACATCAGGGCATTGCCTTTGCCCAGGCGGAACGGGCGAGGGGTATCCTTCATCTTATAGCGAAGGACGATTGCCGCGCTGAACATCAGCATGTACATTATCAGATACAGCAGTATGGTCAGCTGCGACAGTATCTGATAGAAAGACTGTACGGATGGCATGACGACGAAGAGCAGGGATAGCAAGGTGACGATTCCTCCCTGTACCAGAAGTATGTTCCTCTGTACGCCCTGACTGTTGGTCTTCTGGAAGAACGGAGGCAGATATCCTGCCTTACCTACTGTGAATATACCCTTCGAAGGACCAGCAACCCATGTGAGGACGCTAGCAAGAACACCGAACATAAGCGCCACTGCAATTACAGGTCCTGCCCATGAAATATGCAGATACTTGAAATAGTTGTCGAAGCCGATCAGCAGCGACTGTGTCAGATTTATGTCCTTTGCCGGGATGATAAGTCCCAGGGCGAATGTACCGAGGACGAAGATGCATACTGTTGCCAATGAACCGATTATGATCGCCTTCGGGTAATTCTTTGACGGATTGTTCACATCCATGACATGCACTCCCATCATCTCCATTCCGGCATAGAACAGGAATATGCTGCTCGCCAGGACAATATTGTCGAGTTTCGTCAGGTCAGGGAAGAATCCCTGCGACATGTCCATGTTGTTATGTCCTCCTGTCGCGATATATATGATACCGAGGATGATAAGTAGAGCTGCTGGAATGATCGTGCCTATCGTGCCGCCCCATTTGCTGATCTTGCCTACCCAGTCCAGGCCTTTCATTGCGATGAAGGTCGCTGTCCAGTATATCGCGAGAACCGTGATCAGGGTGAATACCTTGTTTGAGGCTAGAACAGCATCGGATGCGTCATTCATGCCTATGAATGCGATGGATACCGCTCCGAAGGTAAGTACTGTAGGATACCAGATGGTGGATTCTATCCATTGGAGCCAGATTGCAAGAAAGCCGGTCTTCGCTCCGAATGCCTCTCCTACCCAACGGAAGACACCGCCCTGCTTGTCTGAAAACATGGCAGCCAGTTCTGCGGCGACCATGGATGTCGGAATCAGAAAGACTATGGCTGCAAACAGGTAATAGAATGCCGACGAAAGTCCGTATATGGCTTCTGACGGCAGTCCACGCAGACTTACGACTGCGGTTATGTTCATTATGGCAAGGGTGGCTACGCTAAGCTTGAACGCCTTGCCTGCATTTCCTTTCTTTGTATCCATGGCACGTCCGGTTTAATGTGTGTATACTTTTCCTTTCTGCATTTCGCTTTTGCGTGCGGCTGTTCTGCTCGGAGTCGGATATTCCAGCTTTTCAAGTTCTGCCACTGCATTCTTCAGGTCTTCTATCAGCATGTCCGCCATATCCCTGGACATGCCCTGACGGACCACGATCCTCATCACGACCATGTCCTCTATGTTCTTGGGCATCGTATATGCCGGTACCATCCATCCGCTCTGCATGAGTTTGTCCTGCAGGTCGAAAAGTGTCCAGTTGGCAGTCTTCTCGTATTCAGGGTCCAAGGCCCAGATGAAGAGGGGATTGTCCAGCCTGTCCGTGTAGTTCATGAAACATGGCATCTTTCCTATCTGTTCATGGCAATATTGTGCGATTGCCATCGAATTGGAATGTATCTCCTTGTATCCTTCGACACCGAAGTGAAGGAAGTTATAGTACTGGGCGAGGATCTGTGCCGCAGGACGCGAGAAATTCAGTCCAACCTGAGTGATGCTGGCTCCGAGGTAATTCACGCTGAATGACATGTCCTTAGGGAGATACTTCCTGTCTTTCCATACTACCCATCCGAGTCCCGGATATACCAGACCGTACTTGTGTCCTGATGTGGATATCGAGAGTACCCATTTCAGCCGGAAGTCCCATTTCTTGTCAGGATTGAGGAACGGAAGTATGAATCCGCCTGATGCGGCGTCGACGTGGATAGGAATGTCATATCCTGTCTTCTTGTTGTAGGCATCCAGGGCTTTGTCCAATGCCTCGATGTCGTCGTTCATGCCGGTCCATGTGACTCCGGCAATTGGTACTACACAGATTGTGTTCTCGTCGCATGACTTCAACGCTTCGTCTATATCAAGTGTAGGATGTTTCTTTGTGATGGGAACTGTCCGCATCTCTATCTGCCACAATTGGCAGAACTTCTCCCATACTACCTGATATGCCGTGCTCATCACCAGATTAGGCTTGTCATACGGCTTTCCTGCCGCTTTCCTGCGTTCGCGCCATCGCAGCCAGGCGGCAACACCTCCAAGCATGCATGCTTCTGATGAGCCGATTCCCACTGCTCCTGTCTTCCATTCGTTCTTTTCCGGCGTGTTCCACATGTTTGCGACCATATTGATGCATCTGCCGCACATGACTGCCACACGTGGATATTCAGTCTCATCTATGTAGTTTATGCCCACGGCTTCATTCATCAGTCTCGTACCGTAGTCATCCATATAGGTTGTCACGAAAGTTGCCAGGTTCAGCCTTGGCTGAGTCTGTGGAAATGTCTCGTCCTTGACTATCTGATATGCGGTTTCTGCCGGTATTCCTTTTTTCGGAATGAATTCCGACGGCACCGGTTCCCTCATGCGGGATGATCCGAAAATGTTTTCCTTAGTATCCATACTTTTTAATTATTATAAATTACAACTATCTTGTCTGACGGTGGTCAGTCATATATCATGCCAAGTGCCGGCGAATACATTGAGCATTCGCCGGCACTTGGCATGATATGATGTAAATGGATCTTCCGTATTATCTGCAAACCTGTGTGAAGACAGGTGCCTTGCCATCTTCTGCAAGGACATAGACCTCTATGGTGCTCATGCGGTCCTTTGCTTTAAATATATATTCGACTCCGCCCGGGACAACACGTTCAGTAATTTCTTCAGCCTTTGCCTGTATCATCGGATATGTAGAAACGGCTGCATCGAATATGGCGCATTCCTCATCGCTTGCAGGACGGAAAGCAGGAAATTCATCGTATGGTTCGAAATCTCCTTCAAGGAGACCACGCTCACGAAGGAACCTCTCGACCTCTTCGTCCATTGCATCGATACGTGCCGAACGTACTCCATAGCCCGGAAGCACTTCCGAATCATTGAGTCTTTCCTTGATTGCCTTCGAACTGGTGTCAAGTCCTCCGCTTCCGAATGTGCAGAAAGGAACTACGGTCTTTCCGCTGAAGTCAACGGTGTTCAGAAGAGTCTCGATAGGATTTGCATATGTGCCGAACCATATAGGGTATCCGATGAAGATTACATCGTAAGCGTCGATTTCTGCAGCAAAGGGCTGGAGTTCAGGATATGATCCTTCTGTCATTTCCTTCTGTCCTCGTGCGATTGTGCTGCCGTAGTCACCGTCGTATGGATTTACGGGAACTATGGCTTCGATGTCTGCCCCAAGTTTGGTCTGGATGGCCTCGGCAACGGCTTTCGTAGTGCCGGTCTGTGAATAGTACAGTACAAGGACATTTTCTTTCCTGGTCTGTCCACAGGCAACTGCAAGCAGCAATGTGGCTGCGATGGTCATGATTCTCTTCATATTGTGATGTTTTAGATGTTGTCTATCAGATCAGGCAACTGGCCGAAATCATCAATCAGCCAGTCGGCGGATGCGAGGCTTTCCCTGCTTCCGTTTCCGTATGTCACGCCGCATGTCCTTGTGCCGGCATTCCTGCCCATGTCAATGTCGAAGACGGTGTCTCCGACGACAACAGCCTCTTCCGGATTGAAACCGAAGTTCATGAGGGTTTTGAGTACCGGTTCAGGGTCTGGTTTGCCCGTTTTTACATCCTCTGCTCCCAGAATATAGGTTATGATTGAGGAGAGGCCGAGATTATCCAAATATTCAGCAAGTGAAGAATGGCTTCTGCTGCTTGCTATGGTAAGGGTAAAGCCGCGTTTCTTAAGTTCGGAAAGAGTCTCCATGACATTCGGATATAGTGTCACGGCTCCGTCTGTGTTGAATACGTGAAAGAGTCTGCGGTATGTCGAAGCATAAAGATCTCCATCCACTTCGCAGTCCGGGAAGAGCGCCTGCGGTATCTCTGCAAGACGGAGACCTATCATGGCTGCACATTCCTTGTCGGAACGCGAAGGCAGGGCCAGCTCCTTAATCGTAGCCTGCATCGTCTGTATAATGACTGTTGCGGTGTCAGCCAGAGTTCCGTCAAAATCCAGTATGATGATCCTTATGCCTTTCACGATTTATCTGATATAATGTGTTTCTGTTATCTTTTCCTGAAGTTTTGGAGAGCCGAACTGTTCAAGGCCAAGGCGGATGGACTTGATCATGAATGCCATGTTCAGTCCGAGCTGGCGCATCGTCTGCATTCCTTCCTTGTCCTGAATGACCTCGTCAGGAGATGTTCCATGCGCGATGCTCCAGTAATGTGACGGTACGACCGGCATATTGGTCTTGAGGAAGTACTTGTTCAGTGCGTCCATTGTGGTGGTGGTTCCGGCTCTGCGCGCAATGCTCACGGAAGCGCCTACCTTCATGCTCCAGTCTGAATGCAGGTTTGAGTAGAACAGTCTGTCCAGCAACGCCAGCAAGGTTCCGTTAGGCGATGCGAAATATACAGGGGATCCGACCAGAAGACCGTCGGCGTCGCGCATCTTTACTGATATCTCGTTGACTATGTCGTCAAATGCACATAATCCGCTTCTCCAGCATCCGTTACATGCGATGCAGCCGCGTATTTCCTTGTTTCCTACATGAATCCATTCTGTTTCAATGCCTTGCTGATGGAGCGTGCTCTCGACTTCGCGAAGAGCTGTCGCTGTGTTTCCCTTTGCTTTCGGGCTTCCGTTCAAAATAATGACTTTCATAGTTGTGTTTAATGATTATGAACAAAGATAGTCAAATTGTTTTACTTGTCATAATCAAAAATTGTCTATATTTACACAAACAAGCTGCGTACTATGAAAAACAGACTCTTTCTTCTATTTATTGCATTCAGCCAGGTCATGGCTGCACAATCGTTTTATGGAAACCCTGAATTGAAGGATGAAGATACCTACGGCTATCTTTATTGTCATAAGTCCGCTCACGGCGGATGGCCGGCATATGCGTTGTCACAGGATGGCATCCATTTCCATGACCTGCTCTGCGGCGATTCGATATTCTCTGAAGAATCGGAAGATCATCCTTCAGGAAGTGTCCCGTTCATATGCCGTGGACAGGATGGCGGTTATCTGATGGTCTTAAGTTCAGGCAATGATTCAGTCGCCGTATATCGGAGCGATGACCTTATCGGATGGGACAGAGTCGCTTCTGTCGGTCTTCCCGGGAAGGCTGTCATCGGAGATGCTAAGATAATATGGGACGAGACTTCGGGGTATGTCGTATATTTTCCTATGCTCAGGAATTCAAGGGCCAGGCATATGAGCCTGTATGCATTTACGGCAGATGAGGTTTTTTCTGATTTCTCAAAACCGCGTCTTCTTGCAGATTGGGAGCCGGGAGTCAAGGAAGCTGTCATATATCCCCAGGCTGAAGGCGGATACAGCGCAGTATTAAAGGGAAATGACGGTAAGCCGGGATTATATGTTTCAAGTGCTGAATCTCTTGCCGGAAAGTGGTCTGAACCGGTATATGTTTCGCCTGAAGGTGACAGAAACGTAGAAGGCCCTGCAGCATTCCGTCTTGTCGGTGCTGAGGGATGGCAGTTGGGATATTTCATTCCGGATGCTGTGATGACGGACAGTTATCGAATCTGTACTGCGGATGATGGTTTTACCAAGGTAAGACGTCCGCAGTATCTGGAGGGAGTCTATGGACCGGAAAGGGGCTCGTTCATCCGGATCAATGAAACGGAATACAGGAAGCTCCAGTCCTGGAGTGATTCTATGGAGTCAGAACATCTTGCTCCTTCGGTCAACAATCCTGTATTCAATGGATTGCACGCCGATCCTGAAGTCATGTACAGTGAACAGACGGGCAAGTATTATATCTATCCTACAACAGACGGTGCATATGCATGGCACAACCATGATTTCAAGTGCTTCAGTTCGACAGACCTCGTGAACTGGAAGGACGAGGGTGTCATTCTGGATCTTCATGATCTGGACTGGGGCAAGGAGTACGCCTGGGCTCCATGCATCATCGAGAAGAAGGTAGATGACGGTTATAAGTATTACTATTATTTTGTTGCGAATAAGAGTATCGGCGTAGCCGTTGCCGATAAACCGGAAGGTCCGTACCGCGACGCCCTGGGCAAGGCACTGCTTACCAAGGAAGAGATTGATGCTCCCAATCAGGTAATCGATCCGGATGTCTTCCGTGATCCGGCGACTGGCAAATATTACCTTTACTGGGGCAATTCATATCTGTGGATGGCCGAACTTGCGGACGATATGGTGTCGCTTGTTCCGGGTACCATGCGTGAACTTATCCCACGCTCGAGAATAGGGGAGTACCATTATCTGGAGGGTACACATGTCTTTGAGCGTAACGGTTTGTATTATTTTACATGGTCCGAGAACATTACACGTTCCGCACGATACTGCGTCAGATATCTGATTTCTGAGTCTCCGACTGAGTTGGTACGTAATGGAAAGCCTGCAAAGGTTGAAGAGACACTCATTCTCCAGCAGGATCCGTCGCTTCAGATCTTCGGTACAGGTCATCATTCCGTAATCAATGTCCCTGGTACCGACAAGTGGTACATGGTCTACCATCGTTTCACACGTCCTGAAGGCATCAAGATGGGCCTTTCAGGAGGTTACAATCGAGAAACATGCATTGATCCGATGTATTTCCGTCCGGACGGTACGATAGTTCCTGTAAAGCCTACATTGTAGAGGTGCGAACTTAAACCGGCATAGAGGTCATTTACGGGCTGGTTTACCTTTCTCTCCCAAAATGCACCAGCGAAGGAATGGTATCCTGCGGATAAGTTCGTATAGTAAAGGTGAAAGGAGGAATACGGCAAGTGCAAGGATTATATATATGACTGCCTGTGGGAGCTGTGTGTCAAGTTTGAGGTATGTTCCCACGGATGCAATCACTGTATAATGTAGGATATATAAGCCATAGCTTGAGCGTGTCATGTATCCGGCAAATCGTCCTGTCCTGTCGAATCTTGCCTTGAACCACGACATCATCGCAAGGCACATGAGCCACCCGTAGATGTTGTTGAGAGGGGTGCATAAATATTGAGGAAGAGTGTTATTCTGACCGAATGTCGTAGATATCAGTATCAGACCTGCTGCTGCAGCACATCCTATCAATGGAATCCTGAACTTAGCAAGCAGTTCCTGGATTTCATCATGGGAGAAGACAAAATAACCCATCAGCATAGGAATCGCATAAAACAACGGCTTGTAGAGATTCCATAAACCTTGCGGTCCTTCGGGGTCAGGATTCATTATAAGTGTCTTATGGCCGAGCCAGAACATGACTCCCATGAAAATAACAGTCACGATACCGGACTTTCCGCATATTTTCCAGAGTTTATCTTCAGAGTCAATTCTCCTGACAATCAGTATTATGAGAGACAATATCCATAAATCCTGGATGAACCATAGAGGTCCGATGCCGCTTATCGCCCAGATGACATATTTTACTGGCAACGGGAGCGTGCCGATCATTTCGCTTGCAGGAGGTGACATTGTATTGAAGTATCCTACGATGGTACCAGTGAAGAGCAAGCCGATGGTGGAGGGAACAAGAAGTTTTCTTGTTCGTGACCTTAACCATTCCTTACCGGAATGTTTCTCAAGTGCGTAACGGGCACTTATGCCGGCGAGAATAAACATCAGAGGCATGAACCAGGGGTATAGGATGTACATTATGACATCCTGATACTGCGGACCATCACCGAAGCCGCCTATTCCACCGAATACTCCCTTGTTGTTATAGAAGTAGATGACATGGTACAGGAGTACCAGAAGAACCGTCACCCATCGCAGGTTGTCAATCCAGTGCTTTCTCATTTTGTAAGACCCTCCATGACCTGTCCTACAAAATCTTCGAAGATCTGAGTCTTGACAAGTGCCATTCCATTATTGTCACCGAGCAGCAGCAAGGCATCGCCCGGTTTGATGTCATACTGTTTTCGTGCGTCCCGAGGGATTACGATCTGTCCCTTGTCTCCGACTTTCACTACGCCGAAGATGTATTTGCCGTCCTTTTCTTGCATATAAACGTTAGATTAGTTGGAAATTTCCCACAAATATAACTTTTATATGCTTTAATACAAAATAATCTGCCGGATTCTTTAAATTTATAAATCACTCGTCGCTAAACCCTGGAACAGATGCATTTTGCAGAAAATTCGTATATTTGAGGCATGGAATATCTGTCAAAAGAACGATACGACGAGATTGTGACCGAGTTGAATCATCTTATCAACGTGGTCTATCCCGAGGTGCGTGAAGATGTTGCTGAGACCAGCGCACAGGGAGACCGGAGCGAGAATGCAGGATATCGTGAGGCAAGGCGTAAGCAGGCGAAGACCATAAGCCGTATCCGTTTTCTGCAGAAGGTCCTTGAGAACTCTCGCGTGATCGATCCTGACGCACTTCCTAAAGACAGAGTCTGCCTTCTGAGCCGTGTGGAATTCACTAACCTCTCGACGAATACGCGAATGAAATTCCAGATAGTCAGCCCTCACGAAATGAACCTGGAGGCCGGCAAGATTTCGCTGAAATCTCCGATCGGCGCTGCCCTGATGGGCAAGAAGGTCGGAGAAACAGCCGAGGCGCAGGTTCCTTCCGGAACGCTTCGCCTTAGAATCGAAAGCATTTCTTTCTGACCTGACACAGATCTTATGATGGTGGCTATGTATTGTCTTAACGGTAATCATAATAATAATGCCCGTGAAACGGGAATCTGCCACCCGAATATCACACGACGGTACAATTTCCTACCAACCATGTGAGAAAACATGCGATATATTGCGTACAGGGGCACTTGCCGCTCACGGTGGGTCACAAATTTGCCAACCATGAGAATTCGTGCAGCTATCTAACTGTCTTGGAGTTTATTATTGATGTTTATCATCAGCCTCACCATCATACGGGTTGCTTCAGTCTCGCTTCCGGTGGAAAGGATAGGTACCTGAATCATATTTCCATAACTATATATCCACCTACAGATGAATCTTCTCCGATAGAATCTCTTATGGTCTTGTACTGATTTTCGGTGTGCTCCAGCTCATCAATTCCGAAATATTCTGGAGTTATCTTCTCATTTACGACAATATAAACAGGAAATACACGCTGGGGAGTGTCGACATCTTCGCCGTCTTCATCAGTAGGAATATATTTTAATGTAAAAATACTTGATGTCGGTTAAAATTGCAAGTCGTCAGAGATTCCAATGAATAATATTAGAGACTTAGGATGTTTTCTGCAATGAATCTTCTTTTTACATTCGGCGAAAAAAGTTATTTTTGTACAAATGAAGTAGAGGAAGCCATATATATGTGTTAATCTGCCGCTTTCCTGATATGTTCGTGACAGCAGATGGCAGGATAATGTTGATGATATGAAGCATTTTTTATTTACTATTATCATGGGATTTTCATTCTTCGGTCTTTTAGGACAGAACAATAAGTTCAAGACTGTGGATGTGAATGAATTTGAGAAGTTCATTGCAGACACTTCGGTAACCATTCTTGATGTACGTACTCCAGCGGAACATGCTGAAGGCTATATCCCTGGAACGGACTACAACATCGATGTGCTTGAGGATACTTATACGAAGATTGCCACAGAAACTCTTCCAAAGGATAAGCCTGTCGCTCTTTATTGCCGCAGCGGTAACCGCAGCAAGAAAGCTGCCGGAATCCTCGCGGACAAGGGGTATGTGGTAGTCGAGCTGGGCACGGGATTCCGTGGCTGGACAGCAGCAGGAAAGAAGACAGCCAAGCCATGACATGAATACTATACTGACATATCTCCGACAGCTGGAGGCTAACAATAACAAGTCTTGGTTCGATGCTCACAAGAGCGAGTATCAGGAGGCACGTGCTCACTTCAATGCCATCGTGGAGCAACTCATTGAGGGCATCATGGTTTTCGATCCGTCGGTAAAGGGAGTAGGCATAAAGGAGAGCACGTATCGCATCCATAAGGATATGCGTTTCTCTAAGGATGGACTGCCATACAAGACCCATTTCGGTGCATACATATGTATGGGCGGCAAGAAGTCCGGATACAGCGGATACTACTTTCACATTGGCACCGGCAGTGGAGAAGACTATCCTTGCAGGAGTTTCCTGGCTGTGGGTAACTACTATATGGAACCGAAGGTGCTGAAGATAGTCAGAGAGGATATAGAACTCGGAGGAGGGGACTTCGACAAGATCATCAAGGGACTGCATCCGTCACTCTCGCTTGATCAGGATCAGAAGCTCAAGCGTGCACCTTTGGGATTTGATGCAGAAGGACGATATATCGAATATGTAAAGCTGAAGAATTTCTGCCTTTCAGGAGTCTATGATGATGCCAATCTGGATATAAATGACATCCTGAATGTTTTCAGGAGTGCAAAGCCGTTCCTGGATTACATAAACAGAGCGATTAAGTATAGCCGGGAAGAGGACTTATAGGGATAAGCAGAAGCCGTCGCAATCTGCATACATGGTATCGATACGATGGTCAGTCTTAAACTGTACCCTGGTTCCCATAGGTGGTCAGATATCCAGCCATATGATATGTTCCTGCTGCAAGGTATGCCACCTTATCAAGCTTTTGTCCGAAATAATACTTGATAAAGCAAAGTAAAAACAATGAATTCGCAGACATATTATGTGACGAATTCAACCCCGCAGAACAGCAAGTTCAATGGTGGAATATGGAATTCGCTCGAAAATGCAGTACGTGATGCCATTCCTGCAAACGACACCCTTTATGTCGCGACAGGAGCAGCATTCCAGAAGATCGGAGAGGCAACGAAAGAGGTGATATGGATACTTCCTCAGGATGAATCTAATGTCACACGTACTTGCCCGGTTCCTAACTTCTATTGGAAAGTGCTTCTGAAGGTGAAGAGAAACGGAGAGGGAAACGTGACTTCGGCAAAGGCAGTAGGTTTCTGGTTTGAGCATCTGGTTACAGATAATGACTCTTACACCAAGCACGCTGTCTCGGTCGACGAAATCGAACAGTGGACCGGATTTGACTTCTTTGTGAATCTTCCGGATACGGTGGAGGACGCTGCTGAAACGAATTCCGACTGGACTCAATTCCAGAGTTTCTGACAACAATACCATTATAAATGTTTATTCTTTGTCACGATTGATTTTGGGCTCAACGCTGTCAGGCGCGCCACATCCGACAGGTAATTGTGTTGATGTTGAACTTCCCGATGCTTGTCCGTTTTCTGTTCATTGATGATTATTCCCAGCCAATCCTTAACCTTTACCGTCTGGCTTGAGCCAGACAGATATTTAGTTCCATACTGGCATTCGTAATGACGTTTTATGGAAACCCCGCCAGGGTCGTAGTGAATGTATAAAGAGAGGTCAAGAATGAACTTTGCAGGAAAAGGTGTGCGAAAAGGCAGTGGGGTATGCTAAAAGATATTATATTTGTACATACCAAACTCATATGATTTGAAACTACCTGACGACATGACGAAAATCACACAAGCGATCTACACCGGTCAGAAGGACGATGAAGGACGCCCTCATGGACATGGTACCATGGAATATGTGGCAAGTGCATCCAAGAGATTCAAGTACGAAGGCCACTTCGTGCACGGAGTCCGCTCAGGTTACGGAGTGTGGTATGAACTGAATCATTACATCCGAGAATACGAGCCATGGGAATGGGCGCAGATGGGTGATTATGACAGTGCCGGCAGATTGATTCATTCCAATTCCAAGTCAGGCCCTCGCAAAGAGGTCATTGAGTCATGGAATCAGACGTTCAGTGGATGGTGGAGGAACGATGACGCATCTCATAAATTCGACTTCACTCGCAGGAAGTACGCCGCATACGATTTTGGACTTACTGAAGATGGTAACTTCCTGGCTTATTTCCATGATTTCAAAGCCGTCAGGAAATTGCCGGAATCTATGGTCCAGAAACTCCAGGCAAGCAAGAAACCATGTGCCAGATATGGATATGGAGTATGGCTTTGGCTGACTCACAAAGACAATGAATCACTTAAAACGGCTTTCGGGATCTTTGAGGAATCGGTGCGTGCAGACATTGCTGATGCCCTTCAGCTTCTCTCCAGGATGTATTATCTTGGCGAGGCTTATGACGAGAATTCCGGAAAGTTTGTGATGGACCGCAAGCTTTCCATGGATCTGCAGGCTCAGGCCATAGAAAAAGGCAGTGTTACTGCCAAGCTCAGGCGTAACAGAGACCTTTTTTTAGGCACGGCAGAGGTTAAGGCAGATAGGGCGGCAGCCATTGCAGAGGCAGAACGAGAGTCATCGGCTATTAACGGCGAGTGGATTCTCTGGACAGAACGTCTTGGATGGTTTTATAAGTTGGAAGGTGAGACAGAGAAGGCTATCGATGCATTTGATAAGTGCATAGTCAATGGTTATTATGTTCCGATATTTGACCTGGCTTTGATCTCTCTTGATGAGGAGGACTTTGACTACTATCAAACTCTGATGAAAATCGGAAAGGACCTGGAGGTTCCGGAATGCTATGCTTTGGGATTCGAGCAGGAGCCATGTTGGGATTCTCTGGAGGATTATGAAAGGAAAAAGCTTCATGGTCAGATGAAGTGGAATCTGCAGGAAGGAGTTTTTCAGGGCAGCGCATATTGTGCATATCTTTTGGCTGATGTGCTATTGAACGGAAAGTTCGGGTTTGACATTGATCTGTACAAGGGTAAGGCGTATGCCGACATTGCCATTACCTATGGCCACAACGATGCAGCGAGTATCTTGATTGAGGCTACTGAGACTCTCCAGGACCCTGAATTCATGTCGGATGAGGAACTTCTCAGGCTCAGGTACGATGCATTGCGCTATGGCGTTGAAGACCAGCTTGACTATGTGATCAAGCACAAGGATACATATATTGAAATGGGATACGGTGACGATATAGAGTCCACATGGATGCCTATATGGAAAAAGAAACATTCTTACATACTACGATGAAAGAAGCAGTAAAATACTTTGGTGAGTGGCAAGAACGTAGTGTTGTCAGTGAAAAACTTGAAGGACCTACAGGCCAAGGCAGAGTGGAATTTCCTAATGGAGATAGATTTGAAGGGTATTTCTATCTGCATTTTGCTTATATACAAGGACCTTGTTATGTGGCAAAAGGTAAATATACCTTTGCAGACGGCAAGTATATCGAGAATGCGTGGATCAATACCTCCGAAGATTTGACAATGTTCGGATTGAAAGGTGTTTATGAGGTGCATAATGCCGATGGTTCATCAGCATCAATCGCTTCGTTCCTGTATAATGAACGTCATGGAATAGAGGTTCTGACAGCACCTGCAGCAGAGGCGGTCGAGTGGTACTCGGGCAAGGAACAAAAGCATTATGAAATAGACAGATACTCGCTCAATGCGATCAATGAAGCTTGTCGTGAGCTTGTAGTT
>JAZNAW010000071.1:0-27682 GCA_045586745.1 Candidatus Cryptobacteroides sp.
AAAATCAGACGCGGAATTGAGGAGTATGAACAGGGTAAGGTTCATAGAATGGAGGAAGGGGAGAGTGTTGATGGCTTCCTTAGTCGAATGATTAATGAAGACTGAAATGTATAGAATAGTATTTTCTAACGACGCAAAGAAGGACCTTCCTCGCATCACTGTTGTGATGTGGGGCCTTTTTTAATCACTTAATACTAATCATTTATGGCATTCATCGACAAAATCAATCCGGATGTACCGGAAGGTAGGCTTTTGGTCAGGAATGGAGATTATATTCTCAAAGATCCTGAAGCGGAAGCCATCAGTTCAGGCATAGTATGGCAACTCATTTGATTGATGATGGAGTCAATGTTTTCAATGTAAGCAAGATTTTAGGCCATCAAAGTGTCGCAACTACAATGAAATACATTGGCATAACACCAAAGATGACAGAAAAGGCAATCAGTCAGATTGAGTCAACGTCATTACTAGGAGCACATTAACATAATATAAATTGTAGGACAAATGCTTCAAGAAGGGGAGACACTAAAAAAAACGATTAATCAGTGTTTAAAGAGAATGCAGATATGTCCTGGTCTTTTTCCAGTTACCGAATTTAAGATCCGATTCTTTGATCAGAGTGTCAAGCGTTCCGCAATCATAGAAACGTAGTCCGATTTCCTCATCTTCTTCCAGATGCAGCAGAGAGATATAGTCAGGATACTCATTTCTGACGTCTTCATAACAAGGTACACCCAACAACCTTGATGTCATTGCAGATTCTTCACAGAGGAAGAACTCCATTTCCATTTCAGGTTCAGTAAGCGGCTGGTCGTCGTCATCTACAAGTATGCAGCTCTGGAAAGTCTCGAAGTTGACGGATTTTGCATATTTTACTACGAACTCCCCTTTCGGCCACTCGCCCATTCCGTTGTGTGCAGGAGAGTCATATCCCAGATACTCGTCTATTGCACCGAAGAAATACAGCATACCTTCATGCGGAAGTCGGTTTTCTGGGTCCAATGCAGCGATATCTTCACAGTTTATCTGGCAGATGAAGGTCAGAGGATAGTCATATGTCTCTCCGTCTTCGTCAGTCACCTTTACCGTAGGATACTCCATATTTTCAGGGAAATCAGGATCTCCCCACCACTTGCTGGCGCAGAAAAGAACACGCTCAGTCTTCTTTAAATTAAATCCTATAGCCATATCTATCAATTGATTAATGTCATAAAGTCAGGGACAGTCCGATTGAAAAGGCGCTTACATACGCGTTGTTTCTGTTTATTCTGTCATGTTGTATCATTGTGCCGTAATAATCGATGTCAGGATGCGTAAGTACGCTTCTCAAAGCCGCGATCAGGTCGAGTTTTGTACTTCTGCTCAATGAAATCCTGTATCCGAGTCCGATCTTTCCTGACAGCAGTGCCTGAGGAGTATCCTTGATGCTTATTCCGCTGCCGACATCTATGAAGGCTAGCCATCTGTCCTTTTGGGCGTTTTCTCTGTAATACCTTGTGAGCCTGAGAGATACAGGGACTGTATGGTGATACTCCCCAATGGCGGAAAGTCCCATATAGGCAGATAAATTGTATTTGTCACTGATGTTGTATCCTGCATGAAGATATGCTTCTCCATTGCTGATAAATGTGAATTCATTATAACGTGGATCGACCCTGTAGCCTTCTGGAGCGAAGAAGTTGAAATGATATCCCGAAAAGAAGATACCGATATATCCCCATTCCGCACCGTAGGTAAAGCGTGGAATGGATGACGTCTGTGCCGTGGCCACGACAGGAACCAGAAGAATGGCCAGCAGCATGGTA
Organism: Candidatus Cryptobacteroides sp.; assembly: GCA_045586745.1. GTDB lineage: Bacteria > Bacteroidota > Bacteroidia > Bacteroidales > UBA932 > Cryptobacteroides. Next base: position 1,806 of record JAZNAW010000071.1, read on the forward strand.
TGGAATCTTTTCATCATCAGAATGTGTATTTTATTCCGATTTCAGGAAGAATCGTGTTTATAAGTCCGTTTTTAAAGTATCTCATTTCTATGTGTTCGTCAATCACCGTGATGTGTGAACCCAACACAGGATTCAGACAGACGGAAATTGCAATTTTCCGGTCGAAGCGGCATTCTGCCCCTACCCTTCCCTTCAGTCCGAAGAAATATCCTTCGTCCTTCCGGAAGTCATGCGACATGCCCAGAGTCACTCCGGGACCGGCGAACATGATGATGGAATTGCCATTACGCGAAGCCAGTTCCTTAATGATGAAATTGCATGAAAACGAGGCGGATATGCCAGGATAGTCGTTGCTGTTCATGAAGAAGGACAGCATTTCGGCACGTATGTCTGCATTGATGAAGCATTCGTGGTTGAGATCATGTTCATACACTATGCCCAGACCGCTGAATGAATATGAAGTACCCAGCGCTCTCGGCTGTGCATGGGCATATGTCATGGCCGCATATGCGATCAGGCACACAAGGACATATCTTTTCAATGCTTCATGCATAAGGTTCAGGTCTTCGGATGCGAAATTAATAAAAATAAGCCGAATTGCGAGAAATTTTCCTAACTTTGTATTCTGTACAAACCTAAACCATATCAACATGAGTGTAACAATAAAGACAGTTACTACCAGAAAGGAACTCAAGACTTTCGTCCGTTTTGCCAACAGACTCTATAAAGGCAACAAATATTATGTTCCGAGCATGCCTTTGGATGACATGAATACCTTGGACAAGAACAAGAACGGAGCATTCGATTTCAGTGAGGCCGAGTATTATCTTGCATATAAGGAAGGAAAGCCGGTGGGAAGAGTTGCGGCGATAGTGAATCATAAGGCAAATGCAGCGTGGAATGTGGAGCAGGTAAGATTCGGCTGGTTTGACTTCATAGACGACCTGGAGGTCTCGAAGGCATTGCTCGACGCTGTGATTGCTTTCGGCAAGGCCCGAGGCATGAAGCAGATCGTCGGTCCTCTGGGCTTCACGGATTTCGATCCGGAAGGCATGCTGGTGGAAGGATTCGACAGATTGAGCACAATGGCCCTTATCTATAACCATCCGTACTATCCGGAGCATATGAAGACGCTCGGATACTATAAGGAGACAGGATGGGTGGAATACAGGATCACAATACCTCAGGAAATGCCTGAAAAGCATATAAAATATGCTGAGGTCATCAGGGAAAGGTACAATCTCACGGTCAGGAAACTAACAAAGAAACAGATCATTAAGGAAAATTACGGCCGCAAGGTGTTCGATCTGGTAAATCAGACATATTGCGTCCTGTACGGATATTCTCTCCTTTCGGAGAAGCAGATAGACCAGTATGTAGACCTGTATCTCGGTCTGGCCGATCCGAAGATGTTCAGCTTCGTGGAGAACGAGCACGGAGAACTCATAGCTCTCGGCATAACCATCCCTTCACTTTCGGAAGCACTTCAGAAATGCAACGGCGAGATATTCCCGTTCGGATGGTGGCATCTTCTAAAGACCATGTTCTGGAAGAAGCCTGATACTCTGGACATGCTTCTGATAGGTGTAAGACCAGATTATCAGAGCAAGGGAATCAATGCACTTCTTTTCTGTGATCTCTTCCGGACATATAAGAAGATGGGATTCAAGTATGCTGAGACCAATGCAAACCTTGAAACCAACGCCAAGGTGCAGGCCATGTGGGCTCCGTTCGAGAAGGAGCAGCATAAGAAACGCTGGGTGTTCGGAAAGGAAATATGACAGGCGAAGACAACATAGGTCGTGGCAGGATGCTGCCTCCCCTGCCGGAAAGAATGCGTCCGCAGACCCTTGACGGGTATTTCGGACAGTCACATCTTGTCGGAAAGGGATGCATACTCCGCAATATGATAGAGAGCGGCAATCTGTCATCTTTCATATTGTGGGGACCTCCTGGAGTCGGAAAGACCACGTTGTCCCGCATAGTCGCCAAGTCGCTCGGGCGTGAGTTCTACACATTGTCCGCCGTCAGCGCTGGCGTAAAGGATGTCCGTGAAGTCATAGACAGGGCCCGTTCAGGCTCCGTCTTTTCCAGAGGGCTGGCTCCGATACTTTTCATAGATGAGATCCACAGATTCAGCAAGTCCCAGCAGGATGCCCTTCTGGGAGCTGTAGAAGACGGAACGGTTGTATTGATCGGTGCCACGACGGAGAATCCGTCATTCGAGGTCATCACTCCCCTTCTGTCCCGTTGTCAGGTATTCATCCTCAAGCCGCTGGAAAAGCCTGATCTTCAGTCTCTTCTGGATCGTGCCATCAAGGAGGACGAGATTCTCAGACATCGGAATATAGAAGTCAAGGAGACTGACGCTCTCTTCCGCCACAGTGCCGGAGATGCACGCAAGCTCCTGAATATCCTTGAGATAGTCACAGGTTCTTTTTCCGTCAATGAGGCCGTCGTGATCGACAACAGGACTGTGACTTCATGTCTGCAGGAGAACATCGCGATATATGACAAGGGTGGCGAAATGCATTATGACGTCATTTCCGCCTTCATAAAGAGCGTCAGAGGATCCGATCCAAACGCAGCGGTGTATTATCTGGCAAGGATGCTGGACGGCGGAGAAGATCCGCTGTTCATAGCCAGAAGGCTTTGCATCCTGGCGGCCGAAGATGTCGGCCTCGCCAATCCAAATGCCCTTCTGCTCGCCAACTCATGCTTTCAGATCGTCCATAATATCGGAATGCCTGAAGCACGCATACCGTTGGCGGAGGTTACCATATATCTGGCATCCTCTGCGAAAAGCAATTCTGCATATAAGGCTATCAATGAGGCTATGGCTGTGGCTAAAGATACCCAGACTGCGTCTGTGCCGCTATATTTGAGGAATGCTCCGACAAAGCTTATGGCGGAAATGGGATATGGGGACGGATACAGGTATGCTCATGATTATCCCGGTCATTTCGCCGATCTTGAGTTCATGCCTTCCGAACTTGTCGGCCGCAGATTCTATGATCCTGATGATAACAGACAGGAGGAGGCTGCCCGTGCCCGTCTGGAAGCGCTCTGGCCTAAATATTATAAGTAACCAAGCTGTCTAGAACGGATATCCCACACCGAAATGGAGTGCAAAGCCGTCGCGCTTGAACCATTGGTCCGGAGTCACCCATTTCTGTATTCTGGCCGGATCGTGTATCTTTACTCCCATGTCCAATCGCAGAAGAAGGAATCCGAAGTTAAGCCTGATTCCTGCTCCCCAGTTTGCAGCAATGCTTTCCCCGAATGTGTCCCAGCGGAACATTGACTCATAGCTGTAGCCTTCTCCGCTGCTTCTTAATGTCCAGACATTTCCTGCATCGACAAACAAAGCTCCTGCGACTTTCCAGAACATGTTGAAACGATATTCTATGTTCGCCTCAAGCTTCATGTCGCCTGTCTGGTTAGGGATGACGAATGACTTGTCCATCTGGGACAGGCCCGGACCTACAGTTCTTGCCTGCCATCCTCTGAGGCTGTTCGATCCACCGGCATAGAAATGCTTCTCGAACGGCAGCGCTGTCGAGTTTCCGTATGCATATCCGGCACCGGCAAGAAGTCTGGTCGCAATGGACTGTCCCGAATTTCTTCCGAAGATCCATGTGCGTCCCAGAGTGATCTCTCCCCTGACGAATTGAGAGTAAGGGGTGTTCCAGATCATACGGGCTCCGTTGCTGTCCTGTTTCATGACTCCATTGAAGCATGACAGGAGGTTGCCGGCGATATCAAACTGGAATCTTGTATAGAAGAAGCTTGACTTCGGAATGCTTTCGGCATCGGTGGTATAGTATATCATGAGACCGGATCCGAGATCGAAGTGGTCCTGATAGGCATTCTTGAGGAACGGGTCATCTACGAGTGACGCATAGAAATCGGAATCAAGGTCGAACAGCCTGACTATGTTCATCTGAAGCGGATAAGCCTGATAGAAGAACCTGTTCTTCACGTTGCCGCTGTATCCGTATGATGTGGATATGATGTTTCTGGTATATTCCGGGCGGTTCTGGTAATTGTAAGAAATGTTTACGTCCGTCCGTGGTACGGCACCTGTAAAGAGACGGTATGGAAGAGGAAAGAATTTTGGAAAACTCAAACCTCCTGACACACCGAACTCGTTCGAACGGACTGAATCATTGAACTTGAACTGGAAATTACCCATGAAACTAAGATTCAGTGTCTCTCCTCCTCTGAAAACATTATTATGATAATATGAGAGTTGGGGCGAGATACCAAACAGACCGGAAGAATTGGAAGATGCTTCAAGATTAATTTTGATGCCTTGAAGCTTTGACTGGTTCAAAGAGATCGAGCAATCAACCAGATTGGTATCCTTCGGCGTCATTCCGATGTTGACAGTGCTGAATACCTTCAGGGCGGACAGGCGTGAATATGTGTTGTTTACCTCGTCCTCATCATAAATCTGTCCTGGAGCAAGAGTCGTCAGCTCCCGTAACACTTTAGGTCTGATCTTCAGATCCTTCGGGTATGATATGTCTACATTATCAAGATAATATCTCCTGATGGGGACGGCGTCTCTAGGGTTCTCGTTTCGTGTGTATTCGTTGATTGTAATCGCAAGTGATGCTTTCCCTGGTTCAGAAAGGGTGTCGGCTTCGAAGAAATAATGGTTCTTGTTGAAATCGAAGAATCCTTCATTTCGCATTACGGCACTGGAACGCTCACTTTCCGCCTCAAGTGATGCTTCGGAAAGGAAGTCTCCTACCTTTATAGAAATCTTTGAGGTGTCACTCAGGAAGGCCTCTCTGAATTCGCCTCTTTCCGGAAGATCATAAGATATGGAACTGATGGGATATCTTTTTCCCAAGGTTACATTATAGGAAACGGAGACCTTTCTCCTCTTGACCTTTATATCGGTGTCTACAGTCGAGCCGTAATATCCCTGATACTCAAGGTGGGTCCTGATGTTGTCAATGGAACTTTCAACCAGATCCGCATCGTAGACTACAGGTGCCTGTCCTATCTTCCGGACAAACTTGTCCCATCCTTTATCGTTTCCGTTTGACCAGTTGTAGATGCTTATGAACGGGTTCCAGCCCCTGATGGATGGATTAGGTTTCTGTTTCAGATAAGGGGTAAGGGAAGCAGTATTGAATCTCTTGTCATTGGTGACCTTTATCTTATTGTTTGAAAGACGATATTCATCATCCTGCAGAACGCGTGTCGTGCTGCAGGACAATACTGTCACGGCCAAAATTATGACTGATGATATTCTTAATGCGGTTTTCTTCATTGATAACGCAAATTTATCTCAAACTCTGCTTTTCTCAAAATTTTAGCCAGAAAAATTGCTATATTTGTGAGATAGAGAACATTAAATATCATGGCATCTATATCAAATAATGAGATAAAGAAAGTCAAGTCTCTGTCACAGAAGAAGTTCAGAGATGAGATGGGATTGTTTGTCGTTGAAGGTGAGAAGATGGTTGAAGAAGCCATGGCTTCTCATCTTACCATAGAACGAGTCTACAGGACCAGCGATATCGGTAGTGAGGCGATGTCCAGAATCTCTGCATTGTCTTCACCTTCTCCGGTACTAGCAGTGGTAAAAAAGCCTTCGGACATATATGTTGATGATGTATCTGTTCTTGAAAGTCTGGTATCTGGAGGCGGACTCTTCATTGCATTGGATACGATCCGTGACCCCGGTAATCTCGGTACAATCCTCAGGATTGCGGACTGGTTTGGAGTAGACGCTGTCTTTGCAGCATGTGATACCGTTGATGTGTTCAATCCGAAGGTTGTGCAGGCTACCATGGGAGCCATATTCAGGGTAAGGATGCATTATGTGGACCTTACGGAACTATCAAGGATGATTCTGGATAAAGGGGGACGGATTTTCGGTACTTTCCTTGATGGGGAAAACATTTATTCAAAACCTCTTGATAACGGAAGTGACTTCCCTTCCATGATAGTGATAGGAAATGAGGCGGCCGGTATTTCCGGACGTATGGCAGAACACGTAACGGACAGGCTTTATATACCCCCATATCCGTCGGACCAGCCTGGTTCGGAATCACTTAATGCAGCCATAGCAACAGCCATTACGGTGGCGGAATTCAGAAGAAGACTTTATATATAGAAATGAATACCATAGAACCGGTTCTGCTTAAGGAACTGAATGAAACAGATTATGAATCGCTGATCAGTTACAGGATCAGAAAGATTCTCATGATATGCAGTAATTACGATGCATTCATCCTGGAGGAAGACGGCCAGATCGAATCCCAGATATTCAAGGAATACATCGACCTGAACCTCAGCAATCCTCCAAAATTCATCTGGGTACAGACGGCGGCAGAAGCGCGTGAGCTTCTTAATACCGTAGTAGGTATCGATATGGTCATGTGCATGTACAACGTAAGTGACAAGGAGGTGTTCTCGCTGGCATCTGAAGTCAAACGTGAGAGACCAAATCTACCGTTTGTGCTTCTGACTCATTTCTCCAAGGAGGTATACAGGCGTCTTGCTCTCCAGGATACCTCCGCTATCGATTATATGTTCTGCTGGCATGGAAATGCAGACCTCATAGTTGCAATCGTAAAGCTTTTTGAGGACCTTCAGAATGCGGAACATGATATTCTGGGGGTGGGAGTGCAGGCGATACTTCTTGTCGAAGACTCTGTAAGGTATTATTCCACATACCTTCCGGAACTGTACAAGATGATTCTCATGCAGACCGGAGAATTCCTGACTGAAACACTAAACGAGCAGCAACGCAAGATCCGCAAACGTTCCCGACCGAAGATTCTTCTTGCCACCAATTATGATGATGCTCTTGGCATGTATGAGAAATACAAGAACAATCTTCTTGGTGTGATTTCAGATGTAGGATTCACGCTTCATAAGGACGAGGGACCTGACAAGGAGATTCTTGATGCAGGTGTTACCTTGGTGCGCCATATAAAGAAAGATGATCCTATGATGCCGGTTCTCCTGCAGTCGTCACAGGCAAGTATATCCGATGTTGCACAGGAGATTGGAGTAGGTTTCCTGAAGAAATACTCCAAGACTCTGATGCTTCAGTTGGCCGATTATATCAAGGAAGAATTCGGTTTCGGAGATTTCGTTTTCCGGGATGATAACAGAGTGGAATACGGTCGAGCAGGAAATCTGAAGGAACTGGAATCATTGGTCCGTACCATTCCTGATGACGTTCTCCTCAAGGCGACTTCCAAAAACATGCTTTCAAAGTGGTTTTATGCGCGTGGACTCTTTACTTTGGGAGGTACGGTCAAGGCTGTCCAGGAGAGTCATTTTGCCACAATTGAAGACATGCGGCAATATGTGTCACAGCAGATTCATGACTTTCATGCGCTTATGGGACGAGGCGTGATAGCTCACTTTGATGCAGATAATTACGGCAGACATATATGGTTCTCACGCCTGGGAGAAGGCTCTCTTGGAGGTAAGGCGCGCGGACTGGCATTCCTTAACAGCCTGGTAGACAAGCATAAGCTGGCAAACAAGTATCCGGGAGTAAAGATATCGATCCCTAGAACCATAGTGATCGCTACTGACTATTTCGATCAGTTCATTCTGGAGAACGACCTTCAGTATATCATTGATTCTGATGTGTCTGATGAGGAGATCCTTTCGGAATTCGTTGCAGCCAGATTGCCAGAAAAGCTGGTTGAACAATTAAGAGCATATGTGAACCTTGCGCGCTCCCCTTTTGCTGTCCGGTCCAGTTCTAAATTGGAAGACAGCAGTTACCAGCCTTTTGCCGGAGTATATTCCACATACATGGTTCCTTTGGTTGAAAACAAGGACCAGATGCTCCGTATGCTTGGCAAGGCCATCAAGAGTGTATATGCATCTGTTTTCTATAGCGGAAGCAGGACATATATTCAGACAACTGCCAATCTTCTGAGTGAGGAAAAGATGGCTGTGGTGGTTCAGAGCATATGCGGTACAGAGCATGACGGACTGTACTATCCGATGCTCTCCGGCGTAGCCAGATCGATAAACTTCTATCCGATAGGAAGCGAAAAGCCTGAAGACGGTATCGTCAATCTTGCATTCGGCCTTGGCAAGACAGTCGTTGACGGCGGCAACACATTGAGATTCAGTCCTAGATATCCAAAGAAGATTCTCCAGCTCTCAGATCCGAAAATGGCCTTGAGGGACACTCAGAAGGAGATGTATGCTCTGGATTTGAGACCAGGTGCATTCAAGATATCCAAGGATGAAGGCGTGAACCTTGCCCATCCGCAGATTGCTGAAATAATATCATCGTTTCCTCATCCTGAACTTGTCGTTTCCACTTTCAGTATGGAAAACAACCGTATGTTGCCTGGAATCACCGCGCGTGGCCCGAGGATAATCTCTTTTGATGCGATACTCAAGTATGGAAGATATCCTTTGGCGCAGATAATAAGTGATCTTCTGGCATTATGCCGCAAGGAGCTCATGTGTGATGTGGAAATTGAATTCGCTGCAGATATATTCAACAGTCCGGGTGGACAGGGATTGGTACTCAAGCTTCTCCAGGTTCGTCCTGTAGGAGAATACTCTGAGGACAAGACCATGAATATCGAAAAGGCGTCGGAATCTATTTCCAATGTTCTGTTGAGATCTGGCAAGGCTCTCGGGTCCGGATATTCAGACACAATGAAGTATATCATTCATGTTCCTTCCGCTACTTTTGACAGCGCAAAGACTAAGGATATGGCCAGAGAGATTTCCGTCATGAATGAAAGACTTAAACAGATGGGTGGAAATTATCTGCTTATCGGTCCCGGCAGATGGGGATCTTCAGATCCGTGGTTAGGCATACCTGTGCTCTGGAACGAGATTTCCGAGGCCAGAATGATTGTCGAAACGGCGATACCCGGTTATCAGATAGAGCCTAGCCAGGGTACACACTTCTTCCAGAACATAACCTCATTGGGAGTTGGGTATCTTACAATTGATACCGTGAGGGGCGACGGATATATTGATGAATCTGCTATCTCCAAACTGGAGTGTGTGGAAGAAGGTGAGTTTGTTAAGCTTTACAAAGCCCCGGACGGTATGTTGGGCTATATTGACAGGTCTTCTAACAAGGCTATTGTCGGTTATTAGATAATATATTGATAATAAGCCATATTAACAAATATGTTTACATGTGTAACATTTTTGTTAATATGGCTTAAGTGTATTCTGAGGGGAATTTCTTATAAAATTTTCAGAACCTTGCCATCCATCGGACTGACCTTCACACTGATCTGTGTCCCCGGATGGAAATCTTCGCTGACAGGCATGCCCATCCACTCGAATGCATGTTCCGGAATAGTGATCTTCATGTCTGCTTCGCGATTGGAGAAGTTTGCAGCGATAAGAAGAGTATGATCTTCATGGTCTCTCAGGAATGCAAAATGTCTGTCCTTGTCAAATCCTTCGGACTGAGAGTTACAGTAACACAGGTCGTATGTCGTACCTTGTCTGATTGCATCATCCTCAGCCGCCAGTCTGATAGTTTCTGCAAACCTGCAGAAGACCTCCGCTTCTTCGTAGTCAAGTCCCGCTTCTGCAATAGCCTGAGGGTCCATTGTCACGTAAGCCCCGGTACTGATCATCTTTCTTAACCGACGTATGGAACCTATGCTCCACCAGTCGAAGATTGTGGTACGTCCGTCACATCCGCTGAATCCTTCGTTCTCCATTCCTTTCTCCCCTACTTCTTCGCCGAAGTAGATCATGAACGGCGCCGTGTTGAGAAACAGTGAAACATAGAGTGGGGCGAAAGTGTTGCCTGCACTCTTTCCGAAGAAGTCTGAGGCAAATCTCTGCTCATCATGGTTTTCAAGGAAGTTGAGCATATATGGCTGGAGATCGCCGAGGAACTGCCAGTTTCTTGTGATGCCTGTCGCAGACTGCCAAAGTTCTACAGGCATTCCGTTGTCATTTACATTCTTTTCTACAATCGTACGCACAGTGTCGTACAGGCCGGATTTGTCGTACAGGTAGTCAAAACCGATAGACCGGATGTATTCGCTGTAAAGTTCCTTCTTATAGACTTCAGCTACGAAAATCAGTTCCGGGAATCTTGTCTTTATCTTCGCAATGAGCCAGTTGAAGAATTGTGGCGGAACAAGCTCTACCATGTCGCACCTGAATCCGTCAACTCCCTTTGATGCCCAGAATTCGATTATATCATACATCCTGTCCCATGTGGATGTATGGGTGTCTCCATAATTTATCTTGACAGTTTCGTACCAGTCGTTCATTCCAGGTGCAGGACTGTAGCAGTTGTTGCCAGTCGCCATAGCTGGTTCTTCATGATATGGTTCCATTCCTTCCGGAACCGGAGTAGGAAGAGTGAGCTTTTCCCCGACATAATAAAAGAAGTCATTCTCTGCCCTCCAATGTACAGACTTGTCGTCCTCAGCACCCAGTACAGGATGGCCCTTCATCTCGGTGACTTTTCCGTAGTCCCTTGCCACATGATTTGGAATGAAGTCGATGATAAGTTTGAGTCCGGCATCATGGGTCCTCCTGATCAACTGCTCGAATTCACCCATTCTATCTTCCGGATTGTCAGCAAGATACGGATTTACGTCATAATAATCACAGATAGCATATGGGGAACCGGCTTTACCCTTGACGAACTGGGGATGAGATGGAATGCATCCATCTCCTGAGGTCTGGGTGGAATGGCGCAGGATTCCGGTATACCAGATATGGCTGCATCCGAGCCATGACAGATATTCCAATGTCCTTGTGTCTATGTCCGAGAATTTTCCTGTTCCGTTCTCAGTTAATGTTCCATTATTTACAGGTCTTTCATTGTTGTTTCCCCAAAGTCTGGGAATCATCTGATATATTATAGGCTTATGCATGATGCTTGTTTGATTTTCGGGCGCAAATTTAACACAAAATATATGAATTCTCAACCTCAAGTATTATTCGGCGCATGATGTCAACCGCTTCAAGAGGATATTTCCCGTAAGCGGTTTCTCCACTCAACATCACTGCCGAAACATGCTGGTATATTGCATTGGCCACATCGCTTACTTCGGCGCGTGTCGGTCGTGGATTTTCAATCATTGTATGGAGCATCTGTGTCGCTATGATCACCATCTTCCCCATCTCATGGCATTTATGTACAATCATTCTCTGAATCACAGGCAGTCTCTCCATCGGTATTTCTACGCCAAGGTCTCCTCTTGCAATCATTACGCCCTGAGAATGTTCCAGAATTCCTACGATATTGTCAATTCCTTGCTGATTTTCTATTTTTGATATGATCTGTATGTCCGATCGGCTTCCGCTTATCATATTCCTGATTTCATCAAGATCTTCGGCAGTCCTGACAAATGAATGTGCTATATAATCAAGGTTCTGGCTTATGGCCCACCTTACATAGGACACATCTCTTTCAGTAAGAGCAGGAAGAGATATATGCACATTCGGAACGTTGACGTTTTTCCTGCTCCTGATAATTCCTGAGTTCAATACGCGGCAGATGAGTCTGTCACTGTCCTTGTCAGTCACCAGAAATCCTATTGTGCCGTCGTCTATGAGAATTGATGCTCCGACCGGTACATCATTAACAAACGTCTCACAATTTGTATTCAGATGCTTATGCGAACTGTTGAAGCCTGCATTATTGCGAAACTCTACAGTCTCCCCTTCCTTTACCCTTATTCCATCGGGAATATCAGTGTCGGTAAGCCGGATTTCAGGCCCCTTTGTATCTATCAGTATGTCAATCTCATCAGATATATTCCTTACCGTATCTACAATCATCTGAGCCCCTTCAAAAGAAGAATGTGCGGTGTTTATTCTGACAATGTTCATTCCCCGTTCATATAATCCTCTGATGAATGAATGGTCACACATCTTATCTGATATGGTGCATATGATCTTTGTAGTCTTGTTCATATTCCTCATTTTTGAACATCCAAGACCAAGAATTCTGCCGAAGTCTTGAAAATTTATCTTAACTTTACATGATAAAGAAAAGATTAAGTATGAATGAAATTCTTTTTTCCGTTATCCTGATAATTATCCTGGCATTATATTTCATCTTCCTGTATAAAAATACAAGCCGAAGACGCGACAGCAATGTAATGGCAAGGTCTGTAGCCGTTATTTTTGCAGCAGGGATGGTCCTGCACCTGATCATATATTATAGAACCGCAGTAGCCAGAGAATCCCTCTATGATTTGGTCACTATTTTCTACTATTCCATCCAGCATTCGCTCAAGATGTTCTTAGGCAATACGCCTATATACAGGATGTTGGGCGATATTCGGGCTTTTCCTGTAATATATCAGCTGTATGTCACTGTGTTCTATATGGCTGTACTTACCAGCGGATTCCTGATATTCAACTTTCTTTCGCGAAGCCTATATACAAGAAGATGGCTTAAAAAGAGGAAGAACCGTGATCAGGCGTCTAAAGGAGGGAACAGTATCTTCCTGGGAGTCAACAGGTATGCGGAACTTCTTGCCGGCAATATAAGAAAGGAGATGGCGGCAGATGATAAAAAGGGAATGATCATATTCATCGAGCTCCCTGACAAGAATGAAACCATGGCCAGACTGTCCATCTGGGATATTCTCCGTCAGTTCCTTACAGCACGTCCGAACAGAAGGAAGGATGTGCCGTATGATATCCTTCTGAAGGCCAGTGACAATATGAAGGGGATCATGAAGTGGCTGGAAAATAAGGATAATGACGTATATATTCTGTCTGATGACATGGTCCGGAATATCACTTTGGCAGAGAAGCTTCTAGAACATCCAGCAGTCAGATGTCATATATATTGTCATGCACGTAGAGAAGGCCTTATTGCAAAATATGACGGCATCGCTGACCTTGAAGACCAGCTTACCATAATTGACTCCTCTTTCCTTGCTGTAGAAGGACTTAAGAGAAATCCTGACCTGCATCCGGTCAATTATGTCAATGTCGGTGTTGAGAATGGTCTTAAGGCCGGATATGTTTCTGATGAGGGTTTTACATCTGCAGTCATAGGTTTCGGAGAGACCGGAAAGGAAAGTCTTTCGTTTCTCTATGAGTTCGGCGCGTTTCCTGCAAAAGACGGAAGCAAGGCTCCTTTCAAGTGCTATGTCTTTGATAATGAGATGGAAAGGGTTTCAAGTGAATTCCTGAGAAAGGTTCCCGGGGTTAACCGTTCTGAAATAGAATTCCTGACAGAATGTATCAACACTCATGATTATTGGTGCAAGTTGGCAGAAATAATGAACAGGCTGAACTACGTGATAGTCAGTCTCGGTGATGACAAGCTGACGCTCAATACTGCGATAGATATTGCGGAGTATGCATACAGGTACAGGCGGTCTGACGATCCTGAAAACAATCTCAAGAATTTCGTCATTCTCTTCAGATTTTGTAATCCTGAAAGGATGGACTATCTTACATTTAATTCTGCAAACAGTATATTCGGAGGATGTCTTAAGCCATTCGGAGATATAAAGGACATCTGGAATCATGACATAATCTCCAACAGATCAATGAATATCCTGGCCGAACGCTTCTATAATTCCTATGGAACTTTGGCTGGCGGGTCTGTTACCGTTTCATGGAGCGACAAGCTCAAGTCGAGGACAAAGGGATCATACAAAGACCGCTGCAAGGCATTGAGACAGATTGCCCAGAATCACTCGAATTGTCTTCACATGGAGACAAAGAAGCGCATATGCGATACTTATTTCCATCAGTTTGCAGAGAATATCGTATCACCTTCATCATTTGACGGAACCCGCCATTATGCTGGTGTCAGCGACGAGGTCGGTAAGGTTCTGGAATATCTGGCCATCGGGGAGAAATTGAGGTGGAATGCCTCTCACGAGATCCTCGGTTATGTACGGGGTGAAGAGACAGACGACCTGATAAAGACACATAAATATCTGGGCACCTACGATGAGCTTGAGCCGCAGGTAAGGCATTATGACTGGCTTGTGGTGAGGAATTCGCTTATCTGATATAGATCTGCGTCATTTTTCCGTCAGACTCTATTCTGTATAGAGCCTGATTTGTATCCGGAGATTTGAGGCCTCCGAGGGACTCCATGTATGGTCCTAGTTTGATATAGTTCATGGATCTGACGTCAAATCCTTCCGGAAGCTTCTCTTTTCCGGAATACCATGCCGTCTTTATGTGCGGCCACTGTGTCTTGATCCATTCTGCAAGTCTCATGACTTCAAGAGGTTCTGCGTCTCCTCCCATAAAGCAGAAACAGGTGATTGCAGCCGAGTACTTCCCTATCAGGCCGGACAGCATGTCTTCAGTCATCTCCTCCCCTTCGTCGCTCCACAGCCAAGGACTGTGGCATCCGGGACATCTGTTCGGACAGCATGAAATATTGACTGCCAGGCTGATCTCGTCGGGGATCTCCTGGCAGACAATATCAAAGCTGTAGCATTTCAGCATGCTTATTTTGCTTCGTTAGAGTGGTAATAACGTCTTGAAGCCTCTTCCTGACGTGCCAACGAGAAGTTGCTTACACGCTTCATGTAACCGATGATACGTGTCAGATAATCAACGTCATCGCTGTGGCATTCAGGACATTCCTTAAGGTAGTGCTTGCTTATATGGCCGCACTTGTTGCAGATGGTGTTCGGAATGTTGAATGTAAAGTAGTTACATCCTTCCTGGGCCGCAACCTTAAGGAGCTGTGCATACTGTGCCTTTGAAAGGTGTTCTTCAAGGTTAAGGTGGAGAGCTGATCCTCCGGTAAGATGTTCTATGTATTTGCGTCCGTGAAGGCGCATCTTGTCGATTATGTTGAGAGACTTGTCTTCAACGATGTAGAAGTAGCTGTTGTAGCAGTCGCGTGATACAGTATAACCGTCTTCCCTATCCCACTTCGCATGCTTTACGCCTTCATTCTCTGCAGGAATCATCTCGCAGTTGAAGAGGGTTGTCTTTGTACGATACTTCTTGTTGTATTCCTCAATAAGGCCGAGAGTCTCCTGAACGAACTTTACATATTCAGGATTGTCGTTGATCTCTATTCCCAGGAACTCCGCAGCTTCAACAAGACCGTTGATACCTACTGTAAGGTACTGGCGGCCGATATTGATGAATCCGGCATCGAAGAGAGGGAGCATTCCCTGCTCCTTGAATGCCTTGAGGTTCTCGTCGTATGCGAGCTGTACCTTATGTACAAGGTCAACGACCTCAGCCAGATATGTAAGATAGTCCCGGCCGTTCTTCACAGCATACTGCACGCATCTGTTCAGGTTGATTGTAAGGACGCTCTTCGACCCGGTTGATACTCCGCCGGCACCGAGAGTGTAGCTGAAACCGTTGTCCTGTATCTCGTTACGCAGACGGCAGCATGATGCAAGCGAGTCCGCATTGTCACTCATGTATGTGAAGAATGAGTGTCCTTCAGAATACATTTCTGCAGTGAAGTCTCCCCACTCCTTATCCTTGACCTCGTTGTTTTCTGTAAGAAGAGCCATTGTCTCCACAGGGAATGTGAGAGGAGTCTTGAGTCTTTCAGCATTGAACCATTTCATGAAACGCTTCTGGAGCCATGAAAGTCCATCCCAGTCCGGGCGTGATCCGTCAGGGAAAAGGAATTCACCGAAGATGCTTTCAAAATAGTTCTTGTCATAATATGAGATGTTCCAGAATACTGACTGGAAGTTTCTTGCACCTGTAGGCTGGTTGATAGAGTATACGATCTGTTCGAAACAGTCGGTGATCACCTTGTCGATCGAGCGTTTCTTAATAGAGTTGTCTGCCTGCTTGTCAGGATTCTGCCAATAATCCTTTCCATACTCCTTACCGATGAAATAGTTCATGTACATGAGGAACTCAGGAGTTGCGCAAGCACCGCTGAGCATGCTGGATACCATGAATACGAGATTGATGAAGCCACCGCAGAATGACTTGAGGTTTGTCGGACCTATGGAATTGCCGCCGATTGCTTTCGTACCCTCAAGAAGCCATGGATACATCGTTATGCTGGCGCAGTAATTGGCAAGAGAAGTCTCGTCATTCTTATAGATATGGTGGTTCTTGAGCAGGCGGATATATTTGTCAGAAATCTCCTTACCATACATCTTCTTCATTCTGTCGGTAAGGATACGACGGTTGAGTCTGATGAAGTTCTTTTTCGGGAGCTCACCGATCAGAGTCGCAAGGTTCTTTCTGTCAATGTTTGCATTGGCATCATACTTACTGCCTGTCGCAGCATTTTCTGCCTGGCAATACTGGATGAGGAAATCAAGGTGGTCACGGACTTCACGGTCTTCCATGTGTCTCTGACGGTAAAGCATGTATGACTTTGCCACAGCAAAGTACTGCTCGGCCATAAGACCGACCTCTACCTGATTCTGTATTTCTTCTACATGCATTCCTTCTGTAATGCGTACATGAGAGAGGATGTTTACAAGATCCTCCTCTGTTGCGAAACTTCCTACGGAAAGAAAAGCCTTACGGATAGCGTTCTTGATCTTCTCAACTGAAAAAGTCTTACGCTTACCGTCTCTTTTGATGATGGTAATTTCAGCGCTGCTCATATGATTTTATATTTATATTCTATCTGGAACTGCTAAGGTATCCAATAAATAAATGCGATAGGAATCCTACCGCATTTATTTATCAACACAGTTTTTAACAACTGTTATAAGTATTTGATTACTCGCCTCTTACAAGATCCTTGAAAGCAGAACCAAAAATAAGGTAACTGATGTTGCCGGCAATTGTTCCTTCGTTCTGTCCCCAGAAGAAAGGCCAGTCGTCATAGTTCTCGAAATGGTCAGGATGTCTGAAGAGAAGACCCGGAGCGACGTTACCAGGGATTGCTGAGAAATCAGCTCTGTTATTACCGTAGAACACTTCCTTAGGACGAGCTGCTCCAACTGTCGC
Organism: Candidatus Cryptobacteroides sp.; assembly: GCA_045586745.1. Classification (GTDB taxonomy): domain Bacteria; phylum Bacteroidota; class Bacteroidia; order Bacteroidales; family UBA932; genus Cryptobacteroides. The sequence continues at coordinate 18,696 of JAZNAW010000071.1, forward strand.
AACAAGCGAGTAGTTATGGTATGGATGGCGTCCGAACTGCCATTCAGCAGCCTTATATGCATGTGACTTGTCAATGATGTCAGGGAAGTACATGCTGGCGTAGCATACTGTAGTTCCGAAGCTGACGATCTGTCCGCCGCCTGCCCAGTTTCCAAGGCCGATAGGAACTGCATATGGATTGTCGTTTTCAAGTCCTTCAACATACTCCTTATACTTAACGATATATGGACGGAGTTTCTCCTTATACTCGTCATCCATATATGGAATCGCATCCAGAGCAGTCATGAGCGAGAAGTTTACATTCATGTCAAGAGAAGGCCAGAGTGCCTTATTGAAATTATCAAGGTACTGCTGCTCGCCAGTTGCGATGTAAAGCTGGAGATTTGCAGAGATGTTTCCACCAGCATTACGACCTCTTCGTCCATTCTGCGGAGCCTGAGCCATAAGTTCAGTAGCTTCCTTGAGGAGTCTCTTTGACTGTTTGAGGGCACGTGCTGCAAGCTCGTCGTTATATCCCTTGAGTGCACGGCTTGCCGCTGCGAACATTGTTGCTGCATTGAAGTCGCGACCTGGATCACGTCCGGTGAACGCCCACATGTCGTCAGGAGTACCGCTTGACTTACCGTCCTTGGCAACTTCATATGGCTTGAGGTTCGGGTTATATGGAAGACCGTCGGTAAGAGAACCGGCGTCACCGAGGTGGTGGTAGTTGTCAAGAACCGAGTTCGAGAGTGTCTGTGACATATGACCGAGAATCTCAGCCTGTGCAACGAGGTTCAATGTACCATGTTCGATATACTGGAGGATATCAGGAATTCCATCAGGACGATGGAGGTCTACATAGCGCTGCTCCTGGCTGACGAATGTCTGGTCTCTGTCCGAACGGAAGAGTTCCCATGCGCGAACGAGATTCTGCACTACGCTGATGTTGGAACCGGTCTCGATATCGAAGTCACCTGCATCGAAATATCCGCCGACATTAAGGCCTGGGATAAGCTCGAGATCCTTGAAACGAGTGTCTGTTGTAGGTCCCTGTGAGTGCAGGTCGAAATGGTCGGTGTTTCTAGGTGCCTGACGGTAACCCTCTCTGAACGGCTCGCCGTGCCATACTCGGTAGCCCTCGTTCACATACATATGGTTCATATGGATAGGAATCCAGATGTCGCTTGTTGCATCAGTGATCTTGTCATAGACATTGTCATTGATGATGAAGTTGTTGGTCTTTGTATCGCCGTACTGGATGTAGTAGACGCCAGGTTCAGTCACCTTTGAGAAGTCGAATCTGTCGTAGTTGTACTTGTAGTAAGGTCCCCAGTTCTGTACCTTGCCCGAGTATGCGACAGTTTCAGTTCCGTCAGTCTCTACCTTGATGACCTTTGCAGTCGACTCTGACTTGTAGTTCTTGTCAAGCTCGATTACAGCGATCTTCGGCTGATCAGGCATATAACCTACCTGTGAGAATCCGATGTTGGGCTCACGTACCCATCCCTTCACTGCGTTAGGCTCAACAGTCCAGGTAACGACCTTGCCGGTCTTTCCCGTAGGGAGAAGGCTTCTGAATACATACCAGCCGTTCTGTGCAAGGATTCGGCCGTCGTAAAGCATGATGTCAGCATCATCAGATTTTATGGTCATCATCCTTTCCGGTGCATCCGGAGCGATGATGAATTCCCTACCCTGCTCGAGCGGAAGCGGATCGATGTATCGTCCTGTACCGCGGTCATCGTAAGTCTTGTAGCCCTTGTACTGCTTAGGCTTTTCACTGTTTGGCTTTGTTGTTGTCTCGCTGGCAGCATATTTAGGGAATCTGTCAGGTCTTCCGTCCACGACATAAGTCTTGCCCCAATACTGCGAAGGAAGGAATTCAAGGTTGAATCCTGCATGTCCTGCAAGTCTTTCAGGAAGTGGTTCGTCCAGATAAACCGCAATTTCCACAGCCTTACCCTTGCCGGTGACCACAACTCTAGAGTCAAAGTCATAATCCTCGTAGCGCAAAGCGACTTCAATTGATCCATCCTCCTTGTTTACTGTTCTGGATGGAGTCGCCGGAACAAGGTCCCATTGTTCCGGTGTGCTTGAAAGCCTTACTGCACCACCCTGTACGGTTCTTACACCATGATGGATAACTTCGATTCCGGAGTTCTTTTCATCATTGAAACCTCCGTTGTAAAGATTGCTGTACACAAGTACATTCACGCCCTGGCGCTCGAAATACTCAGAGTCATTCAGAACAAGATCCTGCTCTGAAGAGCCGCAGCACGATGCAAGCATGAATGCAGACAGCATTACTAAAGTGAATTTTTTCATTTTGTATTGTTTTAGTGTATATGATTCCATTATGTAAAAGTAGAAATTTACAATGACATAATGAAATACAAACGTATCCAGGTATTAAAAGTCATATTAAATGATACATTTTTGATAAAAGAAGGAGTGCTGAAAGGCACTCCTGATTGATTTAGAACGGGAATCTTCTGTTCTTTGATGGAATCGGATCACCAGTTTCAGAGTTTTCCTGATCCTGCTCATTCAGCTTGAAGAGCATGAACTTTGCGTTATCCTTAGTATAAGGCTTCCATTCGCCACCGTCAGGACCGTTAGGGTCACCGTACTTCGCGAAATTTGTCCATGCAGTAAGCATTACCTCCGAAAGATCCCAGTCACCCTGTGTCCAAGGTCTCCAGCAATGCTTGAGAGACTTGAATACATACCAGAGGTCAGATGAGTGGAAAGCACCCTCAAGAACGTTTGCGCGGTGATCTGTAGGGAGAGGACGTGCAAACTCATATGCATATGCCTTGTCACCTACACTCTCTCTGTTGAGACAGAATTCAGCTATACCCGGAGCCATGTCACCCATGTCGTCCTGTGTGTATCCTATCATATAAGGAATGTTAGGGAGTGCATTTGCATAAGCCGCATTGTCAAAGCTCTGGAGAGAAACGTAACCGTCAACGATAGGACTGCCTGTAACGCGTCCTGTTCTGTCGCCTGTAACTGTCGAGTAGAAGTTACCTGCTGTATAGAGCATTTCTGTAGAAGCCCTACGCATCTTCTCGAGGCTGTCGAAACCAGCCCAGTCCATTACCTTCTTGGTAGCCTGCTCTGCGTCAGCAAGAGTCATAGGAGCTCTACCCATGCTCATCCTGCCTGCAGGAGCTGCTGCAACAGCGTTAGGATTTGTGATTCCGCCGCCGCTCATGATGACTGCCTTGTTGAAGAGGCCCTTTGAGAGAGGAGACTCGCATACAGTCTTCACGCTACCTGCACCGGCGCTCTGACCGAAGATCATTACGTTCGCAGGGTCACCGCCGAACTGCTCGATATTCTTGTTGATCCACTCGAGAGACTCGATCTGGTCAAGTATACCATAGTTTCCTGAAACACCGTGAGGGCTTTCTGCTGAAAGTTCAGGATGTGTAAGGAATCCGAATACGCCGAGACGATAGTTGATAGATACGAGAACCACTCCCTTCGCAGCCCACTCCTGAGCGTCGAATTCAGGCTCTGAACCCCAGCCTTCGCGATATCCGCCACCATGGATCCACAATGCTACAGGAAGCTTTGCGTCAGTCTTTCCAGGTGCAGGAGTCCATACATTGAGGTAAAGGCAGTCCTCGCTGTAAGGAGACTCTTTTCCATAACCCCACTCAGTTGTATAACCTCCCGGATAGTGAACAGCCTGGTAACCAGGATGTCCGAAAGTATCGCAAACCTTTACGCCTTCCCAAGGAACAACTGGCTGTGGCTCTTTCCAACGGAGGTCACCGATAGGAGGTGCTGCATATGGAATGCCACGGTAAACAGTAACGCCTTCAAGGTCAGCCGGTACACCTTGAACAAGACCTCCCTCGATAGAGAGTATAGGACTCTCCTGCTGCTGTGCGCATGAGGCAAACAGCAATGGGAGAAGGAGATAAAACAATTTTTTCATAATAGTGTGTATTGATTAATAGGTGATTCTACTTGAAGAGAAGCTGAGCGAACTGATAGAGGCTACGTCTCCATGTCTGCCACTCGTGTGCTGTTTCAGGAGAAACATAATAGTGTGCGTTCATTCCTGAAGCCTTGAGGTCTGCTGTAATCTTACCTGGGTCAACACCACCGCGTGGATTTTCAACTTCACGGCTTCCGAAGCTTACGAATATGAGGTCGTATGCATCTCTGAATCCAGGAGTGCTGTTTGCCTCATCAACTGAGATTGTACCGCCGCTGAAGAGTCCGATCTTTGAGAACACTTCTGGTTTAGCCATTGTAATGGCCTTTGTCTGCATTGCTCCCATCGAGAGGCCTGCCATTGCGCGGTGCTCCTTGTCTGCGATAGTACGGTACTTCGCGTCAACCATTGGGATAATGTCGTTGACAAGTGTGTTCATGAAACCGTCTGCCCAACCTGAAGGCATTCCCATACCTGGTCTGCCCTGCGGTCTCTGCCCCTGAGGCCTTTCGCCCTGAGGTGCCTGTGGACGAGCCTGTGGTGCAGGTGCTGCCGGACGCGGCATTGTCCATGTTCCGTTATCCATTACGATGATGAACTCTTCAGCAAGACCTGCTGCGATCAGGTTGTCCATGATAAGGCCTGTCTTACCCTGAACTGCCCATCCGTACTCGTTCTCACCGCCTCCATGCTGGAGATAAAGTACAGGATACCTCTTGTTGATATCCACTTCGTAGCTTGCAGGAGTGTAGATGAAGCAGTGACGCATTGCATCGTTTGTCTTCGAATAGTAGTAAACCTCTCTTACATCTCCGTGTGGAACATTCTTTACTGCATAGAAGTCTTCGTCGTGTGCAGGAATGTCTATTCCGCTGCCCCAACGGCTTGCGCCATAATAATAGAGGCTGTTAGGGTCAGGGACCGCAGCTCCGTCAACCCATATCTGATAGTAGTGGAATCCTTCGTCCTGAGGAGCTGTTTCACCGGTCCATACACCATTTGCGTCCTTCTTCAGGTCATATTTTACGCCGCTGATGTCGAACTGGACCTGATGTGCATCCGGTGCAGTCACCTGGGCACGAATCACTCTTTCCGAATTTACCATAGGATACTGTTTGCCTGCCTGATTTGTAGATGCAGGCTTGAAATCCTCCTTTACCTGTGCAACAGCAAGTGTACATACCGCCATGCCAAGGATTGAAATCATTAATGATCGTTTCATGTTATTGAATTTTAAAATGTGGTTGTTTTCATTCTGACATATCAAATATATATTTTTATTGATAATATTACAAAAAATAGGAGTGTCATTATTTACAATGGCACTCCTATGATATAATTTGAAGGGATTTCAAAGAAATCTATCCTATTTGACAGGCTTCAGACGGATGATTCCTACAGAGTTTTCAGGCATTACCATCTCGAATGACTTCCTGACCTTGCCGTATTCCTTCATGTGAGGAACCACAGCCTCGCTATATTTCACCTTTGGTGCAAACCTCCAAGCCATTTCCCTGAGTCCTGGTCTTTCACCTGGTCTTGGAGCGCCGTTTGAAGGCACTGCGTTGTAGTCAGGATGGCTTGAATAGTAATTCTGGCCGCCCTGATTCTTCACGCTGGTGTCATGTGACGAGATGAATTCAACTGAAGCTTCGTAAACAGTCTTGTTTCCGATATTGACTGTAAAGACCTTATTCGCACATTCCGAATTCACGAACTTTATGAAGATCTCACCGGTCTCTGTGTCAATAGTAGGAGACATGAATACGGTTGTATCAGCTACGTTTCCTTCCATTGCTGGAGACATTTCGAATGCTCGGTCACCAGCTACAGAGAATAGTTTCTGGTAATAATAGTTGGTTGAACGCCACATGCCGCGGTTGTCGAACCAGATGAGGTTGGAATTCCACTTGTTGAATCCCTTCTTGCAGAAAAGAGGTGCATATGCAGCCATTACAACCATATCCGAATTCCTTTCAAGGCTGGTCCAGTATGCTGCTTCTGCCATTGTAGATACGTAAGCATTGTTGGTACGGTTGTTCGCGAATTCACCGACAAATACTCTGGTAGGCTTGCTTCTGTCATATTTGTTGCCCTGCGCTCCACGTACCTTGTCCGCTTCGTATCTGTCTCCGTTTGTATAGAACCAGTCATCTCCCATGTAGTAATGCTCGTCCACGATGGTATCCGGATACAATTCGTCGATCTTGGTCATGTTCGCATTGAACTCAGGACCGGCGGCGGCAGAACCGGCGGTAGAAACAATGGTGATTTCAGGGTATTTCGCCTTGATGGCCTTATACATGATGTCGAAACGTTCCCAGAATGCCTCACCTTTGTTTTCGTTACCGATTCCGAGGTACTTGAGGTTGAAAGGCTCCGGATGACCCATGGCGGCACGTTTCGCACCCCATTCAGTATCAACAGAACCGTTGCAGAACTCGATGAAATCCAAGGCATCATCCACAAATATAGACTGGAATCTGTCACGGTCCTCCTGTGTCTCGAGAGGTGCAACATACTTGTGGCCGGCAAACTGGCATGTAACTCCATTGTTGAATACCGGAAGCGGAGTAGCTCCAAGCGATTCAGCCATAAGGAGATATTCATAGAATCCGATATACTGTGATGTCCAGTAACCCCAGTGGTTGCGGAAACCGATCCTTTCTTCTACAGGACCGATCGAGTTCTTCCAGAACACCTGGCCCCAGTAATCGGTTCCTTCTGATGCACAACCGCCTGGGAAACGCATGAATGTAGGGTTAAGGTCAGCAAGTGCCTGAAGGAGGTCTTTACGGAAAGGACCGTATTTTCCTTCCATCCACAACTGTGAGGCTTCCGGAACAAGTGTGACGAAGTCAAGGTAGAATGTGCCGGCGGCATCCGCAACGATGCAGAGGCGGCTGTCTGCCGAGCGTTCTGCTTTCAGTTCACCTTCATACTTCTTCCAGTCGTCAGCAATTCCTGAAATCGTGATCACATTGGAGTTCGGGTTTCCGTCCTTGTCCTCAAGGTAAACCGAGAAGTTTCCTTTATATGACTCACCCATAAGATAGAGTCCGAGGTCATAGGTGACATCCTTCTCTACAGGGATTGAAGCAATCTGGGTGTTATTTGAATACATAGTGCCAGGGCCTCTCCTGTACTCCGAAATACCGAAACCGTTAGCGGCGATACCGAAGCCATTGCCTGGATTCTCCACATCGAATCTTACGCTGTACTGCTGGTACTTCTTCGAATCATCGTATTCGTCGTCAGGATCGAAGTCATAAAGAGGCTTGAGGTCCTTTACAAGCGGTCTGTCGTTTACTGTTCTTGCAGTTCCGACAGCTTCCTTATTGATCACGGTCCATCCGAAGAACACGGTATCAGACTTCGAGAACTCGTCTGTATCAGTGTTGAACGGTACGTTGTAAGCCTGGAACGAGTTGTTCTGGATAAGCTGTGCGCTGATACCTCCGTCTACAGACTGGTTTATGTCCTCGAAGAAGATTCCGCTGAGGGTTGGGCTTATCTCGATGCCAAGCTTCTTCGGAGCAAGAGTAAGCGTACGCTTTTCTGTCTCCTTGAATCCCTGGAGTTCAAGCATCTTGTCCGCGTAGCGGTAGCCGAGGAGTCTCATGCCTTCTGTGCTGAAGTGGAACTGGTCGCCTGTGCTCTCGCAGCCGAGGGCCGAAATGATGTGGGCGTTAGGGAGCACTTCAGGAAGGCGAGGCATGATGTCGCGGTTGAATCTCCAGCATACACCGTCCTGCTCTTCATACTTGAGCTCACCGGCGAGAAGCGGAGTCTCCTTTGGATCAAGACCGAGATCCTTGCAGAGGTCGTCATAGATGTTCTTTACTCTTTCAGGCCAGAGCGGATCCTCCGAGTTCGACTCTCCCTGATGCACGAGGATACCCTTGATGACTCCGTCCTTCTGGGCGATCTTTGCCATATCCACGAGTCTCTGATAAGGGTTTCCACCGTACTGCTTGACGATAGCCTTCATCCAGTCGCGCTCGTTGTCGATATATTCCTTATAATCATCCTTGTCCCAGAGTTCTATCTTTGCGCCTGCAACCGACACATTGATCACACCTACCCTGATGTGCTCGGGAAGGACTTCGATCATCTTGCGGCCGAAGAAGTCGACAGGTCCCATGTTGTTGCCTTCACGGCAGATAGGCGGAACAGCAGTGTACCACTCGCCCATCTTGCGGTCGAATGTAGGCATGTCGACTGCAGCGACAAAACTGAATCTAGGGTCATTGAAATCCTTGTCCTGTTCGGCAGGTCTGGCACCAGCCTCCATGTTCGACTGGCCTATGCACAGATAGATATGGAAGTTCGGGTCCGGCTTCTGTGCAAAAGTCGCGACTGCGATGAATGTCGCGAACAATGTTAAAAGATACTTTTTCATAATTATGCGGTTATAGCACAAAGGAGCCTCATAGAAGGCCCCTTTGCTGTGTATTTACGTCTGTTATTTCGCGTCCATTGCCTGGCATGCGGTGATTGCGACCATCTTGTAGATGTCGTCAACCGAACAGCCACGGCTGAGGTCATTCACCGGACGGGCGATACCCTGGAGGATAGGGCCGATCGCGTCAGCATTTCCGAGTCTCTGAACGAGTTTGTAGGCGATGTTTCCTACCTCGAGACATGGGAATACGAGAACATTTGCATGACCTGCTATTTCAGAACCTGGAGCCTTCTTCTGTCCTACTGATGGAACGAGGGCAGCGTCTGCCTGAAGTTCTCCTTCAATCTTGATTGTAGGGTCGAGTTCCTTTGCAAGAGCAGTAGCCTCTACAACCTTGTCTACGACCTCATGCTTTGCAGAACCCTTTGTAGAGAATGATAGCATTGCGACTTTAGGATCTGCAAATCCAGCCACGCTCTTCGCAGTCTGTGCAGTACATACTGCGATCTGTGCAAGCTGTGATGCATCCGGCATAGGTGTAACGGCAACGTCACCGACTACAAGTACGCCATTCTCACCGTATTCAGGAGTGTTTGTGATCATGAGCATCGCGCCGCTGACGCATGTGATGCCTGGAGAGCACTT
>JAZNAW010000072.1:0-17726 GCA_045586745.1 Candidatus Cryptobacteroides sp.
TTCCTACAACAATGACTTCGAGTTTTCTTTTGTTGCCAGGGCTGACAACACGGATCTGAGATTTGTGCTTTGTCCATTTCTCGGCCAAAGGACCCTCAGGAATCTTAGAAATAAGTTTTTCGGCCATTTTATAGAGTGTTAAATGAAATTTCGGGCACAATTTTAATGAAAATCGGCCGATTTACCAATTAAATCAGCCGATTACCTATCATTTATGAGGGGAATTACCGATCAAGCCGGGAATGACGTATTAAAATAAAGTAGGGTCATCGAGGTTGACGTTACCTTTTTCGAGGCCAAGGTGGCGGTAAGCTAGTTCCGTCGCTTCCCTTCCCCTCGGAGTTCGCATTATGAATCCTTCCTTTATAAGGAACGGCTCATAAACCTCCTCCAGAGTACCCTGATCCTCACCTACGGCAGTTGCTATGGTATTGGCTCCTACCGGTCCGCCCTTGAATTTGGTTATGATTGTCTTAAGTATCTTGTTGTCAATGGCATCCAGTCCCCTCTTGTCAATATTGAGGGCATCAAGAGCATAACGAGCTATCTGAAGATCCACCTTGCCGTTTCCCATTACCTGTGCAAAGTCCCGGACTCGTCTTAAAAGTGAATTCGCAATTCTAGGAGTACCACGGCTTCTGAGTGCGATTTCATAAGCAGCATCCTGTTCAATCTCAACCTTTAATATGGAAGCGCTTCTCTTCACAATCTTGACAAGAGTAAGGGTATCATAATATTCCATGGCGCACGTTATGCCGAAACGGGCCCTCAAAGGAGAAGTAAGCAGACCACTACGCGTGGTGGCTCCTACCAAGGTGAAAGGATTCAGTGAAATACGCACGGAACGTGCACCAGGACCTTTATCTATCATTATGTCTATGACAAAGTCCTCCATTGCAGAATACAGATACTCTTCCACCACAGGAGAAAGCCTGTGGATTTCATCAATGAAAAGGACATCGCCTTCCTCAAGAGAGGTAAGAAGTCCTGCCAGATCTCCCGGCTTGTCAAGTATAGGTCCGGAAGTCACCTTCATGTTCACCCCCAACTCATTGGCGATTATATGGGCCAAAGTGGTCTTTCCAAGACCAGGAGGCCCATGGAAAAGAACATGATCAAGAGACTCCCCTCTCATCTTGGCGGCCGCCACGAAAATCTTGAGATTTGATACTATCTTGTCCTGTCCGGTGAAGTCTTGTAGGTCCTGCGGACGGATTATTCCGTCCAATTCCTTATCTTTGCCGTCATTGATATTGCGAGGACCGAAATCGGTAGCCATGTCGTCAACAAAATAATTATATACAAATATATATCTTTATTTTAAAATATGATGATGATATTGATGCTGTTGATATGTTGATAACCACTTTTTAATATTGAATATCAATATTTTATATATTAAATATAATGTTGAAAACCTTGATATGAAGTAATTGATAAAAATTACAGAAAAAATTTTGAAATGATTTATGATTTCCGGGATATAAAAAATTTCCGGATTCTATAATTTAGTTTTCATATGTTTTCAACCGGGTTTTGAACAGTTTTTCAACATAAATAAAGGCCAGATGTTAATAAGTACGGAATCAGTAAATACCTTAGCGAAGAATATACGGACTTCTTCTGAAACTTTTTGCAGCGGATTGTTCTTATCTGCAAGATGGTTTGCGGTATCCCAGCTTGATCATGACGGATTTCAGATGATCGTGCTTCCGGACAAGGATTCTGCGGAATATTGTGCGGCTGACCTTTATAATCTTATAGAAGGGGACAGTATATTCTTCCTGCCTGATTCGGGAAAGAATATTGAAAGAAGCAATTATAAATCAACATTAGGTGTACAAAGAACTTCCGCTATAGGAAAGATGCTTGATTATAAGGACGGTAAGCTTATTGTAGTTACCTATCCTTCTGCCCTTGAAGAGGGGATACCCGACAGTGGCAGGATAAAGGAATCCATACTTCGTCTTACGGTTGGAGATGAAATAAGTCATGAAAGCATCATCGAGGCTTTGTTCGGAAGTGGTTTCACCAAAGTTGACTTCGTGGCGGAACCGGGACAATTTGCAATCAGGGGAGCGATTGTGGACATATTTTCATATTCATACAACGATCCTTTCCGTATATCTTTTTTCGGTGATGAGATAGACTCCATAAGCATATTCGACTGCAACACCCAGCTTTCAAAGGAAAGAATCTCCAAGGCTGAAATATATCCTGACATAACCTGTTCGGAAGAAGGTTCATCACTTTCGGACATAACGGATATTCTTCCTGAAGATACCCTTATCTGGCTGGATTCATCCGATATGTACAGGAACAGGAGTTTCTTTTCCGGTCTGGAAAGATTCAGAAGGATATATATGGAACTTCCTCTTTCGAGACAGGATGAAGATACGGTAAAATTCAACATATCTCCCCAGCCGGTGTTCAACAAGAATTTCGAACTGCTTACTGAAGACATAAGAAAGCGTCTTGAAGAAGGATACAGGGTAAGGATATACGGAGAAAAGAAGTCTCAGCTTGAAAGACTCAAATCCATTCTTTCACAGAACGGAAACATACTTCCTGAATTTGTTTCAGGTCGCAACATCCATAACGGATTCATAGATCATGATGACAAGGTATGCTGTTACAGTGATCATGAGATATTCGACCGTTTCCACAGGGTAAGCATCCGAAGGACGGTCGAGAAAAGCGAACAGCTTACTTTGAACGACCTTACATCCTTTGCGATAGGGGATTACATAGTCCATATAGATTATGGAGTGGGAATATTCGGAGGTCTGGTCCGCATGAAGGATGATAAGGGAAGGATGCATGAAGTAATAAAGCTCATGTACAAGGACAATGATGTTGTCTTCGTTTCCGTGCATGCGCTTCATAAGATATCGCGTTACAAATCGAAGGATTCCGAACCTCCGAAGATTCATAAGTTAGGTTCAAAGGCATGGCAGAACCTCAAGGCAAATACAAAGTCCAAGGTCAAGGATATAGCGAAGGACCTTATCCAGCTTTATGCAAAAAGAAAGAGTGTAAAGGGATTCGCATTCTCTGCGGACACATACATGCAGCAGGAGCTTGAATCATCGTTCATGTATGAGGATACACCCGATCAGGAAAAGGCTGTATATGCTGTGAAACGCGACATGGAGGATGACTGTCCTATGGACAGGCTTGTGTGCGGTGATGTGGGATTCGGAAAGACGGAGGTTGCCGTGCGAGCTGCATTCAAGGCTGTTGCCGACAGCAAGCAGGTGGCGGTACTTGTTCCGACTACAATTCTTGCACTACAGCATTTCAATACATTCAGGAACAGATTGAAGGACTTTCCTTGCAATATAGATTATGTCAGCCGTCTCCGTACTGCAAAGGAAATATCAGATATACAGAAGCGTCTGAAGGCAGGCACGCTGGATATAGTCATAGGAACTCATAAGCTTATAGGAAAAGGATTCGAATTCAAGGATCTTGGATTACTTGTCATAGATGAAGAACAGAAGTTCGGAGTTGGAGCGAAGGAGAAGCTTCGTCAGCTGAAAGCTTCCGTAGACACTCTTACCCTGACGGCAACTCCTATACCTCGTACCCTTCAGTTCTCACTTCTAGGTGCCCGTGACCTTTCCATAATAAGCACTCCTCCGCCTAACAGGATACCTGTACAGACGGAAATAATGCTGTTCGACCATGATGAAATCCGCAAGATAATAGATTATGAACTGAACAGGGGAGGACAGATATTCTTTGTCCATAACAGAGTGGAGGAACTTCAGGCTATTCATGACATACTTCACAGGCTCGTACCTGACATGAAGATATGTGTGGCACACGGACAGATGGAGGCAAAGGTTCTTGAAAACAAGATTCTTGATTTCATGGCCGGAGACTACGACATGCTGCTTTGTACCACGATAATAGAAAACGGACTCGATATTCCTAATGCCAACACTATCATAATAAACCAGGCGCAGAATATCGGATTGAGTGACCTGCATCAGCTGCGAGGCAGGGTAGGACGCTCGAACCGGAGATCATTCTGTTATCTGATTGTTCCTCCTCTTGTTTCCATAACCGAAGATGCACGTCGCAGACTGAAGGCAATCGAATCCTTCTCTGACCTGGGAAGCGGATTCAATATTGCAATGCAGGACCTTGACATCCGTGGAGCGGGAAATCTTCTCGGAGCGGAACAGAGCGGATTCATTACAGACATGGGATTCGAGACGTATCAGAAGATACTTGCCGAGGCTATGGAGGAACTTGGTGTGGAAACCGGAATATCTTCGAAAAGTTCATCGGACAATTATGTATCCGACTGTACCATCGAGACAGACCAGCTTGCTCTTATTCCGGATTCATATATTGACATTACGGCGGAAAAGATAAGGATCTACAAGGAATTGAATTCATTGTCTTCTGAAAAGGAGATGGAACATATGAAGAAGAAGCTTTCAGACCGTTTCGGAACCATTCCGGAAGAACTTGGCCGTCTTTTTGACATTGTGAGGATAAGACAGCTCGGACAGAAGCTTGGATTTGAAAAGATAATAATAAAGAACGGAGTGATGATAACATTCTTCATATCAAATCCTTTATCCCAGTATTACAGGAGCGACCGTTTTTCAAAGATATTGGAGAACATGAGTCTTTATCCTAATAAGTTCGAACTGAAGCAGAATGACAATAAACTCAGGATTTTTATAAGAAATGTTGATACATTGACAAAGGCTTATGAGATTTTGAATATATTGTAATATAAAGGTTTGATTAAATTTTATATTTTTGCACATGATAAAATGCTTTTAAAGTGGCGGATCTTGTAATAGATATAGGAAATACGGCATTGAAGGCTTCATGGTGTGACGGAATGACTTTAGGAAAGACATTCAGATACCAGGGGGAAAGGATGTTTGATTTCATTTTATCTCTGACATCAAGGTCAAGGCCGGAAAAAATAGTATTGAGCAGTGTAAGAAACTTCACCGAAAGCAATATAAAAAGACTTGAGAAGGAATGTGAAAGGCTTATAATTGCAGATGATGTCATTTTTTCAAGATATGGGATACCTGATCATGTGACTCCTGACAGAGCTGCTTCAATTATAGCTTCAAGATATCTTTTCAAAGGAAAAGGATGTATGATTTTTGACTTCGGTACAACCTTGAGCATCGATTTTCTTGATGCGGAAGGAAAATATGAAGGAGGAAACATATCTCCCGGCTGCAGAACCAGATTCAAGTCTTTGAACAGATATTCGAGGCATCTGCCTCTTGTCGATGCTCCGGAGTCAGAGGGGGAGAGGGGTTATGATGAAAAGACTTCCATAGAATCAGGAGTAATATCAGGCATAGTATTTGAATTGGAAGGATATATTTCACATCATCTCGAAAAAATATCAGTTTTTACAGGAGGTGATGCAATTTATTTTGCAAAACGGATGAAAAACTCCATCTTTGTGGTTTCTAACCTAGTTTTAATGGGGTTAGCATTAATTGCGGTTGAATATGATAAGAAAGATTGAAAAGATACTTCTGTTGTCAGTATTTCTCATCATAAGTGTTTCCATGTCAGCACAGGAAGGCGCTTATGGTGCTTATTCTCCATATTCCATTTTTGGAATAGGAGATATTTCCAAGGAAGGTACTGCATATAACAAAAGTATGGGAGGAACCGGTATAGCTACAAGAAATAAAAGATTTATAAATTATCTGAATCCTGCAGCAGTAACATCAAGAGACTCTCTCTCATTCATGGCTGATTTCGGTCTTGCTCAGGATAACAAGATTTTTGCCCAGGGTGATATAAGGTCTGGCAACAATACTTTCAATATATATGATTTCGTAATGACGTTTCCTATATGGAGGTCTTCTGCATTCATGGTGGGACTTACTCCTTTCAGTGATGTCGGATATGATTTTTCATCTATAGAGACCAATCCTGAAATAATAGGTAATACCGGAAACATATCATATGATTCATATGGAACCGGAAGTATCTATCAGGCGTTCATAGGCGCAGGAGTCACTTTCTGGAAAAGACTTTCCCTAGGTGCTGAAATGATATATTATTTCGGAAATCTGGACAAGATAACGAATATGAATTATTCGGATAATTCATACAGGTCCATAAATAGCGGCAGCGAAATATCTCTTAATGGAGTTACAGGAAAGTTCGGTCTTCAATATGAACAGAAGTTAGGCGGCAATGTATCGATGATAGTAGGAGCAACCTATAAGTTGGGAACCGGAGTAAACGGATATTCTACTACTTACAGTTATGCAAACCAGGCCAGCATTACGGATACTTTGAAATATTCCGTAGATACATTGGCCAGGTCAGGAATGAGATTCGGAGACGAATTAGGTCTGGGAATATCATTCAAGGGCGGAGACCGATGGAGTGCTGAATTCAACTACCTCAGGTCAGACTGGAGTAACACGGGAATTGACAAGGTACCCGGATTTTCCGTTGTTGGGGATTCTAAATTTACATCAACATTGTCTGATTCATTCAGGGCAGGTTTTGAAATCACTCCAAACAGGAATGATATAAGAAGTTATTTGAAAAGATGTTCTTACAGAGCAGGACTTTATTACGATAGGTCATATTATAAACTTGATGGTAATTCCGTAAATTCAATGGGTGTTACCTTTGGACTTACTCTTCCGATAGAAACTGATAATTCATATGGAAGGCATAACGGAATATCATTCGGAGTGGATATAGGACAGAAGGCAAGTGTAAGAAACAATATGATAAGGGAAAGATATGTGATGTTTGTCATAGGTTTCAATATTCATGATCTATGGTTCATAAAGAATCAATATAACTAAACTGCATATAAATATAAAATCACAATAACACCATGAAAAAGATTGTACTGTTAATTTCCATCGCTGCTATGTCATTGTTCGCAAGCAGCACACTTTCGGCTCAGGGAAAGTTCGGTCCTGACAGCGCAGAATGTATCAAGTATCTCTCATATTACACAGAGTACTACAAGCAGAAGAATTATGATTCTGCCCTTCCTAACTGGAGACAGGCTTACAAACTTTGTCCTCCGACTTCAAGGTATTCACTTCTTTCTGACGGAACAACACTTCTCAAGAGGGTTCTCCAGGCAAATTCAAAGAACCCTATCTATAGGGAGGCACTTGTTGACTCTATCATGAAGATTTATGATGAGCGTATCCAGTATTGGCCAAAGTACGCGACAAGTTCGCTCAACAACAAGGCTCTTGATATGTATAACTTCATAAAGGACGATCCTGAAAAGCTTTATGAGGGACTTACAGAAGCCGTTACAGAACTTGGAACAAATGCAAGACCTAACATTTACCTTTTCCAGATCAATACAGCGGTAGATCTTTATAAGGACGGTAAGCTTGATCCTGAGACAGTCATCAATGTATATGAAACAGCGGTGAACAATATTTCTGCAATGACTACAAAGAACGATGTAGAGAAGAGGAGCAATGAGAAGGTTGTTTCCGATATCGAGAGCATCTTCATCACCAGCCAGGTTGCAAGCTGCGATAACCTTATCGCACTTTTCACTCCAAGATATGAGGCTGACCCTCAGAATCTTGATCTTGCAAAGAACATCGTGAAGATGATGGGCATCACAGAAGGATGTACTGACAACGACCTTTTCCTCAATGCTGTCACTGTAATGCATAATATGGAGCCTTCGCATGTTTCTGCATACAACCTCTACAAGCTTTATGCAGGTCGTGCAGATGTCGATAATGCTGTAAAGTATATGACAGAGGCTATCGAGAATGCAGAGTCAGACGCTGTTACAGACGGAAACTACCAGTATGAACTCGCAGCATTCTGCTACAAGAACGGTCAGAATGCAAAGGCTTATGCCGCTGCACAGGCTGCTGTAGAGCTTGATCCGTCTATCGCTGGTAAGGCTTACATGCTTCTTGGAACAATCTGGGGAAGTGTATCATGTTCAGGTAATGATATCGAGCAGAGAGCCAAGTATTGGGTTGCTGTCGATTATATGAACAAGGCAAAGGCTGCTGACGAGACACTTGCTGATGCTGCAAACGATATGATCAGACAGTATTCTGCATACTACCCTCAGACAGCAGAAGCTTTTATGTATGATGTTACTGACGGTCAGTCATACACTGTTTCATGCGGAGGTATGAGGGCTACTACAACAGTAAGGACACAGAAATAATCTGATTTGAAAAGATTCAGACATATCCTGAAGATGATTGCAACCGCTGCGGCGGTTGCTTTCGTCGTTTATTCATGTAAAGGAAAACTGGCTGAAACAGATCCTGTAAAACTACTCGAAATACCGGTTCAGACTGTGGATGACATGTTCATTGTACAGACTGAAAACAGTGTCATGCAGTTAAGGGTTGAGGCTCCTCTGATGGAGAGGTATGAAAGAGATACCTTGTCTTATGAACTTTTTCCAAAAGGAATCTTCGTATTCGGATATACTGAAAACGGAATGCTTGAGACAGAGATCACGGCCGATAATGCCCGTCATCTCAAGTATAAGGACGGAAGAGAATCATGGGAAGCCTTCGGAAATGTGGTGGTGAAGAATCTGATCAACCAGGAAACCATGGAAACGGATACTTTATTCTGGGACCAGAAAAACGAAAGGATATACACTCACTGTTATGTCAGAATGTATTCTCCTGACGGCTTTGCACAAGGATATGGAATGGAATCGGACCAGAGGGCAAGAGATACGGAACTGTTCAATCCGTTCAACAATTACGCTATAATGAGTCAGGATAGTACCAAGGTTATCATTGATTCTGTAAATTTTATAGGACCTTTGCAAAAAAAATAGCGTCAGATTTACAGAAAATTGCTAACTTCGCCCCCTCATGTGTAATTGTGCGCATGAATGAACAGGAAATAATCTAAAAAATAACAATAAAATGGCAGTTCTTGAAACAATTCGTGTCAAGCTCGGAATTTTCATAACAGTGCTCATCGCGGTGGCGCTGTTGTCATTCATCATAGATCCGAGCACACTTCAGTCTGTATCTTCATCAATGTCATCAAAGTATGATGTAGGTGAAATCAACGGAAAATCTGTTTCATATACAGATTTCCAGGCAGAAATAGACAGATTCACAGCAATCAATGAGATCATGACCGGTTCTTCTGTACAGAACGAGGAAATGCAGACTTCTATCAGAAATACAGCATGGCAGAATCTCGTAGACAAGTATCTTTTCATTAAGAATGCAAAGGCAGCCGGTATCAATGTAGGTGAGGAAGAGATGGTAGACATCATTTCAGGTCTTATCGATTCTCCTGTGTTTACACAGAATCCTGCTTTCTGTGATGAGAACGGAGTGTTCTCTCCAGCACTTCTTAATGATTTCGTAAGCTATATATCTTCGGACGAGACAGGTCGTCTCCAGCTTTACTGGGACTATCTCATCGAGTCTGCGCAGACACAGCAGTATTACGACAAGTATTACTCACTCTTTACATTGAGCAATGTTTCCAACCCTCTCATGCTTACAAACGAGATCGAGGCAAACAACAGCACTTTCGATGTTGAGTTCGTGATGATACCTTTCGGCTATACATTGGATTCTACAGTAGTGGTTTCTAGTGATGAGATCAAGAAGTATTATAATGACCACAAGAAGTTCTTCAAGCAGCAGGCAAGCAGGGATATCGAGTATGTTGTATACGAGGTTGTTCCTTCGGCAGAGGATGTAGCTGCGGCTAATGAGGATCTTGTAAAGGTATATGACGAGTTTGCTGCTGCAGAGAACATGAAGAGCTTCCTTCTTGCAAACTCTGACAGACAGTATGACAACCACTGGTATCGTACAGGTGAGCTCAACACTGTCGCATCTGTAGTAAACGACTACGTGTTCGGAGAAAATACCAAGGGAGTATCGGAGGTTCTTTCAAACGGAAACACTTTCTATGCTGTACGCGTGATGGAAGAGGCTATGGTTCCTGATTCAGTATATGTCAAGTATGTTCCTTCAACTACAGAGAATGTAGACAGCCTTCTTAACCTTGTCGAGCCTATGTGGATCACTCAGGTTCCTGGTTTCGAGGATGTGATGACTGCAAAGAAGAATGAGAGAATCACTGCAGGAGGTCTTGTATTCGAGGTTCTTGACAGAACAGCACCGGTAGCAAAGAAGAGAGTTGCAATTCTTGAGAAGACAGCTGTTCCAAGCAAGGAGACAGTCAACGGATACTATGCTCAGGCAAATACTCTTGCAACCAAGTCAGCAGGCAAATATGACAAGTTCCAGGCTGCATGTACAGAGGAAGGCGTATATGCGCATCCTGTAAACAAAATGCTTGAAAGCGCAAGCAGACTCGGTTCTATCGACCATACCAAGGAAGTTACAAGATGGGCGTTCGAGGCTAAGGTAGGAGATGTTTCCAACATCATTACAATTGACAACAACTACTTCATCGTTGCTGCCCTCAAGGGTATTCATAAGGAAGGATATGCTGATGTGAAGGAAGTCGCTTCACAGATCCAGAATACTCTTTATATGGATAAGCTCGGCGAGAAGGTTGCTGCAGAAGTGGCGGAGAAGATTGAAGGAAAGGGTTCTATGGAGGCTGTAGCTGAGGCTCTTGAGACTTCAGTAAGCAAGCAGGAAGGCGTTGCTTTCTCATCCCTTACCTCACAGGGTCTTGATCCTAAGTTCATCGGTGCGGCTTCTGTTGCTGAGGACGGAAAGATCTGCGGTCCTCTTACAGGTTCTATCGGAGTATATGTATACAAGGTTACAGGACGTGATACAGGTGCCTTCTATACAGAAGACGATGCAAAGTCTTATGAAGCTCAGAAGACCCAGTACTCGACTCAGGCTCTCATGTCAACAATGATGACAGACGCTGATGTGAAGGACAACAGAGCACGTTTCTTCTAGAATTACAGTACAATACATATTCTTTCTCCCGGTAATGATCTGATTATCGGGAGATTTTTTTTAATATTGCATCATGAAAAGGTTATTATTTGCATTAGTGGCTTTAGTCCTGTCAGGCTGCATCAATGAAGAACATACGGAGACGAATCTCCTGGTAGGTGATATATTACCTGATTTCAGGGTGGAAATGAACGACGGAAGGACTGTTACCGACGAAACATTGAAGGAAACGGTATCAGTCGTGATGTTCTTCCATACCTCATGTCCGGACTGTCAACAGGTACTTCCGCAGATGCAGAAAATATATGATGAATACGCCTCAAAAAGCATTCAGATAACCCTTATAAGCAGGGAAGAGACAGCGGAAACCATAGAGGCGTTCTGGAAGGAAAAAGGGTTGAAAATGCCTTATTCCGCCCAGAAGAACAGAGTCGTATATGAAACCTTTGCACAGGAAAGAATACCTAGGGTATATATATGCGAAAAGGGCGGGATAATCAGGTATATATTCACCGATGATCCTAACCCTTCGTATGACGATCTGAAATCCGCTCTGGAATCCGTTATACGTTAAAGAGGAAGTGCATGATGTCGCCGTCCTGAACGACGTACTCCTTTCCTTCCACTCCGAGCTTACCTGCAGCACGGCATGCAGCCTCAGATTTGAGCGCTACGAAATCCTCGTATTTTATCACTTCAGCACGGATGAATCCCTTTTCGAAGTCTGTATGTATCACACCGGCAGCCTTCGGTGCCTTGTCTCCCTTGTTGATAGTCCATGCACGGCACTCGTCTGCTCCTGCAGTGAAGTATGTGCGGAGATTGAGAAGCGAGTAGGCGCTCTGGATCAATCTTACCACACCTGATTCCTCAAGACCCATTTCTTCAAGGAACATCTGACGCTCCTCATAACTTTCGAGTTCTGCAATATCCGACTCTATCTTTGCAGCGATTACGAGGATTTCCGCATCCTCATCCTTTACAGCCTCGCGTACCTGCTCCACATACTGGTTTCCTGTCTTTGCTGAAGCCTCGTCTACATTGCAGACATACATCACAGGCTTGTTTGTAAGAAGGAAGAGTTCCTTTGCAAGCTGTTCCTCATCAGCATTTTCAGGTTTTACAGTGCGGCATGACCTGCCCTGCTGGAGCGCATCCCTGTATCGGCAGAGAAGATCGAAAAGCTTCTTTGCATTCTTGTCCCCACCTGTCTGCGCCTGCTTCTGAACCTTTGATATACGGTTCTCTACAGTCTCAAGATCCTTGAGCTGAAGCTCGAGGTCGATGACTTCCTTGTCACGTACAGGGTCCACGCTGCCGTCCACATGGACGATGTTCGCATCGTCAAAGCAGCGGAGCACATGGAGGATGGCGTCAGTCTCCCTGATGTTCGCAAGGAACTGGTTTCCGAGACCCTCACCCTTGCTTGCACCCTTTACGAGTCCTGCGATATCCACAATCTCAACTGTAGCAGGAATGACTCTCTTCGGGTTGCAGAGGCTTTCAAGAACCTCAAGGCGCTTGTCCGGTACGATTGTGGAGCCGATGTTAGGCTCGATCGTACAGAAAGGGAAGTTCGCACTCTGGGCCTTTCCTGAACTTACACAGTTGAACAATGTTGATTTTCCCACATTCGGGAGTCCTACGATACCGCATTTAAGTGCCATCTTTATCTGTCTTTTTAGTGTAAATACTCGTTTATGAAATCAGGGCGCAAATTTACGCTAACTTTTTCTTTTTCTTATGATTATTTCCGTTTTTTAGTCAAAGTTTTTCTTTTTCTTATCATCCTTCAGAAATTATTAATACACTTTTGCAGTTTGCAAAACAGGTAAGTATGGATGCAAACGAAAAATTCAATGAAGAACTATCAAGACAAATTCTAGGAACACTTCCTAAAGATATTCATGAATGGCTCAACTGGATATCACAAGGAAAGACCTTGTATCTGAATAAAAACAAAATTCAGATTCTGATAGACCAACAGCGAACAAATCTCGCTGACGTGGAATATCTCGATCTGAATCTTATAAAGACACTTATCAAGGATTTCAAGAATCCTTAACAAAGTATATTCGTATGCAAATATACATAATGATTTTTAATCTACAATAGAAATAATTGTACCATAATGAATTATAGGAAAATAATATTGATTGTTCCGGGAATATTCCTATTCTTTAATGTAATCAATTGTCAAGAAACAGACGGCATACTCACGGTATTCTGGAACCTGGAGAATTTCTTTGATTATACGGATCAGGGGACAGGGGAGTCAGATACGGAATTCTCATCTATGGGGTCCAGACACTGGACAAAGAAAAGGTTTTACCAGAAGTGCGACAATATAGCGAAAGCCCTCATGTGGATGCAGGACAGGTACGGAAGGATACCTGATGTCGTGGGATTTGCCGAAGTGGAGAACAAGGGAGTGCTTGTAAAGCTTCTGAACTCGACACTGCTGCGTAAATATGATTATAAGATAGTTCACCATGATTCAGGAGACCGGAGAGGGATAGATGTCGCCCTGATTTATCGCAGTTCATCATTTAGCCTGGTTTCCCGGTCAGTGAAGACTCCGGAATCCGAAGGGAAAAGGATGGAGACAAGGGACATCCTGCATGCATGTCTGGAGGACAGGAAAGGGCGTCGCATTCACTTTCTGGTCAATCACCACCCTTCCAAATATGGAGGTGCAAGGGAGTCCGAAGGCAGGAGAAAAGCAGCAATGGAAGCCTTGCGGCACATGTGCGACTCCCTTTCGGACATATCCTCTTCTCCGCTGATAGCCATGGGTGACTTCAACGACACGCCGGATGCAGAGGCGTTTTCGCAGGTCAAGGGGACCCTTGTCAATAAAGGCATGGACCTTCATATGAAAGGGGAGGGAAGCATCAGATATGAAGGAAAGTGGGACCTGATAGACATGTTTATGGTAAGTCCTGACATTGATGAACTTACGCAGATGGAAGTATGCCGCGTGCCGTTTCTGATGACATGGGAGAAGAAGCATCCGGGAGAGAAGCCATTGAGGACATATTCCGGTCCCAGACACATCGGAGGGGTAAGCGACCATTGTCCTGTGGTGCTTTGGTATTCAAAGTAAAATTGCTTAATTTTGACAGAATTCTAAATCAAAAAGTATGTCAAGGCACATTTCCACAATATTGATATTTCTTGCTCTGGCACTATCTTCAGCCGCGCAGTCGCAGCGTACGGAGACTGTCCTCAAGGACTGGGAGTTCCGAAGAGACCACAATGTTGAGGCAGTTGAAGGCTGGGAGGCTGTAAGTGTCCCTCATGACTGGGCCATTTATGGCCCGTTCGACAAGGCCAACGACCTTCAGACGGTGGCGGTTGTGCAGAACGGAGAAGATGTAGCTACCGAGAAGACCGGTCGTACCGGAGGTCTTCCATACATGGGAAAAGGTTCATACCGCCGCACTCTTGAAGTCGATCAGGATGAGCTTGACGGGCGCAGGCATGTGCTTCTTTTCGACGGAGCGATGAGCGAGGCGCAGATTCATGTGAACGGGGAAAAGGTCTGCTTCTGGCCATATGGGTACAATTCGTTCCATTGTGATGTGACTGAATATCTCAAGGCAGGCAAAAACGAACTGGCAGTCCTGCTCGAGAACCGTCCCCAGTCGTCACGCTGGTATCCCGGAGCCGGATTGTACAGAAAGGTACGCCATATCACTCTTCCGCATGTCCATGTACCGGTGTGGGGTACATATGTGACAACGCCTTATGTCGGAAAGGACCATTCTACAGTAAGAATCGTTACGAAGGTTGAGGGAGTGGCGGAAGATGTGCCTGTAACACTCAGGACAAGAATAACGGATGCGGAAGGCAGGACTGTTGCAGAAAGGACTGACACCAGACCTCTCCATAAAGGACAGTTCGAGCAGAATATAATTGTTACCGATCCGTCGCTCTGGTCTCCGGAATCTCCGGTGCTGTATTATGCTGAAACTGAGGTATATACGGGCGGAGCCGTCGATACGGACTGGGATATGGACCGTCCAGCCATAACCGTAAGGCACGGAGAAGAACTTCAGGATACCTATACTACACGTTTCGGTTTCAGAACTGTGGAGATCCGTCCGGATAAGGGATTCTTCCTTAACGGAGAGAACCGTAAGTTCCGCGGTGTCTGTCTCCACCACGACCTCGGACCTCTTGGAGCGGCTGTAAACAAGTCAGCGATCCGCCGCCAGCTTACTATCCTCAAGGATATGGGCTGCGACGCCATCCGTACATCCCACAACATGCCTGCCGAGGAACTTATCGATCTGTGCGACGAAATGGGATTCATGGTCATGTGCGAGAATTTCGATGAATGGGATATAGCCAAGTGCGAAAACGGATATCATAGGTTCTTCAATGAGGACAGCGGAGACGGAAGGATATGGGCGGAAAGAGACATGATCAACATGCTGCACCATTTCCGCAACAACCCTTCCGTAGTGATGTGGAGCATTGGAAACGAGGTCCCTTCCCAGTGGAAGCCGGAGGGACTGGAAGTGGCTGCGTGGCTTCAGGACATATGCCATGATGAAGACCCTACCAGACCTGTCACATGCGGAATGGATCAGTATAATGTCGTGACAATCAACGGCTTTGCGGAGCAGCTTGATGTAGTGGGATTCAATTATAAGGTCGACAGGTACATACCGGCATACGAACTTCTTCCGCAGAGAATCATCCTCGGAAGCGAGACGGCATCTACAGTAAGTTCCCGTGGAGTCTATCATTTCCCTGCACAGCTTGGCGCTGCAATAATGCATGAAGACCATCAGTCCTCATCATACGATACGGAGTACTGCTGGTGGTCCAACATCCCGGATAACGACTTTGCCGCTGATGAGGATTACCCATGGTGCATAGGACAGTTCGTATGGACAGGCTTCGACTATCTCGGGGAGCCTTCCCCTTATGATACGGATGCATGGCCGAACCATTCTTCCGTATTCGGAATCGTCGACCTTGCATATATTCCGAAAGACCGTTTCTATCTGTACAGAAGCCAGTGGAACAGGCAGGACGAGACCTTGCATGTGCTTCCGCACTGGAACTGGGAGGGACGCGAAGGCGAGACAACGCCTGTATTCGTCTATACTTCATATCCTTCTGCTGAACTTTTTGTCAATGGGGTTTCACAAGGAATCCGTACATTTGCTGAACCTGACGGAAAGGTTCCTTGTCTGGGAGAGGATGCCATGAAAAGATTCCGCCTGATGTGGAATGAGGTGAAGTATGAGCCTGGAGAGCTGAAGGTCGTGGTGTATGATGCGGAAGGAAGACCTGTTGAGGAAAAGGTGGTGAAGACTGCAGGAAAAGCGACTGCTATCAAGCTTACACCTGACAGGACTGTCCTTAGGGCAGACGGCGAGGACCTCTGCTTTGTCAATGTCAGTCTGACCGACAGGGACGGCAATCCTGTACCTGTGGACAGCAGACTGATAAAGGTGAAGGTAAGCGGAGCAGGATCCTTCAAGGCCATTGCTAACGGAGATCCTACTTGCCTTGAACCTTTCCACCATCCGCAGATGCACCTTTTCAGCGGACAGCTGACCGTTCTGGTGCAGAGCGGTACTGAACCAGGTGAAATTACCTTGGAGGTAAGCGGAAAGGGTGTCCGTAAGGCAACTCTCCGTATAGATTCAAAATAAGAAACCAAATAATTAATATCAGTATAAGATGAAAAAGAAAATTTCAGATAAGTTTCAGACACTTTATAAGACAGAAGGTGAATTCTTTGCCTCTGCCGGACGTATCAACCTTATAGGCGAACATACGGACTATAATGGCGGTTTCGTATTCCCTGGAGCGATAGACAAGGGAATGATTGCTGAAATCAAGCCTAACGGTACCCGCAAAGTATGTGCTTTCGCTCTGGATCTTGACGAGTATTGCGAATTCGGACTCAACGAAGAGGATGCTCCTGTACAGGGCTGGGCCCGTTATATCTTCGGAGTCTGCCGCGAAATTCAGAAAAGGGGAGGGGTCATCGAAGGATTCGACACAGTCTTTGCCGGTGATGTGCCTCTAGGATCGGGAATGTCCTCATCTGCAGCTCTTGAAAGTACATTCGCATTTGCTCTCAATGAAATATTCGGACTCGGAATCGACAGATTCGAACTCGCCCGCATAGGCCAGAGCACAGAGCATAACTACTGCGGAGTCAAATGCGGAATCATGGACCAGTTCGCTTCAGTCTTCGGAAAAGCAGGACACCTCATGCGTCTTGACTGCCGTTCGATGGAGTTCGAATACTTCCCGTTCGATCCCGAGCAGCACGGATACAAGCTTGTTCTCCTCAATTCATGCGTCAAGCATCAGCTCGTCGGTTCTCCGTACAATGACCGTCGTGCTTCGTGCGAAAGAGTGGCAAAGGTGCTTGGACAGGAATTCCTCCGTGGTGCGACAATGGACCAGCTGGAGGCGGTAAAGGATCAGATATCAGAGGAAGACTACCTTCGTGCACGTTATGTCATCGGAGAGGAGCGCAGGGTTCTGGATGTATGTGAAGCCCTTGAAAAGGGAGACTACGAAACTGTAGGAGCACGCATGTACGAAACCCACTGGGGCATGTCTAAGGACTATGAAGTCTCATGCGAAGAGCTCGACTTCCTTGCGACCGTAGCACAGGAATGCGGAGTCACCGGTTCGAGGATCATGGGCGGAGGATTCGGCGGATGTACCATCAACCTCGTAAAGGCAGACCTTTACGAGGCATTCATATCAAAAGCAAAGGCATCATTCGCAGAAAAATATGGTCATGAGCCAGTGGAGATCCCGGTAGTCATCAGCGACGGC
>JAZNAW010000073.1:0-17688 GCA_045586745.1 Candidatus Cryptobacteroides sp.
AGCTACTCAGATGGACATCAAGGTTGACGGTCTTTCATACGACGTACTCGAGAGAGCTCTCGAGCAGGCACGTCAGGGTCGTCTCCACATCATGGGCGAGATGATGAAGACCATCAGCGAGCCACGTGCAGAGTACAAGGAATTCGTTCCACGTATGGTTCAGATCCGTGTTGCAGGCGAGTTCATCGGCGCAATCATCGGAAAGGGCGGCGAGACAATCCAGCGTATCCAGCGCGAGACAGGTACTACAATCACAATCACTGAGGAGCAGGTCAACGGCGTATCAGAGGGCGTTGTGGATATCTTCGGTCTTGACAAGGAGTCTATGGACAAGGCTCTCAACTGGATCAACGGCATCACAGCGGTTCCTGAAGCAGGTACAGTATACCACGGTAAGGTTGTCTCTATCCTTGAGTTCGGTGCATTCGTAGAGATTCTCCCTGGTAAGGAAGGTCTCCTCCATGTATCTGAAATCGCATGGGAGAAGACCGAGAAGGTAGAGGATGTCCTCAAGGTAGGTGACGAGGTAGACGTAAAGCTCCTCGAGATCGACGAGAAGACAGGCAAGATGAGACTTTCACGCAAGGCCCTTCTCGAGAAGCCTGAGGGTTATGTAGAGCCTGAGCGCAAGCCTCGCGGAGACAGAGGTCCACGCCGCGACAACAACGACCGCCGTGACAACCGTGGCCCACGCCGCGATGACAACAGAGGTCCACGCCGTGAGGACAGAGGCCCACGCGGTCCACGTCGCGACCGTCGTGAGGAACCAGCTCAGAACGAAGGCGACAACAAGGAACCAGAGATGTTCTAAGACATCGATTACAATATTAAAAGCCGGCAGATTCATGATCTGCCGGCTTTTTTCATGTTCCGCCACTTTCTTCGGCATCACACATCATGTTGACTACCAAGTAGTTACGCCAAATCGCCTGCGTCATCCGCCGCAGGCGATTTTTCCCATTGCGCTGACTATCAACACTTTACATGTTTACGTTGTTTCATTTCATATAAGGCAGATGTTCCAAAAACGATAGTACTCTGATAGTTTTTCTGTTTTTTTATCATTTTTTCTTTTTCTTATCATGGTTTTTTCTGTTTTTTAGCATCCATTCGTAATATTTCTGATAGTTTTGCTCGTAATAATGCAACCGGATGTACTATAAACAAGGCAGCAACAGAGTGCGCGCCTAGCAGCAACACTCAAGCATCTGTGCATCAAACAATTAACAGAAATCGCCTGTGGCAGATGGCGCAGGCGATTTTAGATAAAACACTATAAATCAATGTATTATGAAAAAGGCAGAAAAGGGAACGAAGAGACGGAACAGGAGAAGGAAATTCCTGAAAGATGAAGTTCATCACATTTACCAAAGGACAGTCAAGAGATTCAACATCTTTTATGATCTCGAAGATTATCTGGTATATTACACTATTTTTTCGATTGCAGCAAGGCAATATGATGTTACCATACTTGGCCTGTGTCTGATGTTCGACCATATACATATGCTGATAAAGACAGAGGCGAAGGTTACGATGAGTGAGTTTGTCCGTCAAGTGACATGCATGTTCGCAAGGGAGCAGAACAATGATGTCGGACGCAAGGGCTCTTTATTTCAGGCACGATTCGGAAGCGCACCTAAAAGGGGCATGAAACTATTGCGTACAGCCATTGCATACCTGTTCAATAATCCGGTTGAAAAGAACTTATGCAGCAGAGCGGAAGAATACCGATGGAATTTTCTGGCATATGGCTTATCCCCTCACCCGTTTTCTGACCCATTGATCTCCGTACATATATCACGATCATTGAAACGGGCCATCAAGGAGGTAGATCTGGCTGAGTCAGAAGACAGGCATCTGCGATACGCTCAATTAAAACGGTTGCTGGGCAAACTGGAAGAGCGGGAAAGAATGCAGCTGGTGGATCATATCATATCCATATATAAGCCGTTCGATTATGAGGAGATCATAGCATGTTATGGAAGTTATGAAGATATGCTGACAGCGATCAACTCCAATACCGGAAGCGAATATGACATAAAGGAAGACAGATACCGATTCTCTGACATCGAGTACATCCGCATGGGGGATATCCTTCGTGACACGGAAGGTTTGAAAGACTTGCGGAAAGTGACTGGTCTCGAGATTGAGGAAAAGATGCGGCTGTTCGAGGTGTTAAGGAAGCATCTTTCATGCGACAACTTGCCTATCGTCAAATTCCTTCATATCCACCTGAACAAGCCCTAAATAGCAGAGTGCAGATAATCAGCAATATACGCTAAATCGCCTGCGTCAGATGACGCAGGCGATTTAATATATAATATTGATTTTTAAGACGTTACAGAATTACACTGACAATCTATATTTATCAACCATACAAACAGAAGCATCATTTCTTGGTCCAGCGCGGGCTGTCTATACTTGGCAGATAATATGCCTTGCCAGCCTGGAGGGTTTCATTAGTAACTTCTTCCTTCACTAGCACATAAGCATCAACGCCGTTTGATATGGTAAAATAGTACTTATTACCTTTGTAATCGCTACCTTTTTCAAAACGGAAAGAAATATCAGTGTCATTGACAACACCGCCAGCCGTATCATAATTTGCTATACGACGCAGACCCCCCGCAGAATCATTTGCATACATAAACAGAGAGTATTCAGCAAATGCAACATCGTACAGCATTATTGACATATTATTATTATCTCCTACTGTCAATGTCCAAGGACCGTCAACAGATGCTAGGTTCCGAACTGAAATCATATACGCATGAGCACTTCTGGTCATGGAAATCGTCCCCAAATCAATAGCACCATCCGAGATTGTATACGAACCATTGCACTCAAGATAATCTCCACCGATATAATTCTCAAGGAAGACTTTATTATTATTATCTGCAGCACCAAATGAAACCTCGCCATAATGGTATACACCTGCAAAATATCCTCCTGTTGACAATGAAGCTACATCACCATTAAAATCAGAAGCATTCCACTTACCACCATTATAGGTAAGTTTGATTGAATTCAAATTATTCTCAAATGGTAACAAACTGGTCTTATTATCCGGTTTAAATAACAGAAGAATCTGATCTCCATCTGCCCAACTATTCTTTATCGCTTTCGTATCGGCTTCTAATCCCACCTTATCCGCAACTGAAAAAACCACTTTAAGTGCTGGAGTCTCAACATTTTCAGATTCCTTTGCGCAGCCGACAAACAATGTCACTGCCATCAATGCAATAAATATCTTTTTCATTTCACATTCAATTAATTATTTCACTTAAAGTTCATTTTCATCACCCCATCCAGGAAAACCGCCTACGGATTGATCAGAGGCCTGAAGGATAGCCTGCTCGACTTCTATCTCGACAGCTAAGAGCTGTGGAGACTCATAGTTTTTTCTGTCCATGACATTTTGAATTTTGAATTGTTAATAGCTTATGTTCATTATGAACACAAAGTTACCCCCCCCGGCATTTGGTGGTTGGAAAATTATGACTTTAAATTTGAATAATGTGACAAAATTGCAAAGCGCAATGGGCTGAAAGGAAACTTGTCCCGAGAGCCTGCGCCTAAAAGATAAACTATACAATATTGATAATCAGCAACATACATTAAATCGCCTGCGTCAGCTGGCGCAGGCGATTTAGCGTATATACCTAGTATTGAGAATGTTACATGGCAGTGCTGGTGGACTGATTGGAATATGCCTAACTATTTACGGGCGACCTCGCATAGCAAGATCACCCGTAAATCAGTATGCAATAGCTCCCTAAAGGAGACCCGCGGTAAGTTTCAGATTCATCCTATACATCTTGCCTGGCTCAAGAACATTTGCAGAAAGTGTCTTCTTACCAGAATAATACCCTTCTGTAGGAGAATATAATTCAACCTCGAAATAGTTATCATCTTTAATCTCGATCTCATCATATCCTAACAGATACACTGTCAGAGTATATCCATCGACAATGAATCCAGTACCAGAACCTCCATCTACTTTTTCTCCAAAATTCATTTTTATATATCCAGTACTGTTATTCCAGTAAGGCAATCCATAGATAACTCTTGCTCCACCATATGTCATTGTGGTACCACCGCCACCAGAAGTCTTGTGGGAAACTGTGACATAAGAAACCTTGATATCATCAGCTGGCAATTCAAACACTGCCTTAATGACAAAAGCCATATGTTCAAGACTTACAGTAAATTCATTGCCGTTCATTTCTGCCTGACCGCACATAGCTGCATATTGATTCAGACTAGAAGGATCTGCGTTATTCTTCTGCAGGAAATAATCAGTGCTGCGGATACGCATATACTCCGAACCGACCTTGCTTCCACACAAGACTCCAGTTTCATTATATCCGTTTTCCACTGGGGACATATACGGTTTCTCTTCGGTTCCTTCACCTTCTGTCAAAGCGGGATAATATACCATCACATAAGCAGCATTTGCAGGATTTTCAAAGGTACCCTCAAATTCAGCTGTCTTTCCTGCCGCTTTGGCTGTGAATATATCATTCGACAGGAGTTTTCCATTTGCATCTACAGCCAGCAGGGAAACCATATCGTCCTTTTCCCACTCAGCCTTGAGGACATTGCCTTCATCGACAAAAGTGATTTTTGTATCAGCTCCGATAGTGGCAGTCAGGGTCATCTTGACTGGTGAAGATGCAGGAGTTTCAACCGGACTTTCATTCTTGTTGCAAGCAACAACAGCGACAAACAGGGTCGCAAGCATAATCAGATTTCTTTTCATGTTCTTTTCCTCCATCTTTAAAGTTCACCACCATCCATAAAATCAGGAGCACTAGCCTGCAGAACCGCACCTTCCAAGGTCAGTTCGATTTCTTCGCACTGAGGCGAAACATAGTCAATAATCTTTTCCATAAGCTACAACAATTTTTAATACGGCAAAGTTACCCCCCCCCGGCTATTGTTGTTTGGAAAAAAATGACTTCAAGATTTTAAAAAGTGACTTAATGACTATGAATTATGAAAAATGAGACCAGGCAGTCCTTGCATTTCTATTCATAGACCATCAGCTTGATGGTGTAGAAGCAGCACGCTAGACTTGCAGGATAATCAGGATGCCAGGCCGGCACTTCCGCTTCGAGCTTCTCCTCATCACTAAACACCTTGAAATATCTGGTACCGATCGGGAAGGAGTATGTAACAGGATATTTATCATTGCCTCCTTCCTTATATGATTCACCATACTCAGGCTCAATCTTCTGCCATACACCGTCTCCGGAGGATACGAGCACTTTCACATAATCCAGCGGACGGATCATATGGTCGACATAATTCTTATCTGTATACGGCTGATATTCTGTAGCCGTTGACGCATCAGCAATGAAAGTGAGTCCTATAATGGCGTTGCAGAATTCATTAGGATTCCATAGTCCCCATTCATTTTTTGATGTTCCGATGACAGACCCCCATGAGGATTGCCTCATATTCTTGTATTCCATCTGCAGGCCTTCATAGTCATAGCTGGAAACAGCATCAGTAAGCGTTTCAACAAACAATGAATTATACACATTCTTTTCTGTCTCAACCCCGACAGGAATGGAAACAGGATAATAATATTCCGGATCTGTCAAGGCATGGCCGTCTGATGGGACTGGAATAATCTTAATATTATATGTGTCATGGGTAAGACCGGTGACAGCGGCAGAATGGGTACCGTTACCATTATCATGCACAGATTCTACCTTTACACGATGTTCAGGATCAGTATCGGGCCAATAATGCACACTGTATCCGTCCGCATGATCAACATCGTTCCATGTAACCGTAAAACCATCCATTCCCGAATTCACCTTATAACTTATATCTGTTACCCCTTGTACATCTGCCAGGCCCCAGCTTCCTGCAACAAATGTGGTCATTTTACCCTCTGGGATAACAATTGAACGTGACAGTCCTTCCAGATCCACATACTTGCCTAGAATCACACCATCTCCTTTTCCTTTAACTCCTTCTCCGACAGTCAGATAAATACTGAACCAATCTGTTATTTCACCGGCATAGCATCTGATCCAGAGATCTGCACGCCCGTAGCTATCGATTACGACAGACTGCGGGGTCAGATTGAATGTATTGAAACCTTTATAGAAGCTGTAAGTTTCCGAAGCAGTATCATAATCACAGTTCAGACTTCCGCCGAAACTGTCTCCAAATCCAAATCTGGCCATAGTAATCTGCTGGCCTGCATATTCTTCAAGGTCCTTAAGGGATATCTTTAGTATGCTTCCTATACGTGCAAACTGCAACTCTGCAATATCTGTGATCTGTGAAGGGGACTCTATAACTTTGGACACCATAGTATTGCTTGAAGCATCAAAACTGACAGCTGAAGGGCTCTGTTCATACGGGAGTACTACTCTAAGCATCAGACGCGAATCCACATTTTCACAATATGGTTCATAACCTCCAGAAGATATATGCGGATATACTGCTGCATATCTGAAGTCATTTCCTGCCGCATCAGGAATCAACACCCTGAACTCGGCTTTACGACCTCCGTCCGACATATCGCCCTCCTGCAGAGGTTCAGACAGATGCTTGACAGGATAATCGAAACCTGTCGCGTATTCGAACACGGCAATACGATCTCCTATCTCCCAGATCATATCATAACCTCTGCTATGCTCATCATAAGACATTGAAGCCTTGGTCTGCACAGCATCCGCTGTAAATGTGACATAATGGCAAGTTTCTGCCGATGGATCATTTTCAACCTGCATACTTTGACAGCCGCACAATACCATTGCCAAGTAAAGTACGAGTACATGACACTTCTTCATCAGAATTCTCCTCCATAATTTATATCATCCTCCCCAATGTCAGAACCGGGGCCACCGTTCTGACCGAAAACCATAGATTGACATAGAACATGCTCCACTTCGATCAGAACCACTGAAGTCATTGGAGAAGAATACTGTTCACAAGTGCATCTGGAAAATATTGCATCTCTTTTCATAAAATAAATTATTAAGACTTTATGAATTACGATATATTGTAGGCGTGACACCGACATGCTTGCGGAAAAGGGTGCTGAAATAGCTGACATCCTCGATGCCGCAGCTGAGGGCCACTTCGCCGACAGGCATGGAGGTGGTACTCAGGAGCTTCTTGGCCTTGGCGAGCCTTGCCATGAGAATATATTCCGATGTCTTGTATCCTGTTATGGCCTTGATCTTTCTGTTGAGCTGGGTCCTGCCTATGCACATGGCTGAAGCAAGGTCCTCACATCCTACCTTTCCGGATACAAAGGCATCTTCCAGCAACTCATCGAACTTCTCAAGGAAGGCCCTGTCTGCCGCAGAATAGTCCGGGTCTTCAGTAAGTGAAGGAACATCTGCGGATTCAAAGCGCTCCGAGAACATGTTCTTGAGCAATATACGCTGCTGAAGAAGCTTTCTGACCCGGAGATCGAGTTCATTTTCATCATAAGGTTTCTCCAGATATGCATCAGCACCTGCCTCCAGGCCCTTGAGACGGTCTTCATGGTCAACCTTTGCCGTAACCATTATTACCGGAATATGGCACAGAAGTTCGGACCCGCGGATTCGTCGGCACATCTCCACGCCGTCCATGACCGGCATCATCACATCAGAAATGATAAGGTCAGGCACGATCTCCTCGGCCTTACGCAATCCTTCTGCACCGTCGGAAGCGAAATAGAAGGCATAAGACGAATCAAGCTGCCGCATCTCCCAACGGGCGACTTCAGGAGTATCCTCCACAATAAGGATACGAGGCACATCCTGATCCTGGGACAAAGCATCAGCAAGGGGCATACCGTCAGGTTCAGGCACGCACACTGCATCCTGCGCCTCCGTTTCCCCTTCAACCTCAGACACTGCCTTGTCATGACGCACCGGTATGGTCACAATGAATTCCGAACCTTCACCAAGAATGCTTTCCACTGAAACACTACCGTTCATGGCCTCAGCAGAGAACTTTACCACCGACAGTCCGAGACCCGTACCCATATCCCTGTAACGGCCTTCCACCTGATAGAAAGGGGTGAATATCTCCGCCATCTGAGACTTGGTCATACCCACGCCCTGGTCACGGACAGATATGCACAACAGGTCCGCATCTCCATCCCGCTTACGGGACACGGCAACGCGGACTTCCGTCCCCTTATCTGAAAACTTCAAGGCATTTGCCAGCAGATTCTGCACAATGCGTACCATCAGGTCAGGTACAAAATCCATCTCAATCGATTCTTCGGAATATCCGTAAACCAGGCTTATTCCCTTGCTTTCGGCATATCTCCTGTTCCTTTGGCATATTCCTGAGACGAAAGACACTACATTTCCTTTTCTCCATATCGGATCCGGAGCCAGTCCTGAGGTCATCTTAGCCACATCAAGCACCTGATTGACAAGGCTCAGAAGGCCTTTAGAATGTCTTGATATATCAGAGGCATCTTCCTTCAACCCTTCATCTTCAGCATTTTCCATGATGCTGCGGGAAGCTGAATGGATGATGGTGAGAGGAGTCCTGAATTCATGTGCTATATCAGTGAAATAGTTATTCTTGGTCCTGTCCAGATCCTTGAGTATCTTATTGTTACGGGAACGCAGACGCAGCGAATAGAAAAGGAATACTATCGCAATGACTGCCAGCGCAAGAACAACGAAAGCGCTTGAAAGAAGCATCCTGTCCCTGCGTTCCTTCTGACGGTGAGACTCTCTCATCACCTCCAGTTCATTCAGGCTCTTTTCCCTTTCATATTTCGAACGCAGCTCATATATTGCATCCTCATTCCTCTCCTCATAAAGACGGTTCATGCAGTCCGAGTATTTCTCCAGCCACTTCAGGGAGTCCTTATACCTTCCGGCATAGGCATCCATCTGATAGTGGAGATAGTATATGTCGGCCTGATGGGCGGCGGAGCCGAGACCTTCAGCAACAGCTGTTGATTCAGCAAGATAGCGCCGTGCTGAGGAAACATTCCCCATCTTCATTGAAATACGGGCAAGGGATGTACATGACTCCAGCCAATGCCATTTGTCTGAACTGCCGGATAGAAGATCATATGCCAGCCTGTATTCATCGTATGCAGAATCAAGGTCTCCATCTTTCTCGGCAAGACGACCGAAATGACCGTGGCACAAGGATATGCCGAGGTCCGAACCATTCTGAATGTTGCACTCGAGGGAACGGCCATAATAGTATCTGGCCGAATCGATCTGTCCCCTGTCTTCCATCAAGGCTCCTATGTTGGCATAGTTGATGGCCATTCCGTTCAGACTGCCCAGTGCGCTCTCTCCTTTGAGGGCTTCGCGGAACGAAGCCATGGCTAGGGAATCGTTGCCCATGGAAAGAAGGACATTGCCAAGGCCGTTCAGCGACACCACCCTGTTCTTCAGCCCCACTGATGTCGTATCTGACCATTGCTCACATAAAGAAAGTCCCTGATAATGCCAGGATGCAGCCTCTTCGAGCACGCCCATACGCCTGTATGCCGTACCGATATTGTTCAGGGCCTGGACGATTTCCAAAGTGTCGCATATTTCCCTTGAAGCTTCCAGACCTTTGAGATGAGTATCGATAGCCTCCTGATAAAGGGTGGAATTACGATAGGCTCTTCCAAGTTCACGATAAGAGACTGCCTGTCCCAGAAGGTTTCCTTCCGCGGCAAATCTGCCTGCAACTGCAGCCAGAGAATCGATGCTGCGGTTCGAGCGCACGATAGAATCGACACGGGCACGTTCTGATGGCGGATACTGGCTCTGACCCACACCGGAAGTGCAGGATATCAGACAATATGCAGTGAAAGCTATAAGTGCCTGTATCACAAACAGTCTTTTCATGGTAAATAAGTTTTATATTTTTACAAATATACTTTTCTAAGTAGAAAAACATATTGAAAAAAGTGACATGGATTTTGAAAATTGTGACATCTCCGTTTTTGTCAAAGCCATGTTTTGTTTATTTGCTTAAAATCTCTAACTTTATAGATTGTTTCGGATACAATTGTAAAAACAAGATAAACCTATATGGAAAGAATCATCGAGTGCGTTCCTAATTTCAGCGAAGGACGCAATATGGAAGTCATCAATTCGATAGTAAGCGCCATCGAGAAATCGGGCGGAGTAAAGGTTCTGGATGTCGATCCGGGCGAAGCCACCAACCGTACTGTGGTTACTTTCGTCGGTAGTCCTGAGGCTGTCGTCGAGGCTGCATTCCAGGGCGTGAAGTGCGCCGGAGAACTTATCGACATGCGACATCACCACGGTGCCCATCCTCGTTCAGGAGCTACAGATGTGCTTCCTCTCATCCCTATTTCCGGTATTACACTCCAAGAATGCGCTGACCTGGCAAGAAAGCTGGCCGAGCGCATTTTTAACGAACTGGAGATTCCATGCTACTGCTACGAGGCTGCCGCACAAAAGCCTGAGCGCAAGAACCTTGCTGTCTGCCGCGCCGGCGAATACGAGGCTCTTCCCGAGAAGATGTCAGATCCTGAACGCCAGCCTGATTTCGGACCGGGATGCTATACCGACCGTGCCGCACAGGCAGGAGCTACAAATGTCGGAGCCCGCGACTTCCTGATCGCAGTCAACTACAACCTCAACACGACATCGACGCGCCGCGCGAATGCCATCGCATTCGACGTGCGCGAGAAGGGTCGTCCAAAGAGAGAGGGCAACCCTATCACAGGCAAGATCGTGAAGGACGAGAATGGCAAGACTGTCATGATTCCGGGCACACTGAAGGGCTGCAAGGCCATCGGATGGTTCATCGACGAATACGGCATCGCACAGGTTTCCATGAACATAACAGACATCAACACGACTCCGCTTCATGTTGCATTCGATGAGGTATGCCGCGCGGCACAGACCCGCGGACTCCGCGTTACCGGAACAGAGATCGTAGGTCTGGTGCCTAAGCGCACGCTCATCGAGGCAGGACGCTACTTCCTTGAGAAGCAGCAGCGCTCGACTGGAATTTCTGAAGAGGAGATCATGAAGATTGCGGTGAAGTCCATGGGACTTGACGACCTCAAGCCGTTCGACCCTCGCGAAAAGGTCGTGGAGTTCATGATGGAGGACCCTGCCGAGACAGCGGCTCGCGAGAGACTTGTCCGCATGACCTGCAAGGGCTTTGCTTATGAGACAGCATCGGAATCCCCTGCTCCAGGTGGCGGATCGATATCAGCATACATGGGCGCTCTCGGAGCGGCTCTCGGAACCATGGTCGCGAACCTTTCTTCACACAAGGCCGGCTGGGACGCACGCTGGAAGGAGTTCTCCGACTGGGCGGACAAGGGTCAGGACGTGATGCGCAGGCTTCTCGCCCTCGTTGACGAAGATACCGCAGCATTTGACAGGATCATGGCGGCGATCGGAATGCCGAAGGGATCCGAGGAAGAGAAGGCGGCGCGCGCTGCTGCGCTTGAAGCAGCGACCCTCTATGCTACCGAGGTTCCTTTGAAGACCATGAAGACGGCCCTCGAGGTATTCCCTATCGTACGTGCAATGGCTGCAGAAGGCAACCCGGCATCAGTTTCTGACGCCGGCGTAGGCGCACTGGCAGCACGCAGCGCCGTACTCGGCGCCCAGCTCAACGTGCGCATCAACGCCGCCGGCCTCGCTGACCGCTCGGCCGCCGACCGCCTCTGCGCCGAAGCCGCCGAGATCGCCGCCAAGGCTATCGCCGAAGAGGCCGCAGTATTGGAGATCGTCAACGGTAAGATCTGATGCATAGATCAGTTATCACACTTAATATCAACAACTTACACAAAATCGCATGAGGCAGATGACGCAGGCGATTTAGCACAAATCATTGGCACTCAAACATTTAGACAATGCAAAACAAATTCCACGAAGACATACTGGCAGGCATTCCGGCAGTGCTGCCCCAGCCGAAGGCATATGACCCGTCCATCAACCATGCTCCGAAGCGCAAGGAGATTCTGAGCGCCGAGGAGAAGGTTCTGGCGATAAAGAACGCTCTGAGATACTTCCCTGCCGAGCACCACGAGACTCTGGCCAAGGAATTCGCACAGGAACTCAAGGACTACGGCCGCATCTATATGTACCGCTTCCGTCCGGATTACGAGATGTATGCCCGTCCGATCGACGAATATCCTGCGAAATCGAAGCAGGCTGCCGCGATCATGGCCATGATCCAGAACAATCTGGACTACCGTGTGGCTCAGCATCCGCATGAACTCATCACTTACGGAGGAAACGGTGCAGTCTTCCAGAACTGGGCGCAGTACCGCCTCGTGATGCAGTATCTCGCGACGATGACCGACGAGCAGACCCTCGTGATGTACTCGGGCCATCCTCTCGGACTCTTCCCTAGCCACAAGGACGCCCCTCGCGTGATCGTGACAAACGGAATGGTGATCCCGAACTATTCGAAGCCTGACCATTGGGAGAAGTTCAATGCTCTCGGAGTATCGCAGTACGGCCAGATGACGGCAGGTTCATATATGTACATCGGTCCGCAGGGTATCGTTCATGGTACTACAATCACTGTGATGAACGCGGCACGCAAGCAGTTGAAGGTCCGCGGAATAGCTGGCACAGAGGAGAACATGAAGGGCATGCTCTTCGTCACCGCAGGTCTCGGAGGAATGTCCGGAGCACAGCCTAAGGCCGGTGTGATCTCAGGAGTCGTAAGCGTATGTGCAGAAGTCAATCCTCACGCCGCCCACAAGCGCCACGACCAGGGCTGGGTGGACGAGATCCATGAAGACCTCGACGAACTCATACCTCGCATCCGCAAGGCAGTGGCGGACAAGGAGATAGTTTCGATAGCATACCAGGGTAATGTGGTAGATCTTTGGGAAAGACTCGCTGAAGAGGATATCCATGTGGACCTCGGTTCTGACCAGACATCGCTTCACAACCCATGGGCAGGAGGATACTATCCTGTCGGATATTCATACGAGGAGTCGAACAGGATGATGGCAGAGGAGCCTGAAAGGTTCAAGGAATGCGTCCAGGAGTCTCTCCGCAGACATGCTGCTGCAGTCAACCGCCTTGCTGACAAGGGAATGTATTTCTTCGATTATGGAAACGCCTTCCTTCTGGAGGCTTCGCGCGCAGGTGCGGACGTTGTCCGCGAAGATGGAAAGTTCCGATACCCTTCATATGTACAGGACATCATGGGTCCGCTCTTCTTCGACTACGGATTCGGTCCGTTCAGATGGGTATGCATGTCCGAGAATCCGGATGACCTGGCAAAGTCCGATGCAATCGCAGCACGCGTGCTCCGCGAGATCATGGAAGAGGCACCGGAGGAGATCCAGGGCCAGATGATGGACAATATAAGATGGATCGAGGAGGCAGGACGCAACAACCTTGTAGTAGGTTCGCAGGCCCGCATCCTTTATGCAGACTGCGAAGGCCGCACAAAGATCGCCCTTGCCTTCAACGAGGCTATCCGCAACGGAGAGATCACCGCGCCGATCGTACTCGGACGTGACCACCACGATGTTTCCGGAACAGATTCTCCGTTCCGTGAAACATCCAACATATATGACGGTTCGCAGTTCTGCGCCGACATGGCGGTACACAACGTCATCGGCGACGGCTTCCGCGGTGCGACATGGGTATCGATCCACAACGGCGGCGGAGTCGGCTGGGGTGAGGTCATGAACGGAGGATTCGGAATGGTGATCGACGGTTCCGAGGACTCTGACCGACACATACAGGAAATGCTCCTCTGGGACGTGAACAACGGTATCGCGCGTCGCAGTTGGGCGCGCAACGAGGGTGCCATGAATGCTATCAGACGCGAGATGGACCGGACACCAGGACTGAAGGTCACCCTTCCTAATATTGCAGATGAAGAAATGATCAGAAACATATTAGCATGACACATACCATTTCAAACAAGAAACTGACCATTGAGAAGGTCAACGAAATCATTACCAAAGGTAAGAAACTGGTTCTCAGCAAGGAATCTGAAGAGGCTGTCGTAAAATGCCGTAAATTTCTGGACAGCAAGATGGGAGATATCGGAAGACCTGTCTACGGCATAACCACAGGTTTCGGATCGCTCTGCAACATCACCATCCCTGAAAAGGAACTGTCGCAGCTCCAGCACAATCTTGTGATGTCGCATGCCTGCGGTACCGGAGAGACCGTGCGTCCGGAAATCGTCAAACTGATGCTGCTGATGAAGATCCAGTCGCTCTCTTACGGATATTCAGGAGTGCAGCTGATAACAGTGCAGCGTCTTATCGACATGTTCAACAATGATGTGCTTCCTGTAGTGTACCAGCAGGGTTCGCTCGGTGCCTCCGGCGACCTCGCTCCCCTTGCCCACCTCAGTCTTCCGCTCATCGGCATGGGTGAGGTCATGTACAAGGGAGAGGTCCGCTCTTCGTCAGAGGTTTGGGAGGAACTCGGTTGGGAACCTATCCGCCTCCAGTCGAAGGAGGGCCTGGCACTTCTGAACGGCACGCAGTTCATGAGCGCACATGCGGTATGGTCGCTTATCCAGGCTGAAAGACTTTCTGACTGGGCTGACAAGATCGGAGCAATGTCTCTCGATGCATACGACGGCCGCATCGAGCCGTTCTATCCGCAGGTCAATGAGGTTCGTGCCCATAAGGGACAGATAGAGACTGCAGCACGTATCCGCGGACTTCTCGAAGGCAGCGAGATCATCAGGCAGAAGAAGGTCCATGTACAGGATCCGTATTCATTCCGCTGCATGCCGCAGGTTCACGGAGCGTCTAAAGATGCAATCCGTTATGTAAAGTCAGTAATTGAAGTTGAAATCAACAGCGCTACCGACAACCCTACGGTCTTTCCTGACGAAGACCTGATCATTTCTGCCGGCAACTTCCACGGCCAGCCTATAGCTCTTCCTATGGACATGCTTACTCTTGCGCTTTCAGAACTTTCGAACATTTCAGAGAGACGTATATACAAGCTCATTTCAGGTCAGAGAGGTCTGCCGAACTTCCTTGTGGCAAAGCCTGGACTTAACAGCGGCTTCATGATTCCGCAGTACACCGCTGCATCTATCGTGAGCCAGAGCAAGGGGCTCTGCATGCCTGCTTCTGCGGACTCGATCCCTTCATCACAGGGTCAGGAGGACCATGTCAGCATGGGTGCCAATGCAGCGACGAAACTCGTCCGCGTCGTTGAGAACACCGAACGCGTCCTCGCCATCGAGCTCTTCAATGCAGCTCAGGCCCTTGAGTTCCGCCGTCCTCTTAAGTCATCATGGACCATCGAAAAGATCTTTGCGAAATACCGCAAGGTCGTTCCGTTCATCGACGACGACCGCTACATGCACCCTCTCATCGAGAAGTCCGTGGAGTTTATCCGCTAGCAGTCTTTACGGCTATCGGTGGTCTTTAAAACTGAATCCCTCCCACTTCGTGGGCCCCTCCCGTTCACGAGGCCACGGGCGGCCACGGTTTTGAAGACCACCGATAGCCGCATATCACGCCAACGGACAAAAGGAAGTAGAAATCTACTATAGAGCAATATGACCGTGGGTACATGAATTTCAGCTTTCATGTACCCACGCTTCATATTAAGATTCAAATCCTGTACTTTGAAGTACCGTCGGTGCAAGTTTCCCATATTTCATGTACCGACGCTTCCCAACAGGCTAGAATGACAGACCGGTTTTAAAAAAAACACCTCTATTGTTTACCCCAGCACCCATAAATAGATTAAGCTTTTCTACGAGTCTGACATCTACTCCAACAGAGAAATCGCCATAGAATCCGCCACCCTCTCCAAAATATTCGTGACCGTAATATTCATTGTCAGTATAATATCCTCCTAATGACAAAGAAACATAGGGACGCCAGATTCTTTTGGTAAAATAGGTCCTTATCTGAGCATATAAGGGAATATCAAAACCAAAAAAAGGAGTGTTGACTTCCACACCACATCCGGCAAACAACACATCATTGAATCTGAATCCTCCAACATATGACAAGCCAACGCCACAAGCATCAAAGTCATATGCTCCAATGTTTAATCCCGCCATCTGCTGAAATCCGACTCTGGCATTGTAGGTCTTAGGCTCTTTTGTTGTCTCGGTAACACGCTTGACACTCACGCTGACACTGTTCGAGCGTGGAACACCCCTCTGGGCAAATGAGATGACAGGTATCACCGACATCATCAATATCACTAACAACTTTTTCATTTCTTCACTTTCTTTTCTTCTGTAATCTGTACTTGTTCTTCCGGTGTTCCAAGGGCCTCCCCATATGAGTCAAAAACGACGGTCATACCTCTCTGCACCAGATTCATGTCATCCATTGTAGCATTTCTGAAATTGACATATTTCGCAGGATATCCTGTAATCGTGATTTCAAGACGACCTTTGTCATTGGTGATGACATCTACCATCGCACCGATTATCATATCAGCATTATGGGCTCGTGCCGCATGACAAAGGGCAACTGCCTTGAAACTAGGGACCAGTTCGATCAGGTCATCAGTCACTTCATAATCCTTGAATGCCTCTGTTTCCGTATAGGATATCTGACCGCCTGTAACTGACAGGTCCGCAATGAGAGGCGTCGTCATAATGCTTTGTGTAGGTTCAAGGTATCTGGATGAAGACTCCATGTAATCGACCTTTACAACCTCCGACTTCTGTGCATGCACCGTAACCATGGATACCAGAATAATAACCATGACAGAAAATAGTTTTCTTGACATACTTTAAGTAGAAATGCTTACGCCGCAAGACTCGCAGATTCGGCTATAAATCAAAAAGACGTGGGAGTCTGTACCTCAGTTATGTCGAACCGATAATACCGGCAGAAGGAAAACTTTCAGTAACGTCTTAATCGCTATATTATCCGGCAGTTAATTATTCCGGACTCATGCAACTATAAGCATATTTTGGTATTATATGAATAGGTGATGATATAGCTGTTTATACAATTATTTACCTGCGTTGTCATTATTCTGCATCCGCTCAATAGCTTGAATTCTGTCTTGAGTGACATTACTAAGTCAGTCAGTCCAACCCCGTTTTGCTTATTTTATTGATAATCCGTCAATTACGTAAACTAGATCTGTCTTGAGTGACCTTGCCCAGTCACTCAGGACATAAACTTGAGATATCTCGTCCACTTCATATCGTTCGACAGGATATTGGAACAACATTTTACCTAAGATTAACATAGAACACACAGACGCGCAATAGACAAATATCCTAATAGCTGGATTTTTGTTAAATTTGTGCGGATTTAAAATCAACTTACTTGTACAATGAAGACAGTTATATACAACATAGGAATGCTGACGGGTATTCTGCCGGAGGGTGTGATGCGGCTCGAGGGTGCGCAGATGAATCATGTAGAATGCATTGAGAATGCGTACCTTGTCATCGAGGACGGCAAGATTGCCGGATTCGGTCCACAGAAGGAGATTTCCCCACTCACGTCATCCAGTCGAAATGACATAACCAGCGCCGGAGGTAGGTGCGGTTTACAAAACCGTGCTACCCCCCTGGCCGCAGGGGGAGGGGCCCGCGACGAAGTCGTGGGGGGGGTTGTTTTGGAAACTGAACCTCCCTCCGGCGGCATTGAATTTATTGATGCTAAGGGCGGAATCGTGATGCCGGCGTTCTGCGACAGTCATACCCATATAGTCTATGCCGGATGCAGGGACGGAGAGTTCAGGGATAAGATTGCCGGTCTTTCATATGAGGAGA
>JAZNAW010000074.1:0-23908 GCA_045586745.1 Candidatus Cryptobacteroides sp.
TTCGGCAGCCTGACCGCAGGGTTAAGATATGAACATATAGGATTCAGATATTACGAAAATGAGGTCTTCAAGGAGGACCAGAGCAGGACGTACGACAACTTCTATCCTAATGCTTCCTTCTCAGCAGTCGCCGGTCCTTTCCAGTTCCTCCTCAACTACTCGGCGAAGACCTCCAGACCTCACTACAGCTATCTTAGCAACTCTCTCATTTACATCGACCGTTACTGCATGCAGCAGGGAAACCCGCTGCTCAGACCGGAAATGAACCATGATGTATCCCTTGCAGCCGTATGGAAGTTTGTTCAGGTTGGAATCAGCTATCAGACAGTAAAGAATGCAATCCTTGAAACCGCCACAGCACAGGAGGGAACCGACAAGGCCGTAGTCATCTATCACGACAATTTCTACAAGAACATACCGACAATGCAAGT
Source organism: Candidatus Cryptobacteroides sp. (assembly GCA_045586745.1). Lineage (GTDB taxonomy): Bacteria > Bacteroidota > Bacteroidia > Bacteroidales > UBA932 > Cryptobacteroides. The sequence continues at coordinate 432 of JAZNAW010000074.1, forward strand.
GATGGTAGCCGCCACACCTACCATAGGGATATGGCATCCGCGCCTTACCCTGGCCATTGTCAAGCAATGGCTTACTATGGAATCACTTGGCGAGGAAATCAAGCTGAATCAGGCTCTTCCCGTAATTCAGTTCGACAACACCCTGACCTTGCCTAAGGGATTTACATTGAACTGCGACTATACCTTCCAGGGAAAAGGAGACAGCAGAGTCTACCGCCTGCAGAAGGCTACCAACACACTGAACGCATCGATCAGGAAATCGTTCCTAAAGAATGCATTTGCAGTAGAAGTTTTCGCAAACAACATTCTTGATGATGAGGCAACAGAAACGAGGATATACAGCAAGGTATACTCACTCAGACAATGGAGCAACAGGTCGATGCGCACCTACGGAATCACCCTCCGCTACAACTTCAACACCACCCAGAGCAAATACAAGGGAACCGGTGCTGGAGAAAAACAGAAGAGAAGGATGTAAAAGAATACCTGACGGACAGATCCTACAGTCTGCTTTGGGCTTCGGTGCCGGCACCGGAGCCTTTATATTTATTGCTTGACGAATTGAATGTATAACGGAGAGTGATGTTCAGACGGTGGTAGTTCTGGTTGCTGGTCTGATGCAGCTGAAAATAGCCGTTATCAAGGATCATGTCAGTTGTTCTCATCTGAAGCACATCACTTATACTTGCACGCAGACAGAGAGCATCGTTCTTCAGCCAGCATTTCTGCACGACCAGACCAAGATTGTATGTGTTTCTCAGGAAGGCGAACTGCATCATGTCTCCCTTTGTCATCACATTCAGATTGGCCTCAAGCTGCCAGCTGCCCTTGAAGCGGAATGCATTGTTCAGATCCATGAACACCACAGGCTTCTTTGCTGTCAAAATGCGCTGTCCGTCAGGATGGGAAGGATCAAGAAGCGTCTGCTTGTAGAAATAACGCTGGATTCCTACCGTCCAGTTCGGACTGTAACACCCGAAAGTCGGGGCGGCAGAAAGGAAGGCTGCAATATTACGCAAAGGCTGATCCAGGTTGATCTGCCTCAGCAAGGTCACTCCCTCATCATTGTACAGAGACGCTCCCTGGGTCAGGGTATTGTCTCTTCTTTCGTAAGCGACGAAGAAATTCAGCCACTGATAGCCTACTGTTGCGCTCACCTCGTATATGGTCTCATTCTTCAGCTTGGAATTACCCTGCTCCAGAGAGAATGAGTTCATATAGTTTATATTCTCATTCAATCTGTCATAGCTCGGACGTGCGACCTTGGCGCTGTATGCCAGGGATGTCCTGAACTTACCGAACTGGTTCGACCACGATATGGACGGGAACAGGTCGTCAGTATATCTTGTAAGAGACTGAACAGGATTCAGAAGATCGTCATAATCGAATCCGACATGCTCATAACGAAGACCGGCACTGAGATTACCAAACCTTTCAAGACTGAAGGCATAGTTCACGAAGCCTGCAAGATTCCGTTCCTTTACATCAGAATCAGTAGAAGGCAGCGGATAACCAGTCATTGTAAAGCTGTTCGTACGGTCCACAAAGCTCATCTCCGTACCAGCCTGCAGCTGTCCCTTCCATACAGGGTACGAAAGCACAAGTTTTGTCGCCCACAATTCTGATGTATTCCTGTTCTCATGCCGCATCAGCGATTCTCCCCTTGTACCGGTTTCAGTGATATCGGTCTGCTTGCCATTCTTGCGTGTTATGAAATCGATGTTGAAATCGATATTCAGCCTGCCGGCTTGTCCGTTATAATAGGCATTGCCGGTCCAGTAATACGGCATGTTTATGACCTCGTTGCTTTCTGTGATGCTCTCGTCAATATAATCAGCTGCAGAATCGTCCAGATTTCTGAAATCCACCATATTGCTTATCCTGTGTTCACCTGTCGGATTGAAGTTGTTGCGAGTCTCCACACGCAAGCCGACAGAATGATTCTGAGAAATCTGCCAGTTCAATCCCAGGTTTGCGTTGAGGTTATGATTTACATTGTGATTAACCCATCTTGAATCCTGGTTGATATTGATAAGCTGGCCATTGTTTACAAACCAGCTTGTCTGGACGGGCTGACTGATACTGACATTGTTCCTGTCGGCATAATTCACCATTCCGAATATATCAATCGAATTATGACGATACTTCATGTTGAGAGTCGTACTAGGATCGCTATAGCCATACACCAGGTCCTGACTGTTTCCGGCATTGATATCGAATCCAAAACCTTCTCCCTGCATCTTCACTGTCCTTATTTTCACGACGGCCGACACAGAGGCATCATAAGCGGCTCCCGGATTTGTAATGACCTCAACATTCTGGATTTCGCTTGAATGCATTACCTTGAGTTCCTCCATATCCTGCACCTTTCTGCCATTGACATAGAATACAGGCTTGCCCTTACCAATCACCTCCAGTTCGTCATCCCTTTGGGTCATACCAGGAACCTTCGACAGTATCTCATGGGCCGTACCTGAATTGCTGAGCACAGTTCCCTGGATGGTTGTGATCATGGAATTGCCGGTAAGCTTCGTCTTAGGCATGATTGCCCTGACTACCGCCTCATCAAGGAAACTGGTGTCTTCGGAAAGGCGCACGACCTTTCCATCGACATCAACAACCGGAAGGCAGACTGTCCTGTAACCCAGGTTCGAGAACTGTACCACACCCTGATCAGTCTCCGCAGAAAGACAGAACATACCCTGCTCATCTGTCATTGTTCCCGTCACTATGGTCGAATCCTGAAGCGACAGCAGCACCACGTTCACGAACTGCACATCCGCACCATCGGCATCGACAACCTTACCTGAAATTTCCCTGGTCTGGGCATAGGTCACCCACGGCATCACTGAAAAAGCCACCAGCAATACCAACCTCAAATATTTAGTTTCCATTTACTTGACCGATTCTGCCATCAGTTTCTCGAAATCCTTCCTGTCGATGGTACCTTCCAGACAGATGAACTGGGTTGAATCATTTTCCTGGGCCAATAATACAAGACTTGATATGATATTCTTGTCTCCTACAGTATATATATTCATCATACTGCCGTTATCTTTTACTTCCATCAGCATCTCAAAGCTTCCGGACCTGATCATGGACTGGACTTCCTTCCGAAGTTCATCTGCAAGCGGCTTATCCTTGACATCGAGAAGATAAAAACCTGTGAATGAACGCACCAGCGGAGCTATGTTCATTTCTTTACCGTCTTCGGTCTTGATATCCATATCCGGAAGCTGTCCGATAAGTTTGAACATTGCCGGAGAAATATAGACTGCCGACACATCCTTCGAGTCGGAGTATTTGTTGTAGAGACTTTTTCCACTCTGCGCGTATGCTCCTGCTGCTATAAGAAGCATCACTGCTATTGCATATATCTTTTTCATATCGTATTATTTTTCTGTTTTTGTTGTTTTTACTGATCCCCCGATCAGGTCGGGGATGACGTATTACCGGTCGGTGACGACAGACATGATCCTGTCAACTGTTTCTTCCGAATCCTCTGCTATTGCCAGACCGGCATTTATGGTATCTGACATCCTTGCAAGGGCCTTTTCCACCTCCGCGTATGCAAGATACGGATCATCAAAAGTGTCCTTCGGCTGATTCTGCCACTGAGCAATCCCGTAACCGGCTCCCACCATGACAGCTACCGAAGCGGCTACAGCGGCATATCTTACGATCGTGCGCCTGTTACGTTCTCCGGATTCATTTTCGGTCAGAAGTCCGACGGTCACAGCAGCATCAACATTCTCCTTCATGCGGGCCGTAAAGCCGTCCGGCACAGCAATGCTCTCGTCCATGGATACAGCCTCCAGCTGCTCCAGATTCATATTTTCTATGTCCCTTATCGACTTCATAACCTGATTTTTGATCTTAATGTCTTTCTTGCCATTGTGACCAGTACTCTGACATGTACTTGCGAGAGTCCTGTCTTCCGTGATATTTCCTCATATCCGAGGCCTTCGATCGCTTTCATCCTGAGAACCGTCCGCTGCTTATCCGGAAGCTTTTCCATTTCCTGAAGGAGATATCGGAGAGTATCCTTCATATCCGTCCGGCCTTCCTGATGAGCATCTTCCGGATGGGGAACCTTTTCGAGCGGTTCGGTCTTTCTGACCATCCGCTTTCTGATCCGGTCTATGCAGATGTTCTTCAGCATGGAGATTCCGTATGCCAGCGGATTCTGCACTCCGTCCAAGCTGCTGCGCGCTGCCCAGAGCTTCAGATACAGCTCCTGTACGGCATCTTCCGCATCCTCTTCAGATTCCAGAAGATAGTACGCCACACGATAGAACCGGTCAGAGAGAGGAATCCATATGTTGCCGAAATTACTCATTCGTCATTTCCATCACGGCTCCGATATCCTTTGTCCTGATGTTTCCGAAGAAACACAAGAAAGAGGATTCTTCCGGAATATAGATAACTACATCGCTGATTCTTTCCCCGTCACCGGAAAGAGTACCGTAGATTTCAACCTTGTCTCCATCGTCCTTTACCTCCATTATCTTTGACCCATCCTTAAGAAGTTCCGCCAACTCCTTATTGAAAGCTTCCTTCTTATCCGCTGCTGCATCATAATACTCTACAATAATAAATTTCCGGATTCCGTCAAGGATATCAAGAGAAGCATCATCCGCATCTGAAGAAGCATTGGCCGCCATCTTCACCAGTCCAAGAGCAAGACCGCCGAAGCTCATGACTTCGAAACCTTCCTCACCCTTGTATTTATTGATAAGCTGCTGCGTTGCGCCGGTCTCCATTTTTCTCTCTGATGCAGCAGGAGCAGACTTGCAGCTCCCTGTCCCTGCAATCAGGACGACCAGCATAATGACTGAAATAATCTGTTTCATTGTCTTGTCCGTTTTAAGTTACACTTTTTTTGAGCGCTCAACTATATAGACGCATAGCCGGGGATTCTGTTAGTGCAATATAAGCGGATTTTTTGTAAAAACTCGCTCAAACTGCATAAATAACAAACAAAAGAGCGGATTTTCAATAAAAATCCGCTCGAGATCTACATTCTGTTCTGAGCATCTTTTCCTGCCCCTGTACCCTTGTAGCGGCTTTTTGACGCGTTGAATGTATATCTTAACGAAACATCAAGACGATGGTAATTGCGGAAAGGATGTTCCTTGTATATGAAGAATCCTGCATCTGAATATACATCCTGGAGACCACGCTTGAACACATCACTTACGCTTACCCTTAGACAGAGGGCATCGTTCTTCAGCCAGCATTTCTGGACGACAAAGCCAAGATTATACATAGGTGTGGTCATCCTGAAGTTAATGTTGTCTCCCTTGGTTCGGATATTCATGTTCGCCTCAACCTGCCAGCTATGCCTGAAACGGAAAGCGTTGTTAAGAGTGAGGAAGAACATCGGCCTTGAGTATGTGACCATGACCTTCCCTGACTCTGCACGAGGATCATGAAATTCAAACTTATTCCATGGCTTCTGCATTCCGGCGCTCCAGTTCGGGCTATACACTCCCCATGTCGGATTGGCTGACATGAACACAAGGAGATTCCGTACAGGTTCGGACAGATTGCTGGCTCTCACAAGCAGCACGCCCTCGCCATTATAATCATAGAACACATTCGTCAAGGTATTGTCTATGCGTTCGTATGATACCGAAAGGTTCAGCCATCTGTAACGCGCATTCATTCCGATTTCCTGCTTCTTCTCATTCTTCAGCCTTGAGTCTCCCTGCATATGGGTGAACGAATTGATGTATTGGATTCTGTCGCTCAGGGTATTGTAACTCGGACGGCTGGTCCTCAGGCTGTACGATAGCGCAGCATGCACAGGACCGAACTGTCCTGACCATGATATGTTCGGAAAGAACTCATCCTGATAACGGCGGATGCTGTTTGGGGCATCCAGAAGGTCAGTATAATTAAATCCGACATGTTCATATCGTACACCGGCATTCAGGGATCCGAACTTTGGTAGACTGAAGCTGTAGGCAACAAAGGCGGACACATTATCCTCCTCAACGTTGGAATCAGATGATGGAAGAGGGTAATTGGTTATAGAATGGCTGTCGCCTCGGTCGACAAAAGTTGCTTCCGCACCAGCTTCAAACCTGCCTTTCCATACCGGATATGTCAGCACTAGCTTGGCAGCCGCAAGTCTTGATGTCGTAACGCCTTCCTGAATAATTTCAGGCTGATCCACATCATTCTCAACGGATGATATATTGTTGTCCATATCCTTCCTGTTCAGCAGATAATCTGCATTGAAGTTTATGCCCAGTCTGCCTACAAGTCCGCTGTAGTAGAGATTGCCCTCCCAATCGTAGGGAGAATTGCGCATCTCTTCCTGAAATGACGTGTTATGGATCAGGCTCTCTGAAGATCCGGACTTATGAAGGATATCCGTAACAGACCACAAGTTCGTACCGGCATCTACAGTACGGTGCGTCACGATACGCGCTCCTATCGAGTGGTTTTCCGCCGGCTGCCAATTGAATCCTATGTTATAGTCCATTGCACTTGAGTACCAATGATTCTTCGACCAATGATCCTGGATGACCGAATCATTTTCATTAAGAAACATATGGCCGTCATCCTCATAGATGCTTATCTCATCCCATTTCCAATAGTTTACAGAACCGAACAGGTCGAAATTCCCGAAACGGTAGCGAAGATTCAGTCCGGCACTGGGATCGCTGACCCCAAACACAAGATCCTGATTATTAGCCATATTAAGGTCAAATCCGAATCCTTCGCCTTCATGCCTGATGGTCTTTATCCTTACCACAGAGGTGACTGTCGCATCATACTGCGCACCGGGGTTACTGATGACCTCAACGCTCTGCACATCCTCAGACCGCATCTGCCTCAGTTCATTCATGTCGTGGAGTTTCCTTCCGTTGATATAGATTACGGGAGCTCCCTTACCGATCACTTCCAGCTCATTACCATTGGCCATCATTCCCGGAACCTTGCCGAGCATCTCCAGTACGGTACCGGAACTTGCCAGCACAGTTCCCTTGATGTCTGTAAGCATCGAACCGGCAGAGATCCTTGTCTTTACCATCATCCCTGTAGAAACAGCTCCCTCAAGCATAGTCGCATCCTCCTCGAGGAATATATGCATATTTTCAGACGGATTCACATACACGGTTTCATAGCCCAGCATGGCGACCATCAGGATTCCATCCTCATCGGTCGGGATGCTGAAGCGACCGTCCTCATCGGTTACCGTTCCGGTTACCGCCGTGGAGTCAGTCTTCGAAAGCAGCACCACATTCGCGTATGCTACCGGATTGTTTTCCGGATCAGTAACATGTCCTTTCCAATCCTCCAGGGCATAGGAGGTAAGGCCTGTTGAAATCAACAGGCAAACTGTCATAAATATTTTCATCATTTCAGATTATTTTTTCGTAGACCTCAGACCTTTCAGATACGCACAAGGTCTGTAAAACTGACAGTGACCGCCAGCACAGCAAGACATGCAGACCCCATCAGTATATAAGTGATGACTTCATGTGCAAAAAGAAAATAGCCTGCAGTAAAGATCGCCATGGAAAGAATCATATTGACAAGTACCAGTATCAGAGCCTGCTTCCTGTTATGCCTTTTTATAGAATCCAGGATTGCCTTGACCATCCTGACGTTTTCCCGGATCCTGTCATCGTCGCCGGCAAGGCCGGCAGGCACAGGCAGCAGATTGATCTGACGGATGAGATCATTCATGAAGGCAGCATCCTTCGGTACAGGGATCCTGTTCTCCTGCATGAACCTCCTTATGTCCTGTTCTGTTTTCATAATGTCTCCAGATATTCCTTCAGATGCCTGCGGCCACGGGAAAGATGTGACCTGATGGTGCCGGACGGCATCCCTGTTATTATTTCGATTTCCTTTATGGATTTTTCTTCCATGTAATAAAGCAGTATGACAGTCTGTTCCTGGAGCGAAAGCCCTCTTATTGCCATGTGCAGCTGCTGATACTCGTGCTTTTTATCGATCTCTGATTCAAGCACATGGGGCAACAATCCTCTGGGAGGTCTGTCTTCCAGCGAGATCCAGTCAGACTCCTTTCCCGCGCTTTTCTGTGCGTCATACCAGCAGTTGAAGGCAATTCTGAACAGCCAGGTTGAGAATCTGGACCTGCCTTCGAAGCGTTCAAAAGAGAGATATGCCTTCAGGAGAGCTTCCTGTGCAAGGTCATCTGCACGGAAGCCGTCTCCGGAGCACAACCCCCGCAGGAACCTTCTCAAAGACTCCTGCTCCAGGGTTATCATCTCTATGAACTGCTCCTTGGTCATTATCTTTTTGTTTCCGCTTCGATTTCAGCCTTAAGGAAATTCTTTCCGTAGAAGAAAGAAACAAGAAGACCAATGCCGGCAGCAAGAAGAGGAATTCCTGGATAATATCCCCAGAGAGGAAACGATGCCAGACCAAAGGCTGCCGCCAGGAAAAATGTAAGCCCCATAAGGCTCAGCACTACGCCAGCACCAAGTCTGTTTACAAGATTCATTCTTGTTGATCTTGTCCTTGACTTGACAGCCATAAGAACGTTCGGGTCTATGTCTGCGCCGTTTTCAATTGCCTTGATCATCACATTCATCTTATGGGCAGACTTTCTGGCATTCGCCCACGCCAGCAATCCGACAATGGCAACAGGCATTACACAGCTGACACAAATAGGAATAAGTGCATCTACAAAATCCATGATATTAATTGATTAATGTTAAACTTCCGTTTATGGCGGTCTTTCAAACCGTTTTCATCCTTTAGACTGCACTTTTGCGATAAATGTTGCAGCCTGTATAAGAAATCCGACCGGCAAATATGACTTTGCCAGTCGGATTACAGTTTTTCATGCAGATTCACCTTATTTGGCAGTAATGAAATTCAACACCTTGACAAGATCATCCACATCATTCCATTTTATCTTGTTGGACTTGAGGAATGCATTGAACTCCTTCTTGTCCACACCCTCAATCGCAGCCACGCTCTTCTTGTTTGTCGGAATCATCTCCTGACCGATTACAAGGTACATATTGGTCCTTACAGGCAAGGTTTCCGAATCATCCTTCATTGCATGCAGGTCCTTATATACATCCGTAAGGAGGAAGCCGTCATACTGGTTTATCGCATTGCCATTGTAAAGGTAAGTCTTGGTCGTGGTACTGCTCAAAGATGAAGTACCATAAGCACCGTCATCCTTAATTACAGACGAATAGTTTGCCCTCTTTTCCTCCACAACATAGCCTCCTTCAGTTTGAGCAAGCACCTTCAGCATCTTGCCCTGTACAAAATGGAAGATATCCTCTCCGATGACAAGACCTGTCACTCCCCAAGTATCAACCTCTCTGATCTTACCATTATCTATGTAATGTGCATGGCTCAGGTTCAGATTGATATTGAAAAGTGCCTTATTAGGCTTCTTGTTTGTCCTATGAAGTTCTCCCTCCATAAAGTCAGGATAGAGATACGGCCAATTGACCGTCGGATCATCATTCTGCGCATATACAGACACTGCTGTCAGAATGCCGATAACAAGGAAAAGCAGCTTTTTCATGACCATTATTCTTTACGTTCCGACTTTGATTCAAGGAACAGCTCATCCATCTGCTCCTGGTCGATGTATGAAGGTGAATCGATCATCACATCACGGCCCTGATTGTTCTTAGGGAATGCGATATAGTCACGGATAGTCTCCTGACCGCCGAAGAGCGAGCAAACGCGGTCGAAACCGAAAGCGAGGCCTCCGTGTGGCGGAGCACCGAACTTGAATGCATTGATGATGAAACCGAACTTGTATTCAGCATCCTCCTTGCTGATGCCGAGAACCTCGAACATACGCTCCTGCATTGCCGCCTCGTGGATACGGATGGATCCGCCACCGAGTTCAGTTCCGTTGAGCACGAAGTCGTATGCGTTGGCGCAAACCTTCTCAAGGTCTTCCTTCCTGTCGCTGTAGAAGAGGTCGAGATGTTCAGGCTTAGGAGCTGTGAACGGATGATGCATAGCGTAGAAACGCTGGGTCTCGTCATCCCATTCCACAAGAGGGAAATCGACCACCCAGAGAGGTGCGAAGTTGAACGGATCGCGGAGACCGAGACGGTTACCCATCTCGATACGGAGCACGCCCAGCATGGTCTGGGTCTTTCTCTTTGCGCCGCAGAGAACGAGCATCATGTCGCCCTTCTGTGCACCGAGACGGTCTGCAACAGCCTGAAGCAGCTCAGGAGTATAGAACTTGTCGATTGAAGACTTGATCGAGCCGTCCTCGTTGACCTTGATGTAAACGAGTCCCTTTGCGCCCACCTGAGGTCTCTTCACCCACTCTGTGAGTTCGTCGATCTGCTTGCGGGTATAGTTTGCAGTGCCCTCTACATTGATTGCACCGATGTAATCAACTCCGTCAAATACAAAGAAACCATAGCCTTTCACAAGGTCTGTGATCTCATGGATCTTCATATCGAAACGGATGTCCGGCTTGTCGCTGCCGTAGAAGTCCATTGCATCATACCAGCTCATGCGAGGGATGCGCTCTGCGATCTCAACGTTGAGAACATTCTTGAAGAGGGTTCTCATCATGCCCTCGAATGTATTGAGAACATCTTCCTGCTCAACGAAAGACTTCTCGCAGTCGATCTGTGTGAACTCCGGCTGACGGTCAGCGCGGAGGTCCTCGTCACGGAAGCAGCGTACGATCTGGAAGTAGCGGTCGTAACCTGCCACCATGAGGAGCTGCTTGAAGGTCTGAGGAGACTGCGGAAGGGCGTAGAACTGCCCCGGGTTCATGCGTGAAGGCACGACGAAGTCACGTGCTCCCTCCGGAGTCGATTTGATGAGATATGGAGTCTCTATCTCGAGGAAGTTCTGAGCATCGAGGTAGTTGCGTACTTCATGAGCGATCTGATGACGGATCTTGAGGGCTCTCTGGAGAGGGCCTCTGCGAAGGTCGAGGTAACGGTATTTCGCGCGGAGTTCCTCACCGCCGTCGCTTTCCTCCTCGATTGTGAACGGAGGGGTGTTGGCCTTGTTGAGAACCTTGATCTCGCTGAGGGTGATCTCGATGTCTCCTGTAGGCATCTTAGGGTTCTTGCTCTGACGCTCTACAACCTCGCCTGTAACCTGGATTACCCACTCACGTCCGAGGCTTGATGCAGTCTCGACGAGTTCTGCGGCCGCATGAGCGTCCACCACGAGCTGAGTGATGCCGTAACGGTCACGAAGGTCCACGAAGGTCATTCCTCCGAGCTTTCTTGATTTCTGTACCCATCCGGCCAGAGTCACTGTCTGACCTGCATTTTCAATGCGGAGTTCTCCGCAGGTATGTGTTCTGTACATATTATTTGATAGTTTTATTTTTCTGCTGATCTGTCGGACAGACTGTGGATTCCATCAGCCAGCCCTCCATAATCTGACAAAAGTAATCAAATTATATGGAATTTGGAGGCATCAGCCGTTAAAATGAATTATATTTGTGGAAATTTATAAGATTCTATGGAAGTTAGAGCGAAGAAGGCCCTGGGCCAGCATTTTTTGACAGACCTGTCGATCGCGCAGCGTATCGCTGATGCGCTTATCGTACCGTGTCCTGGACTCGATACGGTGAACGACGCATCGAACCCTATGCCGGCACTGGAAGTAGGACCAGGAATGGGAGTGCTGACACAGTATGTGCTGCAGAGACCGGAGGTGGACCTAAGGATGGTGGAGATCGACACTGAGTCTGTTGACTATCTGTTGGTGCATTTCCCGCAGGTGAACGGCAAGCTCATCGAAGCTGACTTCCTCAAACTCAAGCTCGAATCATTCTTCCCTGACAAGTTCTGCGTCATAGGAAACTTCCCGTACAACATTTCATCACAGATATTCTTCAAGGTCCTGGACTATAAGGAGCAGGTGCCGCAGGTAGTCTGCATGATCCAGAAGGAGGTCGCGGAGAGAATCGCGGAGAAGCCAGGAACCAAGACTTACGGCATCCTTTCGGTGCTTCTCCAGGCATGGTATGACATAGAGTATCTCTTCACAGTCGGCGAGGGCGCGTTCAATCCGCCGCCAAAAGTGAAGTCGGCAGTCATCAGACTCGTGCGCAACCAACGTACTTCATTGGGATGTGACGAGGCTCTGTTCAAGACCGTAGTAAAGACGGGATTCAACCAGAGACGCAAAACCCTGCGTAACTCTCTCAAGCCGCTGATCCGCGCCAAGGCAGACCGCCTCGGCTGGTCGGAGGAACAGCTTGCGGAATTCGTTGCCGATCCTGTCTTCGAACTCCGTCCCGAACGCCTCAACGTCGAGGACTTCATCTCGCTCACCCTTAAACTGGCTTAAAGGCTGGCACGTAACACGCTACTTATCAGCAAATTAATATTGATGCCTGCTGCGGATTGCAGCAGGCATCAATATTATAACACTAATAATCAACCGCTTAACCGCCAACATATTATGAAAAATGGAAATCAGTAGGGAAGATGGTGAACAAGATCTGGCATTTCTGACTATATTTGCCGTAGCAAAAGATCAGCTATGAAAACATTGTATAGATACCTTCTGGCTTTCTGCCTGATTCTGACATTTCAATCTGCGCATTCCCAGACTGCCCGAAACATAAGGACTGAAGAATACATTAAGCTACAGGAAAAACTTTGTTCCGGATGGAACACATGGTATAACAACAGCCTGATATCACATGTCCTCCTTCCTGAGGGACTGACTGTCAACATGAGCATAGCGACTGATGACAACAGGAAGATGCTTAAGGAAGTCTTCAAATCTGCTGACATCAACGGCAGACCAGAAAGAGTATTCCCCGGGATGAGGTCGGATGACGGCAGCTATACAAGCCTGGATCTGTCGTATGAGGGAATTGATCTTAAGATAGAGACAGCTGTGGACGGAAATGATTTCTTGGCTCTGGTAACTCCTCAGGTTCCGTCTGAAAATGTGCTTGTAATCGAGCTTGGCATGGCATATGGCCGTGACGGCATGGTTGGCAAACATGGAGACACTCTTGTAGCTTCATGCGGCGGAAAAGAATGGACAGTTTCACTGACGGGTGAAAATGTATCCAAGGAATATCTTACTTCAACATCTCCACGTCTGAATGTACTGCTGGATGGGAAACAGGCAGTCTATACCGGAAGACACAGGTCACTTGAGGAAATAGAGCAGCTGATCACTTCCAGAAGAGAGACAGTGTCAGCCCGTGTGGAATCATATGGGGATATGTCTGATGCGTTTCTTTCAATGCAGACCATCCTGGCATGGAACACCATCTACGATGCTCCTAACGACAGGGCCATCACTCCTGTCAGCAGAAACTGGAATCAGGGATGGGGAGGCTATGTTCTCTTCGACTGGGATACATATTTCGCCGCATATATGTTTTCTTTGTTCAATAAGGAACTGGCATATGCAAACGCCATCGAGATAACCAAAGCCATAACTCCGGAAGGCTTCATACCTAATTTCCAGTCTGTCAGCGGTTATGTGAAGGATGGAAACACATCCTCATGGGACAGGTCGCAGCCTCCGGTAGGAAGCAAGGTCGTATGGGAAATCTATTCCCGTTATGGTGAGAAATGGTTCCTTGAAGAAGTCTATGATGAACTCCTGACCTGGAACAGGTGGTGGGACAGGAAACGTAACAACAAGGGGTATCTTGCATGGGGCAGCCACTTCGTAAAGAACGGAAAAGATGTCACAGAGGGCCTTCAGGGTGCCATGTATGAATCAGGACTAGACAACTCTCCTATGTATGACGGAGTACCGATGAATGAGGATTGCCTCATGGAACTGGCTGATGTGGGACTCATGAGCATGTACATAATGGACTGCAACGTTCTCAAGGAGATCGCTCTGGTACTTGGTCATAAAGAAGATGCGAAGGAACTTGCAAAACGTTCCAAGATTTATTCAAAGGCATTGGAAACTCTTTGGGATGAGGAAACAGGAATCTACCTGAACAAGAGGCTGGACACAGGGGAATTCAGCCCGGCATTGTCACCTACCAATTTCTATCCGATGCTTGCAGGCTGTCCGGCAAAGCATGTAGAGAGAATGATCAGCGAACATTATTTCAACCCTGAAGAATTCCATGGGGAATACATTCTGCCTTCCATAGCACGCAACTGCAATGGATTTTCCGACAATGACTATTGGAGGGGCAGAATATGGGGACCGATGAATTTCCTTGTCTATCTGGGTATGCAGAACTATGACATAAAGGAGGCCAGACAGGATCTTATAGACAAGTCATACAACCTTCTCATGAAGAACTGGAAAGTCAATGGAGGTATCTTTGAAAACTACAACTCGGTTACAGGAGAAGGCGACGATGTCTATAATGCAGACGGATTCTACCATTGGGGGGCCCTCCTCACCTTCATGGGATTTCTGGAGAAATACGATACAACCAACTGATTGACAATCAATAAATTCACTCATTTAGGGTCGGTTTTTTACGGCCCTAAACAACATAATTAAACAGGTCGGTATGGAAGATGGAAATCAGCAGGGAGGAAACGCAGACAAGTCCTGCCAGCAGATAACGCCATTGAACAATGAACAGGAGTACGGCTGAGTCCGACTCCATTGCCGGGTTTATAGCCATTGCAGCAGAAAGAAAAACTGCAACGCATAGCAGGATATTGAGAATGATGGTCTCTATCTCCTTGGCAAGCATCTTCCTGCCTACAAAATATGAAATCAGAAGACCTGCACCGACAGCAAGCAGTATGGCACCAATCACAAAGAATGCTGAATTTCTTTTCTGAGCAGCTATTGCACTGGTAGACGGCCCCAGAAGAACCGGGATGATGAAAAGAACTGCTCCCAAAAGAGAGAATATGCTTCCGAAGACAAGACGGTTCAGGATGTTTCTTTTAAGCTTATACTTTCCATTACCTTCTTCTGCGGCCACCAGCAGAGCAGGGTCCACCTGCTGTCCCTTTTCAACAGAAGCCATAAGAATATCCATCTTACGGTCCATCTTCCTGGTACGGGCCTTCATGACCAAGGTAACAACCCATATAATGTTCCACCGACAGAAACAAGCATTTGGAGGAAATTAAATAATTGATGCAGATTATTACTCATAACGAAAATCAATTAGACATTGAACTTTCTAGTATTAAGAAGCGGCTTCATATATTAGACAGCGACTGGTCCGGAAATATTGCACAAAATTATGGAATTTATGTCTTGAATTAATTGTCTATATTTGTGAAAATAAAATCATGAAACCATGAAAGTGATCTTAGTGAACGGTAGTCCGCACAAGGAGGGCTGCACATATACCGCCCTGACAGAGGTGGAGAAGGAACTCAATGCGGCAGGAGTGGAAACAGAAATCTTCTGGCTCGGAACAAAGCCGATCTCAGGATGTCTGGGATGCGGCGCATGCTGCAGAAGGGGGCCGAACGGCGAAACCTCAAGCGGGAAATGCTTCATGAACGATGTCGTGAACGAGTTCATTGACAAGGCGAAGGAGGCTGACGGCTTCATCTTCGGAAGTCCTGTCCATTACGCAGCCCTGTCCGGCGCACTCACATCCTTCATGGACCGCGCATTCTACGGCAAGGGAGCAATCTACCGATACAAGCCTGCTGCCGGAATCGTAAGCGCACGCCGAGGAGGCACAACGGCTGCATTCGACCAGATCAACAAATATTTCACAATCTCGTCAATGCCTGTTGTGTCATCGAAATACTGGAACATGGTACACGGCAGCAATCCGGATCAGGTCCGTCAGGACGAGGAAGGCATGCAGGTCATGAGGGAGCTCGGCCGCAACATGGCATGGCTTCTCAAATGCATCGAGGCAGGACGCAAGGCTGGCATCCCCGACCCTGTCAAGGAAGTTCCGGTCATGACCAATTTCATACGATGAAGACAATAGAAGTGGTCGCGGCGCTAATCGTCAGGGACGGGAAAGTCTTCGCCACACAGCGTGGATATGGCGAATGGAAGGACTGGTGGGAGTTTCCCGGAGGAAAGATGGAGGCCGGAGAAAGCCCTCAGGAGGCTCTTGTCAGGGAAATCCGGGAAGAACTGGATGCAGAGATCGAGGTCGGTCATCTGCTGGAGACTGTGGAATGGGATTATCCAGATTTCCATCTTACCATGCATTGCTTCCTCTGTACTCTGAAATCGGAATCGATGCATCTGAACGAACACGAGGCAGCAGCCTGGCTCTCGTCCGACTCGATCCATTCAGTCCGCTGGCTTCCCGCCGACGAAGGACTCATTCCGAAAATCAAAGAACTCCTATAATGAATCAAGGCGGCCCTTCGGGTCGCCTTGACTGTATTGAGATTCCCGGTCAAGCCGGGCATGACGGGCTAGTCTTCCTTCTCCTCTTCGAGGTATGCCTTCAGGAGCTTCTCCTGAACATCACCTGGAACCGGCTGGTAGTCAGCGAAGTCCATTGTGAATGTTGCGCTACCTGACGAGAGAGAGCTGAGGGTTGTCGAGTAACGATAGAGTTCTGCAAGAGGAACACGTGCCTTGATAGTACTGAAGCCCTTGTCCTCACCCATTCCCTCTATGAGGGCACGGCGGTTCTGAAGGTCTGACATACAAGCACCCATGTACTCTGAAGGAGTAAGAACCTCAACATTGTAGATTGGCTCCATGATCTTCGGACCAGCGATACGGAAGGCCTCCTTGAATGCATTACGTGATGCGAGTACGAATGAGATTTCGTTTGAATCTACCGGGTGCATCTTACCGTCGTAAACGTAGACGCGGATATCACGTGCAAGAGATCCTGTAAGAGGGCCTTCGCTCATCTTCTCGTTGATACCCTTGAGGATAGCCGGCATGAAGCGGGCATCGATGGCACCACCTACGATACAGTTGTAGTACTCGAGCTTACCGCCCCATGGAAGGTCATACTCTTCCTTACCCTTGATGTTGAACGACTTCCTTGCCGTCCACCTTGAATCTGTTACCTGGGTCAATACCCTCCTGATAAGGAGCGATGAGGAGGTGAACTTCACCGAACTGACCTGCACCACCTGACTGCTTCTTGTGGCGGTAGTCAGCAGTGGCAACCTTTGTGATGGTCTCACGGTAAGAAATCTTAGGAGCCGAGAACTCGATCTCAAGCTTGTTCTCGTTCTGAAGTCTCCACTTGAGTGTATTGACATGCTGCTCACCCTGTCCCTTGAGGATGGTCTGCTTCTGCTCCTTGTGGTACTCGATGATGTATGTAGGATCCTCTGCAGCAATCTTTGCCATAGCGTCACTTACCTTCTCCTCGTCCTTTGCATCCTTTGCCTTTACAGCACAGCGATACTTGTAGTGAGGGAACTTGATGTCAAGATAAGCGATGTCAGATCCTGGGGCACAAAGAGTGACGTTTGTCTTTGCTGCGCGGAGCTTCACTGTACATCCGATATCTCCGGCATTAAGTTCTGTGACCTTCTCCTTCTTCTTTCCGGCAACTGCATATATAGCGGAGATCCTTTCCTTGTCGCCTGTCTCAGGATTCTCAAGGTCAGCACCTTCTGTGAGCTTTCCTGACATCACCTTGAAGTATGCGACTTCACCAAGGTGCTGCTCTACTGCAGTCTTATATATGAAGAGTGAAACCGGACCTTCCGCCTTGCACTCTATTTCCTTTCCATCCTTTGTAACACCATTGCGCTCTGCTGGAGAAGCCGCTGTGCGGATTGTGAACTCCATGAGACGCTTTACTCCGATATCCTTCTTTGCAGAAAGACAGAATACAGGCATCACATCTCCCTGACGGATACCGATTCCGAGACCCTTTCTGATTTCGTCCTCAGAAAGAACTCCCTGCTCGAAGAATGTCTCCATAAGGGTGTCGTCATATTCTGCGGCACGCTCGATAAGGGCATTTCTAAGTTCCTCCGCCTCATCAGCATGGTCTGCCGGAATCTCAAGGTCCTCACGCTTGCCTGTATCGCCCGCAAAACGATAATATTTCATCTTGAGCACATCGATGAAGCCGTCGAAGTCAGGTCCTACGGTCACAGGATACTGAACTATCACCGGCTTGCTGCCGAATGCCTCTTTCATTGATTCGAGTGTTCCCTCCCAATTTGCCTTGTCACCGTCAAGCTGGTTCACACCGACGATCATAGGGATTCCATACTCTTTCGCATAACGTGAATAGATCTGTGTACCTACTTCCACGCCCTGCTGTGCATTCACTACAAGAACACCAAGGTCGCACACCTTGAATGCAGACACTGCGCCTCCCACAAAGTCGTCAGCACCCGGAGTGTCGATTATATTGAACTTGGTATCCATGAACTCTGCATAAAGCGGAGTTGCATAGATCGATCTCTGGTTAATCTGTTCGATCTCGGCATTGTCAGAAACCGTGTTCTTTGCCTCTACCGTACCTCTTCTGTCAATCACCTTACCTTCGTAAAGCATCGCTTCAGATAACGTGGTCTTACCTGACTTGGTGCTACCAAGCAGAACCACATTGCGGATGTTTTGGGTTGAATAAACTTTCATCAGTCTTTGTGTTATTGTGTTTATAATTATGTTCCTTCAGTGTCATTTAAGACACATCCTCGCAAATCTAATAAAATAATGTTGCATTATCAAGATTTGCACACACTTATTTACACAGACACTCGTATGTACCCGACATGAATTTATCCAGAATATCTTCAGAAGACATCCCGAAATCCCCGTACAGGATATTGTCGGCCTTGATTGCGTCGACATAATTACAATCGACACTTTTTCCTGTCATCAGTCTGCCACAAAGGTGCAGATATTTGATCTCATCATTCATAACGCATCGTCTTTATGCATGCAAATCTGTCCGGACCAATCGAAAAAAACAAACTTTTGTGACGAAATCACGGAAAAGCAAGAAAGATTTTTCTTTTTTTTATCATTTTTTCCGTTTTTTAGTCAGAATTTCCGATTATTCGCAAGAATATCCGGTATAACACCGGTTTCCATATAGGGTAATTTTGTCCATGAAATCATCGTTTCTGTCATGGACAACAGTTCTATCAAGCAAAATATCCGTAACATCCGGAAATCCAAAAAGTTCACACAGGAAGAAATGGCGTACAAGATGGGCATGTCCCTGACGGCCTATCGCGATCTGGAGAAAGGAGAGACTTCAATCGTCAATGCCAACCTGCTGAAGCTGGCGATGCTTCTTGACACCACCACGGAAGAACTCGTGCTGGGATACCGTCCTATACAACTGGAAGGACCCGGACTTAACGACATCAAGGAAGAGTATGTCAGCCAATGCCTGATTCTTGAAAGAAGAATAGCCGATCTTGAAAAACTTGTTTCCACTTTGGAAGAAACAATCGCCACAAAGAACGAAATCATCGCAATGCTCAAGAAATCGCTTGATATGGATAAATAAATTGCGTATTTTTGTAAAATGCGCAATGAACCACATCTTTTGAATTATCTTCATGCAGATCTGATCGAAGCAGGATGCGACGAAGCGGGCAGAGGGCCTTTGGCCGGGCCCGTCTTCGCCGCTGCGGTCATTTTGCCAAAGGACTTTCACCATCCCCTGCTGAACGACTCGAAGAAGATGACGGAAAAGGCACGCGAAACCCTCCGTCCCATAATTGAACGGGAGGCCGTTGCATGGGCGGTCGAAGAGGTTACGGCAGAAGAAATCGACACGATCAACATCCTCAACGCATCGATAACCGGCATGCAGAGAGCGGTCAGGCGCCTTGAGGTCAAGCCGGAATATCTGCTGATAGACGGAAACAGGTTCAAGCCTTTCGACGGGTACAAATACCAGTGCGTCGTCAAGGGTGACGGAAAATTCGCATCCATAGCGGCCGCATCCGTACTCGCAAAGACATACAGGGACGAATACATGCGCAATCTTGCCAAGGAATATCCGCAGTACGGCTGGGACCGCAACATGGGATATCCCACAAGGGAACACATAGAAGCAATAATCGCACACGGCTATACGCCGCACCATCGTAAAAGCTTCCATCTGAAACAACTGGAACCAACATTATTTTAGATATGAAACGGATTATAAGTATCATTGCCGCCATGACGGTATGCATCAGTTCAATGGCTGATGAAGGAATGTGGATGCTTCCTCTCCTTCAGAAGATGAATGCAGATGCAATGAAGGAACTGGGCTGCGAACTTACCCCAAAACAGATTTATGACATCAACAACAGTTCACTGAAGGACGCCATCGTACAGTTCGGAGGCGGATGTACAGGTGAAATCATCTCCGGAGAGGGACTTCTTGTGACCAACCACCACTGCGGTTACAGCAGCATCCAGAAACTCAGCAGTGTCGAGCATGACTATCTGAAGGACGGATACTGGGCCATGAACCGTAGCGAGGAATTACCATGCGAAGGACTTACAGTGACTTTCCTTGAGTACATGCAGGACGTGACCCCTGTCATCGAGAAGGCGGTAAAGAAGGCCCGCAAGGAATTCGGTGACGACGAGAAGAAGGTGGAGGAGGCCCTTGTCAAGGCTATGAACGATCTGGCACAGAAGGCAGAAAAGGAGAACCCCTACTGCCATGTCCAGGTGACACAGTTCTACAACAATAATGTATACTACCTTATAGTATATAAGACATACAGCGACATCCGCTTTGTCGGCGCACCGCCTTCATCGATCGGCAAGTTCGGAGCGGACACAGACAACTGGATGTGGCCACGCCACACCGGAGACTTCTCAATGTTCCGCGTCTATGCCGACAAGGACAACAATCCGGCAGATTACTCTCCGGAAAATGTTCCTCTCAAGGCAAAGAACCACCTGAAGATATCGCTTCAGGGCGTTCAGGAAGGCGACTTCACCATGATCATGGGCTACCCTGGCCGCACCACACGCTTCCAGACATCGCCCGAGCTCAAGTTCCAGATAGAGAAGAATGACATCAGCATCGCCGCACGTACCGCAAGGCAGGACGTGCTCCTTGAGGATATGCTCGCTGATCCTAAGGTGAAGATCCAGTATGCCAGCAAGTATTCAAGCTCTTCCAACGCATGGAAGAAGTGGCAGGGAATGAAGCTCGCCTTCGACAAGCTCGACATCATCGGAAGAGCGGAGAAGGAGGAGCAGGAGTTCACGGAGTGGGTGAACGAAAGCAGCAAGAGACAGGCTGCATACGGCACGGCGCTTACTGACCTTGCAAACGGCATCGCAGCCGGAAAGGATGCAAATCTAGCCTTCACAAAGGCCACAGAAACGGTCTACACAATCGAGCTCACAAAATTCGGAATATATCTGAACGTATATGCCGGAAGAGCGATCCGAAACGGTCAGGACACTATCGCCGCCCTCAACACTGCATACGATATGATAGCGCCGCAGTACGGTGACTACTCTGTCAGCACGGACAGAAAGGTGGCCAAGACCATGATGAAGCATTACCGTGACATCGCCGCTCCTGAGAACTACATCAAGGGACTTTCGGAGGACTTCGCGACCATGGACATCGACGCATTCGTCGACAATCTCTTCGACAGCAGCGTCCTGACTTCAGCGGAGAAATTCAAGGCAGCAATCGAAGAAAAGGGAGCGGACATCCTCAACGACCCTGCAGTGACAGTCGGCATGTCCATCTATAACGAATGTCTTAACGCGCAGACCCTCGCATCCAAGGCTGACGAGGACCTTGCAAAGGCAAGACAGGTCTATACCGCAGGTCTCCTTGAATGGAAGAAGGGAGAACTTTCATACCCGGATGCAAACTTCACGATGCGTCTGACATACGGTACAGTCAAGGGATATTCCCCTAAAGACGCTGTTGTGTACAAGCACTACACCACACTTGACGGAGTCATGGAGAAGGAAGACCCGGACAACTGGGAATTCGTGGTTCCGGAAAAACTGAAGGAACTCTGGAAGAACAAGGATTATAGTTCTGCCGATGGATTCCTGACATATTGCACTCCGGACGGCAAGATGCCGACCTGCTTCCTCAGCAACAATGACATCACCGGCGGTAACTCCGGCAGTCCTGTAATGAACTCACGCGGACAACTTATCGGTCTTGCGTTTGACGGAAACTGGGAGTCAATGAGCAGCGACGTCATGTTCGAACCCGACCTCCAGAGATGTATCAATGTAGACATCCGTTATGTGCTCTTCATCGTGGACAAGTTCGGCGGTGCAGGCCACCTTATCGACGAGATGGACATCGTATGGTCAACAGGAAAGGACTATTAACATACTGACATATGGAAATCAACGAAATAAAGGAATGGCTCCTGGAGGTGGAGCACCCGGCAAAAGGCGACAAAAGCATCGTTGAGCTGGGAATGGTGGAAAACATCGAGGTCGGAGAAGGCAGCGTGACCGTTACCCTCGCCTTCTCAAAGCACCGTGATCCGCTTGCCGAATACCTTATCGGCAGCGCAAAGGCAGCCATCATCAGAAACTCACCGGCAGGAACAAAAGTCGAGATAAAGACCATCATAAAGGACGAAGCACCTAAGAAGAAACCCGGACTTGATCTGGGCGAGGAAGAACTGTCGGGTGTAAAGAACATCATCGGAATCGCTTCCGGCAAGGGCGGAGTAGGAAAATCGACCGTCTCGGTCAATCTTGCCGTCGCTCTGGCACGCCTCGGATATAAGGTAGGTCTTGCGGATGCGGACGTATACGGTCCTTCTGTTCCTAAGATGACCGCAACAGAAGGAGAAATACCTGATGCAATCATGGAAGGAGAAAAGGAGGTCATACTGCCGATGGAGAAATACGGAGTGAAATGGATGTCCATAGGATATTTCGCAAAGCCTGAACAGGCACTCATCTGGCGAGGACCGATGGCATGCAACGCGCTGAAGCAGATGATCCTGCAGGTACGCTGGGGTGAACTGGACTTCCTCCTTATCGACATGCCTCCGGGAACAGGAGACATCCATATCAGCCTTGTGCACGATATCCCGATGGAAGGAGCGGTAATCGTAAGCACACCGCAGGATGTAGCCCTCGCCGATGTGGAGAAGGGAGTGAACATGTTCCGCAACGAAAGCGTGAACAAGCCTATATTCGGACTCGTCGAGAACATGGCATGGTTCACTCCTGCCGAACACCCGGATGAAAAGTACTACCTTTTCGGAAAAGACGGAGGAATCAGAATGGCTGAGAAGTACGGCATTCCGCTTCTGGGACAGATCCCTATCGTGCAGAGCATCCGCGAAGGAGGAGACAGCGGAGAGCCAGCAGCTTTGTCGAGCCGTCCGGACGGTCTGGCATTCATCGCTTTAGCGAAAAAGATTGCAGAAGACATCTCAAATATTTAACTTTGACTTCTGCTAGTTTTGCAACCTGATACTCTATTAAATATGAAAAGGAATTCGTACCTGATGATCTTGCTTTGTGTCGCCATCCTGGCAGGTCTGGGAATATACAAAGTACTGTCACAGAAACAGGCCGAAGGCCCATGTGACATTTACCAGGCGTATGGTGTGGAATGCGTTGCTGCGCACAGTACGACACGAGTTCTTTACTCGATGTACAAGGGACCGCTGTATCAGGTG
>JAZNAW010000075.1:0-6669 GCA_045586745.1 Candidatus Cryptobacteroides sp.
GTCCGTATAT
The DNA here is from genome assembly GCA_045586745.1 of Candidatus Cryptobacteroides sp. Classification (GTDB taxonomy): domain Bacteria; phylum Bacteroidota; class Bacteroidia; order Bacteroidales; family UBA932; genus Cryptobacteroides. The sequence continues at coordinate 11 of JAZNAW010000075.1, forward strand.
TTGCAGTCCAATATCGCGGGATAGAGCAGTTGGTAGCTCGTCGGGCTCATAACCCGGAGGCCGGAGGTTCGAGTCCTCCTCCCGCTACTACCGAGGAAAAGTCGAAAGATTTTTCCTCTTTTTTTTTATCCATCGATCCATACGGATACGGTTACGTCGAACGATATCTCATGCCGGGCAGTATCTTCAGGTTCTGTCGGATCATCTGCTCGCGTTGTGTCTTCGACAGCACTTTCTGTCATATCTTCTTCCGGAATGCTGATCTCGTCAGGCTGGATACGGTTTATTATTTCTGTCTTTATGCAGCTCCAGATCAGCATCGTTGAAAGGACTGCAGCTCCTATGAGGTAAATTACTGATGTCTTCATGATTCATGCGTTTTTGACGCTGAATTCCAAATACCATGCATACTTGTGCCGGATTTCCAGATATAATCATATCGAAGTTTGCAAATCCGATAAAATGTTGTACATTTGCAGTCCTTTCCGAAAGGGAAGTGTAGAAATACCGTCGCGGGCGTGTTGAAATTGGTAGACAAGCCAGACTTAGGATCTGGTGCCGAGAGGCGTATGGGTTCGATTCCCTTCGCCCGCACTCAGAAATGACCCAGCTGAAAGCTGGGCCATTTTGGTTTTCATCGACAGCTGAAAACCGTGCGGCACTCGCGCCTCTGCTTTACTTAAATACATATCTTTACAGTTATTAACCAAGCTTTAATCATATGAAAGGACGAGTCGTATTTATAGATTATCTGCGTGCTGTTGCCTGTTTCATGGTGATGATGGTACATGTTACGGAGAATTTCTACATCATGGATTATTCTGCTGGAGATAATATGGTCAGGATTGTTGATGATGCCAACAGATTCTGGATAGCATTATGGAATGGTGGAATTGCAAGAACCTGCGTTCCTCTCTTCATGATAGCTTCAGCATTCCTTCTGGTTCCGATGAAACCGGGAACAACAATGCTCCAGTTCTACAAGAACAGATTTCTTCGCATAGGACCTCCGACATTGATTTTTCTTCTGATATATTCTGTTGTTCCTGTCCTGTTCGGTTATTTCGGCTGGAGTGATGCAGGAAGATATCTGATGCGTCTGCCTCTGAATTTCCCTGACATGGCAGGACATATGTGGTTCATGTATCCTCTGATATCTCTATATCTGATTATCCCGATTGTTTCTCCATGGCTTGAAAAAGCGTCTGCAAAGGAAGAACTTGTCTTTTTAGGTCTATTCGCCTTATCGACTCTGATCCCGTTCATTCATAAGCTTACACCGAATACATATATTTGGGGTGAGTGCTGGTGGAACAATTTCCATATGCTATGGTACTGCTCGGGATATCTTGGGTATCTGGTGATGGCACATTATATACGTTTCCATATGAAATGGGATAGAAGAAGTCGTCTGTTGGTCGGTACCGCATGCTTTATACTTGGAAGTGCCTATACGGCCTGGTCGCATCTGAGCATGACATCAGCTGATGTGCCGCTTTCTCTGCCTTTGATCGAGTATGCATGGGAGTTCTGCACACCTAACGTGCTTCTGGCTTCGTTCGGTGCATTTACTCTGTTTACATGTATTCAGAAGGAAGAGACTCCGAAACTGGTATCTGATATAAGCAGATTGTCTTTTGGAATGTACCTTATCCATATATTCTTCGTAATACCTGTCACGGGATTTTTTGTGAACGGCAATCCAGCTGAACCTATCATACCAGTATGGGCGGCGATTCCGGCAGCAACGTTGATAAGTTATGTCTGCTGTTATCTGACATGTAAATTGCTATCCTTCATTCCGGGCAGCAAATATATCATTGGTGCATGATTTCCATGTCATTTCTATCTGATTCCGCGCGGAAATTCCTCAAAAATCCGCGCAAATGCCTGAAGAATCATGTGTCTGAGCGGAAAAATCATGAAAAACCGCGCGCCAATGTAAAATTGTCTGTATATTTGACATAATCTACATGATGAGTACTGCTGGATATGCGGATTCACAAATTCAGGAAGCTCCCCTGAATTTGATTCATTGCCACATTCCTTAAAAAAGAATAGAGACGAACTATGAAAGATTTCACTGAGAAAGACTTGAGAGGCGGAATGAAAGCAACAGGGCTTTCTGCTGCTGCATTGCTTTGTGTATGTCTGTCACAGATTCTCGGTCCGTCAAGTCAGGATAAGTCCGGGATTTCATCAGAACTTGTCTTGTATCTGGCTGTCGGATCACTTCTTTGCAGCATCATCTTGTTTGTCTACTATATGACAAAGTACCGCAAACTGAAAAAGAATTGACGGACTTGACTTTTAAAACACTGAAACAATGCTAATCTGGCCGCTTATACGCATTGCGATAATACTTCCTTTGCTGCTGTTGTTGATGAAAGACAGGACAAAGGAGAATTTCCTGCGCATATTGAGCTTCGCATTATGTTATTGCATATATGAGATTGCCTTGACAATACAATACCATGTGGGCTTCTTTAATATCATCGGAGGTAACTGGAACTGGGATGGCAAGCTTTACGGAATAGTATGTGGTGTTGCAGCATATTTCATTTGTCGGAAGCAGTTCAAGGAAAACAACTTCTTTACCTTGAAGCAGAATAAGGATGGACTAAGGGCAGGAATTACAGTTGCCGTCATAATAATTGCCGCACAGACTGCAGTGGGAGTGCTTGGCAATATTGTCAATGGCAGTTCCGGTCTGAATCCTGAGAGGTTGCTTTTCCAGATATCAATGCCTGGAATAGATGAAGAGATCATGTTCAGAGGGGTACTTCTCGGACTTTTGTGCAGTTTACTCCGCAGTGGAAAATCTGCATCGAGAAATCCTTCCAACTGGATAATCGCCATTCTGTTCGGATTGGTACATGCTCTGAACTATATAGACGGATCAATTTCATTCAACACTGCGACCTTCATATGGACAGCAGCGATCGGCTACGGATTAGGATATATAACGCTTAGAACACGAAGCATCCTGATTCCTATCCTGACGCATAACTTATGTAACTTCTTCAATAACCTGGCGTCAATGGTCTAGTTCTGCTATGAATTACAGATTGTTAATAACCATTATACTGCTACCGACGTCTGCTGTATAACGGTTATTAACAAGACTTGTAAGAGGATGCAATTCACCATATCTGAAAAAGGCAAACTGAAAAATGAAATCAGCTGAAGGTCTATGAACTCCAGGCAAGAATCGACCTGAAACTTAGATTCTTGATTTCTGGAAAGTGCTGATAAGGACAGAGAGCAGGTATATAAATATACCATAGACAATCGGAAGGAGTGAGCATAAGATGCCGCCCCAGACAACTGGCGCTGACACATCAGGTGTTACCATCAATGCGCTGCTCATCTGCACAAGGGTAATCGTAACCCAGAAGATCGATGCCAAAAGTGAACTGAATCCGATATCCCTGACCCAGTTCGGTGCCTTCCATGCTGCAATAAGAACACCTATGAGAAAGAGTGTGAGTATGGTCATCGGGCCTGATCCGCCCATAAAGAAATAGTCTACAAGATTGTAGTTGGTGTCGAGGATTTCTGTAGTCTCCATGAGTCAATAGTTTTAATTGAGTTAAACTTGATCGTTGTGGAATTCCATGGTGCAAAGGTATTGATCTCGTCAGAAAAATACGAATTCAAATCCTTCTAACCCACTGTAGAATCCCCCTGAAGTCCTATTTGGCAGTGGTTTGTATAGATTTTTGAGTAAATTTGCATGCACTTACACGAAGGAAGATGAAAAGAATTCTACTTACGGTTTCATACTGGACCGCATCAGTTTTTATAATAGCTCTGACCCTTATGAGTCTGGACTATTGTTTTGCTGATGCTCTTTTTGTGAGCATGTCCTTCGTACCCGGATGTCTTGTATTAAGATTCCTCATACCTCATGTTTCATTCTCTGAACTGAAGAAAGGAATCATCAACCTTTTATTGGTAGCTGCAGCTGTTGTTCTGACAGACATACTTCTTGTCATATGGTGTCATGTAATGATGAATGGATTTCTGATGTCCTTTCATGACGGCTTCCCGACAATTCTTGTAAATCCCGCCTTCATATCCATTGTCATGCTAGTATTGACGGGAGGAGATTACGTTCTTTCCCGATACCTTAAGTCTCGTTTCCAAGATGAAGCACATCCCATCACTTTCACTTCCGACTATAAGAAAGTTACTTTAGATATTTCTGAAATTATATACGTGGAATCTCGTGATACGGAAGTCTGGGTATATGCAACCGGTGACCGGAGATTCAGAAACAAGACAGGTATCACCCAATGGGAGAACCTTCTCGGGGAAGACTTCGTAAGAGTGCACCGTTCATATGTAGTCAAGAAGGGTGTGATAGCATCTGTAGATAACGAATCCCTCATGCTTCAAGATGGAATGCAAATCCCGGTGTCTAGAAAGTATAAGGATAGCGTCGGTTCTATACTTTCTGCGACAAGATAGGAATCTCTCAACAGGAAAATACCGGGAGACAACTTTCCGCGCGGAAATTCCTCAAGAATCCGCTCGGAAGGAGACGAAATCAGTGATTCGCGCGGAAAAATGCGAAAAATCTGCGTGAGGTAATCCTAAAATCCCTATATTTGGACATAGGTGGCGTATGTCCGGGTGTCTGTCCCTGTTTCTTGGAATACGTGACAGTTATATCTTTTAAAGTGTTTGTTGGTATGAGGAGAGGATTATCTTATTTTGATAGGGAAAACCAATGTCTGATGTCTTACATGAAGATCGGGAGTGTGTTCCATGGGTGTACTCATGAAAACTTTCCGTTGATATTTGAGAGTAAGGACGATTTTAAGGTCGGGATGACTTTATTTGCAGTGTGTGCTCACAGGCATGCAGGTAACTTGAAGTTCCTGACATTCGAACTGATGACTAATCATGTTCATATTGTTGTTGTCGGTAACCCTGACGATATCCATGACTTCTTTAACGAATTCAAGAAAGTTCTGGGGAGGAAACTTAATAAGAATCTGGACGAACTGAACCTGACTCTTCATCATGTGAAGGACCTGGAGAACCTGAGGAATGTCATTGCGTATGCGAACAGAAATGGCGCTGTAGTAGATGAGAACGTATGTCCGTACACTTATCCTTGGGGTGCAAACCGTTTCTATTTCAACGAAGAGGCCAAGTTGAGGTACCAGTCATCAGGAAGGAAGATGAAGTCGTGTGAGATCAGAATCATAACACAAAGCCGTCAGTATGACGATCTTAAAGATGTGTATGAGGTTGATGGATATGCTTCACCAATGTCATTCTGTGCAATATCCCTAGGGGAGGAGCTCTTCAGAAGTGCCCGTCATTATTTTACTAAGGTGTCAAGGCATATCGAAAGTTATGACCAGATAGCAAAGCTGATAGGGGAAAGTGTCTACTATACTGACGATGACCTCTTTCAGGTTGTCTGTACTTTATCTAAAAAGAACTATGACTGCAGGACTCCAGCACAACTTCCTCATCAGGCTAAAGTGGAAATCGCAAAAATCATCCGTTCAGAATACAATGCCAGCAACAAGCAGATTCAGAGAATGCTCAAAATTGACCCTTCCGTTCTGCTTGCCTTATTTGGCAAATAACCGGATGTTGCAAAGCCGCCAATCCGCGCGGAAATTCGTCAAAAATCCGCGCATATGGGGTGAAATAGGTGGTTTCGAGCGGAAAAATGCAAAAAAACCGCGCGAAGAGCATACCGGGATGCATCATTCGCGCGGAAGTATGACTGATTACCGTCGAAAGGGTTATTTCCGGAACTTGATGCAGCACCAGTTGTCGATGGAGTCGTGGCTGACGTAGGTCAGTCCGTAGTTCTGGGCCATACCGATGATCATAGGCATGTCTTCCACATAGAATCCGCTGACAAACAGCAGTCCGTCCTTATGGAGGCAGAGGGCGTAGGTCGGGATGTCCTGGAGGAGGATGTTGCGGTTGATGTTGGCAAGGATGACGTCATAGGTGTTCCTCTGGAGGAGGGAAGCGTCGCCACAGCATGTCTCGATACGTGTTCCAACCTTGTTGAGACGGGCATTGTCATAGGCTGATATCGCAGCAATGGCATCGATGTCGATTCCATAGACCTTTGCTGCCTTCATCTTTGCGGCGAGGATGGCAAGGACGGCCGTGCCGCATCCCATGTCAAGAACTACCTTGCCACGTACTGAATCCTCATTCTGAAGAAGGGCGCGGCACATCATGTATGTAGTCTGATGGTGACCGGTGCCGAAGGCCATCTTCGGATCAATGGTTATATTGAAGCGCGTCTTCTTCAGACCCTCATGGAAGGATGCCTTTATCGTACAGAGCCCGTCTACCACTATCGGCTCGAACTGACTCTCCCAGAGGGCGTTCCAGTTGGTCGCAGGGATGAGGTTCGCTGACCAGTCGATATCGAAGCCGTATCCTTCAAGACCGCTCAGAACGACTTTCAGGGCCGCTGCATCATAAAGGTCCTTCTGTATGTAGCATCTGAGATAAGGATCATCGTTGGAGAATGATTCGAACGGAAGTTCGCTGATTTCCGCTGTTACAATCTCTGCATTCTCTTCTGTGAAAGGTGCGATGCGTATCGCTACCTCAATATACTCCTGACTGTTCATTATCCTGTTGGTTTTCAGTTGATTCGTTAATGT
>JAZNAW010000076.1:0-5918 GCA_045586745.1 Candidatus Cryptobacteroides sp.
GGTAATATGTCCTGGGGATTCGATTCATGTCGAACTTGACTTCGCCGAGCTCGGGAAAGTGCGTTTTTCGGGAAACGGTGCGGAGAACAATGTGAAGATGAACGAGTTCCATATGTACTATTATCTCAGCCATGACTGGCCAGGTCATGGAAACCATGAGGTTGCGGATGATGGCACAATAGCGAAGAAGTATCGTGACGCAAAGAGTCTGAGCGATGCGTTGAAGGAGAAACGCCAATACCATCTTTCAAGGCTGGAGGCATTCATAAAGGAGAAGCATCCGAGCAAGGAGCTGGAGGCGCTTTGCAGGAAGGAGATCGAAGCTGATTATTTTTCCAGGCTTATCCAGGGGTTGTTGTCGTATAAGAAAGCAGGAGAGGATGTGTCGGCTTATTTCCGTATCAAGGATGTTGCAGGACTCTTCAGTCCGGACTGCGTGCCAAGCAACCTTTTCGAGCTTTCTGCTAACATCAACTATTGGCTTCTTCATGATATGGATCCCGAGGAGGCAGCTTTAATGATGGCTGACAAAACTTCTTTGATGCGTTTCCTCAGGAAGAGCACAAAGAACAGGATGCTGCTTCAGATGCTTATCACACATTTTTATAACCAGATGCTGGAGGCAAACGATACAGAGAGTTTCGAGAAATATTTCAAGGAGTTCAATGAGACTGTTACCTATCCTCTGCTTAAACTAAACACAAGAGACAGATACATTGTCAAGAAGGCATACGCAGAAAATCCTAAGATTCTTTCTGATGCGATTTTGCATGCAGACCGTCCTCGCGAAGGTCAGATGGCTTCTGTAAAGGAGAATGAAGGTCTGAAACTGATGAGATCGGTGATAGCCGGTAACGAAGACAAGGTCATTTATATACAAGTAGGTGCGACATGGTGCCCTGGTACAAGGTATGAGATACCGTTCCAGGTCGAAATGGCAGAAGCATATAAGGGCCAGCCTCTACGCATCGTGAATTTCTATCTTGACAACGGTTCGGACAGTATCAATCCTTTCGCCACCAACATCGAAGCCTACCATCTCACTGATGAACAGAGACTGGGCCTCGACCCTATTCTCCATACTGGCCGCGGCATTCCTTTCTATATCCTAATCAACAAGGAAGGTGTCATCGTGGACTTCGGAGAACATCTGCGTTCGTCAATCCCTGAAACAAGAGTGGTTATTGATAAGCATCTGGAGTAAATGATTATTCGTATATTTGTTTGATTATTCTAATTATGAAAGGACTCGAGATAATAAGGAATGGCTGTGAGCCGGTGAGAATAGGAGCAGAATATGGGCTTCTACTTGTCATGTTCAACCATATTGAGAGGTTTGGAATTACAGATCTCCATGCCTGTGTCACAGAGTATGCGACAGGTGACAGGTACAGATATGCTTCAGAAAGCATCAAGGAAGGAGATGTTTATGAAATCAGATATACCGAATTTGATAGTGCTTCTGAGCCGATCAAGTTGGATAAGAAGGGCGATGGTCCATTACAAATCAGACGTGAAGAGCAAGAGTTCGTTACTCCTGAGTATCCTGAGATGGAGATGGATTATAAAGGACAGACTATGCTTAAAGGTTGGGAGTTGGAACTGAATGGTAGAATCGTACGCGGCGCACTTCCTTCAGGCGGTTCAGGAATCATCATAGACAGCAAGAATGAGTTCCTTCAGGTATCTTTCAGCGGAACACCTGCGGAGGGTGTCATGTGTAAATGGTTCTATAGTGAGCTTGTGCCCGGAGATGTGCTGAAAATTCGCTTTGATGAATTCCCTGTAGAGACATTCGACAACCCTGTCAAAATATTCTGATCAAATATTGATTTCGAATGCAATTCGAAATATTTCGGAGCAAATTCGGAGCAAATTTAACAAAAATGCCATCCTAGACATCTAGAATGGCGTTTAATGTGATTCGGAAGGAAACATATGCTGGAAACATACCGGTTTCTCTGGCACTGAGACAATGAAAGTTCAGCTTCTGAGGGCGATGGGAGAATAAGAAATAGAGGAGGCATCATATGAAAACACCTACAAAGCTTATTACTATTGCAGCATTCATTGCAGTATGTGCATGCACAAACAATAAATGTACTATTACCGGCAATGTATCTGGTCTGGAAGGTGAAGGCTGGATATTGCTGACAGATATATGGCATGATTTCAATGTCATAGACTCTGTAAGGTACAAAAACGGACAATTCAGATTTGAAATCGATAAAGTGGACTTTGAGACATTTGTGTGCATAAACTTTAAACCAGATGAACCAGGAAGAGGATATGACATCAGAAGATTCCTGCTGGAGAATGGCGACATCAAAGTCGAAGGAAACCTGATGGAGGACAGATGGTCAGGCGTGACCGGAAGCCCGATGAATGAAGTCATGAGAAATCATAGAGAAACGGCATCTGAGTTATACAAGAATTACCCTAGACCAGAGGCTGCCCAAAAAGCCAACGCGCTAATGAGGAAGATTTTCAGAGATGTATTGACTGACGCGTGCAGACTGGCATTAATCGACAATCAGACCATGATGTATCCGTCTGTATTGCTCCTTACTGAAATTGAGAAGTTGTCTGAAGAATATAAATCGCTGGAGAAGACAAAGCAATTGAAAACACAACTGGAAGGTAGAGCCCGGACCGAACCTACGGTCGAAGGCTCAGATTTGATTCCATATTATATCGATTTTACTCAGAAAGACCTGAACGGCAATCCGTTAAGCCTAAAATCTGTAGTGGAGGATCCTGCAAACCGATATGTGCTGGTCGACTTCTGGGCAACCTGGTGTGGACCATGCAGAGATGAGCTTCCAAGTCTTATAAAGGCCTACAAACTATTTAAAGATAAAGGCTTGGAAATCTTCGGAGTATCATGTGATTATGATGTCAATGAATGTAAGAACTTTGTAGAAGCAGAAGGATTGAACTGGCTGAATGTCTGCGAGGGTAAAGGACATATGACCGAACCTTGGACTTTATACGGACTTGTCGGCATTCCTGACAATGTCCTCATAGACTGCAAGACAGGAATCATTATCCATCGAGACCTCAGAGGTGAATATCTTCTTGATGAGCTTTCAGAATTGTTGAAATAAGTATCAGGTAGACATGAACTCCGATGCGGAGATAGCTTTAAAATCACATATGAGGAATTCGACAAGCAGCAATATGAGCCTATGTCGGTTGACTTTGAAGGCAATGAGCGATTGAAAGGATTTGAAATCGATTTAAATGGTGAAATCGTCAGAGGTGCTGTCCCGACAGGGTCCGGAATCTATATCTCCAGTCTATTGATCACCTTCAGGTTTCCTTGCTAGGAACGACCCGGGAAGATGTTTCATGCAGATGGTTCAGAAGCATGTTCATGCCTGGAGACCAGCTGAAGGTGAACTTTGACGAGTTTCCCGTCGAGACCCTTTCGGTCCCGACAAAAACCCTTAACACCTAAACCTTTGTCAATCAATTACATAGATACACAAGGGTCGGAAAAATTAACGACCCTTACCAAGCTAAGCCACTGATTATAAAGCATTTAAATGAACATCATCTGGCAGACTGAAAAATGACACACTGAAAATATCTGTCAAACTCATTGACTTTGAATGAATTTTGATATCTTTGCGGATAGAAAAGGATAGTCCAGATCTATTACCGGTAGCATTTGAAGATTCCTGTTATACTATATCTTCATTTGGCAAAAGATCATCTTCAGCAGGAGAAGATGTCCGCACTTCGGAGGCAGAATGGATTATCTTTTTATTTTTTGAATATCTGGTCCTGAATATTCCCCCGCTGATTACCTTCCAATAATCCCCTTCTCGGGATAATGCAACGAACAGTGTATTATGGTAAGCATCTCCCTTTTCCAATAGAAACGAGCCATTCTTACCCTCTTTAATCTCCGTAAAATCATTAGCTACATCTTCTACGAAATCATACACCGAATTGTAGCCGGCATTGATGATTTCCTTTTCATGTCCTTCGGCAATATGCTTAAGACCATAACCCTTGGGACCGGTCTGCCCTTCAGCAACCCTGATAGGCGCTGCCGGAAGGTTCATTTCTTCAGTGATGTACCCGAAATCGATCGAGCCTTTACTGTTCAGGACGAACGGAGAGCCGTTTTCATCGACGGCCAGACGATAATTCTTCATTGAAAGCATTGATTTTGAACGAATTTTGATATCTTTGCGGATAGAAAAGGATTTCTACAAAGGAGTTATACTGCTCGTCTCTCGAGATTATCCTGCCTTACATCTTTGAGAGACTCAAACCTTCACCGTCAGGGGCTGGCTGCGGTGCCCGGTTGTCAGAGCCGGAGTAGATTTCCTTTTTCTTTTTAGAGTATCGAAGATTGAAGACTCCTCCGCTGATCACTTTCCAGTATCCCAGATCGTTTACGAGTTTAATGAACAAAGTATCATTATGTTCATTCTGAACTTCAAGAAGAAATGTATCTCCTATTCCCTGTCTGATGGATTCAAAGTTCATTGAAACGTATTCTATGAATTCATGCGCAGAATTGAATCCATTATCACGCAACTGTTCTCCATGGCGAAGTTCTATATGGACTAAACCATAGTTATCATCCCCTTCTGCAACCCTGATAGGCGCTGCCGGGAGGTTCATTTCTTCTGTGATGTACCCGAAATCGATCGATCCCTTGCTGTTCAGGACGAACGGAGAACCGTTTTCATCGACGGCCAGACGATAATTCTTCATGCTTTTTTCCATGAAGTTCCGAACGATATCAACCGGATGGAAATTTATGTGGCAAAATCCGGAAAGTTTTTCCGTTTCTTATCATCATCGCACTTTTCTTGGTATCCGGAAGGAGAACTAAAATTTATTTTAGTTCGATAAAATAAATTTTAACTTTACACTTTTGTAAAGTTTCTTTACACTCATAATAAGGCCTCAAAATACGAAAGTATTGATATTCAATACAATGAGATATTTGGCACGAGTATGGTTCGGGAAGATGCCAAAACTATAAAAGCCCTAGCAAAATGAAAATATACCATCTGCTGTTTGGATTCATTTGTCTGATCATGTCATCATGTAACCATAAAGGTCAGGTAAGTCATGATGCTCCATTCAATATAACCGGAGAAATCGGGAACGTCGAGGACGGCTACATGATCATATTGGTCAAGAGGACGACCGGTTCATCCACAGATATGATAGCTATCGACACGCTGATAAATGGTAGTTTCTCTTTCAGTGCAGCTGCGGAAGATAATGTCAGCTATCATCTCGTCACCCCACATGTAGGAGTTTTTTCCAGCATGAGTGTGGATATCTATGCCGAACCGGGAGCGGATATCAAGGTTAAAGGTGATGGATATCTGATAAAGGATTGGATAGTGGAAAGCAAGGTGAAGAATCAGAAGATATACCAATCTTATCAGGACCTTGTCGCTCCGATGCTGCACCAGATGCAGGAAATGGAACTGGAATACCGCAGGATTGGCAAAGCGATGGAATATCTGCGTGCAAAAGATCCCCTGGACAAAGAGGTCACTGATATCACAACGGCTTGGCTGAAGGACCAGAAGAAGGTGTCTGCTCCTTGGCTTGACCTGATGTACCGCTATGCAAATGCCGCCTTCCAACTTAAAGACAAGGAACTGCAGAAAAAAATTACGGCAATATGGTCTGATATTGATCCGGAAACAAGGGAAAGCGAAAAAGGCAAGGTCATTTCCAGACTCCTCTCACCTGCCGGCCCGACATTAAATATCGGTGATACCCTGCCAATGAATACCCGGATGTATGACATTGACGGCAACGTGCATACCTTCAATGAATTCAAAGGTAAGACCATGCTCCTTTACTTCGGAAGTTATGGATGCAAGCCTTGCGTTGCAGCTAAGAAAGAACTGGGTGAATTGGCATCTGACAAC
>JAZNAW010000077.1:0-4419 GCA_045586745.1 Candidatus Cryptobacteroides sp.
TGCTCCCCCTTCGTCGGTTCCTACTATGATGTAGCTTATCGACGGAGGCCAAGCTCCTTGACGATAGCTCTGTATCTCTCGATGTCAACTGACTTGAGATAATCAAGTACACGACGACGCTTACCTACAAGCTTAAGAAGCGAACGACGGGTTACATAGTCGTGCTTGTTGCTCTTAAGATGCTCGGTAAGGTGAGCGATACGGTAGGAAAATAATGCCACCTGGCTCTCAGGAGAACCTGTGTCAGTATTAGACTTTCCGTACTTCTCGAAAAGCTCCTGTTTCTTTTCGGGCATAAGATATTCTGCCATAGCTGAAAAAGATTAAGGGTTAAACATCAAAACTTTACGGGTCACTGGCAAGTAAACCCAAAGCGGGCGCAAAGATAAGCATAATATCCAATATTGCAAACCTTTGCGTATAGTTTTTTGCATAACTAAAGCATCGTAAGAGCCTTTCTTGCACTTTCTCCGAATTCAGGGTCGTTACGCAGGTCTGTGAGCAGTTCTCTTGCCTTGGTCGTGTTCTTCCAGAATCCGTTCGTGCCGATCGCATAATAGACTCCCAGCGAGAATTTGCAGAAGTTGTTGTCATATTCTGCACCCTGCTTGAGATACTTCCGGTATTCTTCAGAATTCTCGTTATGTATGGTGGATAATATCACTCTGCAATAAAGACCTAATTCCAACTGGGTTCCGAAATCCCTGTCGACAAGTATCCTGTAATAATATGCGGCTTTGTCCATGTCCTTGTATGAATCGACTGCAAAATGGAGCGCTCCGAGATATTTGGCCGCATAGATGTCAAAGGCCTCGTCGAACGCTTTGGAAAGGTCCTCGTAGGCGGAGTCATATTCCCCGCCCTGGTAAAGGATGACACCTCTTGACCTTATGGCACATATGTTGCCGTCGTCACAGCAGACTCTTATGAACTGGGAAAGATAAGGGAGGTATTCAGACGGATCCGGATCAAAACTATACTCCTTCTCATCCCGGATAACCACCTTGAACAGATAATCACATATGAAGTAACGGAGTTTAGGCACTGTCGGAACCATATCGCATTTTGCGGCAGACAGATAATACTTTCCGGCCTGAGGAATGTCTTTCCTGTATGGCTTGAGTCCGTATTCGGATACGGCTCCATAGATCGCCCAGCCGTCAGGGGAACCGTATTTCTCGATGGCCTTCTTTGCATATCGCACGGCTGTCTCGCATTCGCCATTGTCGAAGTAATGCATGGCCGCATTGATTATGGCCTCGTGCGAAGCGTTGTCGGCATCCGCTTCCCTCACCATCTCCTTTTCCTTTTCGTCCGGATACCATTGGTACAGCAGGTCGACTGCGTCTTTGTCGCCCATGGCAGCCGCCTTCTTCAGCATCTGTCTCGCCTTTTCAAGGTCCTTTTCCACTCCCAGACCTGCATGCAGGCACAGGGCATAATTGTATGCCGAAACCTTGTCGGTCGCAATTTCAGTCTGATATAGGGAAACAGCCTTCCTGTACCATCTCTGTGCTTCTTCCATATCCTCCGGATAGGAATCCATGCCATGCTGGAAATTGTAAGCCTTCTTATGGATATCGAACGAGCTCATTCCCTTGCAGTCTTCGTCGGACAGAACCTCGAACCAGTCGTGGTAGGCCTTGATCGTGCTGTCTGCTATAGACCTGGACAGCTTGCCACGCTTGTCATAAGCGGCCTTCATGTACTTTCTTGCCGTGAAGAATGCATTCATATCGGTTCCTACAGGCTTGTAGACCATCTTGGCATATCTGTAGTTCGCTTCGATATAACCGTTGTCTGCAGCCGCCTTGAACATCCTCCGGGCCGCTGCCGTGTCTTTGGCCGTGCCCTGGCCGTTCATATAGCAGAAGGCTATATAGTACTGGCTCATGCTCAGGCCCCAGGCTGAAATCCCCTTGTTCTCATTGATGTCATAACGGTAGATATCAAAGGCCTTCTTCTGGTCCTTTTCAGTTCCCAGTCCGTTGAAATACAGATATCCCAAAGGGGCGTATCCGTCTTTATAATAGCCTGACCTGCGAGCCTTCTCGAAAAGTCTTATGGACTCTTCATAGTCTTTGTCTGTCTTGATATGGTCAAAGGCCATGTTCCAGAGTTCTTCTCCTGATTTGAATAAAGTGAAAGCCATACACATTGTTGTTTATCTTTCAAAGATAATCACTATATTTGAAAAAACATTACATGTCATGGATTATTCACAGTTCATACTAGCTGTCAATGCAGCAAGTATCGTCGTGCTGACTCTCTTTACGGCTCTTCTGGTCACTTCATCGAAATTCAAGGGTATGAACGGTTATGCGGCCCTTGTCACTTTTATACCGACAGTTCCTGTGTACCTGTATAATATGAGCAGAATGCTTGCCTGGCACGGCTTGTCGGAGTTCCTCTTGCCGTTTGCATTCTCTGTAAACACGACTCTCATGCCGCTTCTGTGGATCCTTACGAAAGCCAATTACGACCCGGATTTCCGGTGGCACTTCAGGAAGTCCCTTCATTTCATCCCTGCCATCGTATTTTTCATGATCGGCATTCTTATGGGCAGCCAGCAGCGTATGGATACCATATTGTATGAAATGACAGGAGAGGACAACTGGGTCGGAGATCTGAACGTGTGTGTGATCCTGCTCCAGATGCTCATCTATTATCCTGCCATATTCATATACATGGCCAGAGCGCGCAAGAGGATCATGCAGACGTCATCAGATGCCGAATGGCTGCAGAAGCAATGGGTGTACAGATTCCAGATACTCTTCTTCGTCTGTTTCATCATAGTCCAGATATGCTATCAGATATGGCCGAGGACAGATGCATGGCTGATCCAGATCATAAATGTCATAAGCATGACTTATCTTGTGTGGTGTTCTCTGACTCAGCAGATAATGCCGGTAAGACAGACTGAATCTCTGCCGGAAAGTCCGAAGACTGAACCAGCAATGCAGGTGGAAGAGATGAAAGCCGTCTGCGAACAGGCTTCCGCTTATCTTGCATCAAGCAAGGCATATCTCCGTCCGGACATTTCTCTGGCTATCTTTGCAAAGGAGGCCGGCCTGTCTGCCAGAACCCTTTCGCGCTCCATAAACGGTTACCTTAAGATGAATTTCTTCGATTTCGTCAACAGGATGCGTGTTGAAGAGGCCAAGAGACTTCTTCTGCAACTTGAGACAAAAGGTTATAATATTGACAGTATATACGAAGAGTGCGGATTCCGTTCCCGCTCGACCTTCTTCCTTGTGTTCAAGAAAATGGAAGGCATTACGCCTGCCGCATGGCTTGAAGGTGCCCGCAAAGGGTAAAACAAGTCCAAACTTCAGCAGACTGCACTCATATAGATACGGATCCGGAGGTTTTTCCGAAGCCATTCGCTTTATTTGCTTACAGTTTAAGCAACAGCATGGAGCATGGCATGGATGTTTTCCGGATTTTTGTTATATTTGTGAAACATTCAGACATAGGAAGTGTAATGCTTCATTCCCTGAAAGCGAATCTGGTAAATTTACGGACGGGAAAAGGCATGCTCTTCACGCTATCTGTATATGCGTATTGTTTATACTGGCGTGAGCTGTTGCTTATTTTAGTCCAAAGGCTTTACCAGAGCCCGCTTTCATAGGATAGGCTTTAGTTCACGCCTTTGCTGTATTGTGACACCGCTGGAGCAACCATTAAAACAATACGCATATGAAAAGGATTATCATTACAATGATGCTTATGACAGCATGCTGCAGTGCATCACAGATTTATGCGCAGAGCTGGCTTGACCAGCTGGGTAAAAAGGTTAAGGAGAAGGCGAAGCAGAAGATCGAACAGAAAATCGAGCAGAAGACAGATGAAATTATTGACGGAGCCTTCAATAAGGCAGAGGATGTTTTGAACGGTGGAGGCAACGGAAAGACCGAAGTCCCTGCTCCTTCTGTTCCGGTTACGGCTCCGGCACCTCCGGTTCAGGAAACTCCCGTAGCCCCGGTACAGCCGGAACCTGTCCAGCCTCAGACCCCGTCACTTGAAATGACATACGCCAAGAGCGACTTCGTGGCAGGCGATGAGATTATCTTTGACGATCCGATGGACAACGAACAGCTCGGTGAGTTCCCAAGTCAGTGGGAACTGATAGAAGGTGTGGCAGAGGTCGTTTCGATAAACGGCAAGAAGGCGATACTTATTTCGGAATGGGGTACCAAGATATGTCCTCTCATGAAGGATCCTCTTAATTTTCTCGGCGATGTGTTCACTGTGGAATATGACCTGATGTTTCCTGAGACAGAAGGAGATTATACTTGGCTTAAAACTAAATTCATGAAAGCGGACAACAAAAGCGAGGAAGATGAAATGATGTATTTAGAGCGGGCTGCATACGACGGTAGAGATGACGTTCATTGGTACTGGGAAACAAGTAGGGGG
>JAZNAW010000078.1:0-12098 GCA_045586745.1 Candidatus Cryptobacteroides sp.
ATGTTTTTGTGCCACGGCAACATCTGCCGAAGCCCGATGGCAGAGTACGTGATGAAGGATCTGGTCAGAAAGGCAGGTCTGGAAAATCAGTTCGAGATTACTTCAGGAGCCGTTTCCGATGAGGAATGGTTCAATCCTATATATCCGCCTGCACAGAGGAAGCTGCGCGAAAAGGGAATTCCTTTCGGCAGACATAGCGCACATAAGATATCGCCTGACGAATTTCACGCACAGGATATTGTCATAGTCATGGACAGGTCGAACCTGAGGTGGCTTTCGCGCATTGTTGGCGAAAGCGCGATGGTTGGAAAGGTTCATATGATGATGGAATATGCAGGGCTTTCTCGTGATGTGGCAGACCCGTGGTACACAGGCGACTTTGAGCAGACTTATCAGGATGTTCTAGCCGGATGTAAAGGACTTCTGGAGGAATTGAGATGATGAAGGTATCAATCATACAGCAGGATATAGTATGGGCGGATGTGGATGAGAATATCCGCAGGGCGGACGCTGCAGTTGACTCGGCGCCTGTAGCAGACCTGTACGTTCTGCCCGAAATGTTCTCGACAGGCTTCTGTACAGATCCGGAGGGTATAGCCGAGGATGCTGAAGGAAAGTCCCTCCTATGGATGAAGGAGAAGTCAGCCCGACTTGATGCTGCCATAGCAGGAAGTGTTGCTGTCAGGGAGAACGGAAGATACTATAACAGATTCTACTTTGTAAAGCCTGACGGCAGCGTTTCGTCATATGACAAGAAGCATCTCTTTACCTTCGGCGGTGAACATGAGCGCTTTACCGCAGGAACGGAAAGAGTTGTCGTGGAGTTCAGAGGAGTCAGGATTCTGCTTGAGGTATGCTATGACCTGCGATTCCCTGTATGGTCGCGTAATCGCGGTGATTATGATATGATCCTTTATGTGGCCAGCTGGCCGTCTGTGCGTGTGAGTGCATGGAAATCTCTGCTGGTTGCCCGTGCCATAGAGAACCAGTGTTATGTTGCAGGAGTGAACAGGGTAGGTACAGACCCGTCGAATGAATATTCAGGCGGCAGCATGATCATCGATCCGTATGGAAGGATAACGGCTTCCTGTGAGGATGAAGCCGAAATGTCAGTTTGCGCTGAAATTGATATGGATATGCTGGAAGCGTTCAGGAAGAAGTTTCCGGTTTTAAATGATTCGGATGTATTATGAAGATATTCAGTGAAGAACTTGTAGAGAAGGCGGTAGCCGACCTCCATATCGCCGATCTGTCGAAGGCGACGATCGGCGAGGTCCTGCTGACCGCCCAGTATCTGGAAAAGGCTACAGGCATCCCGTTTATCCGTATGGACCAGGGTTCGCCGGGACTTCCGGTAAACAGATTCGGAGTAGAGGCTGAAAAGGCAGCCCTGGACCGAGGAGTGGGATCGCAGTATCCGGCAGCAGCAGGTGTGGCGGAGCTTAAGACGGAAGCCTCACGCTTTGTAAAGGCATTCATGGACATTGAAGTCTCTCCACGGAGCTGTATACCTACGGTGGGTAGCGTAGCGGGCTCATTCGGCTCGTTCATCGCATGTACCCAGAGGGTTCCCGGAAAGGATAAGGTTCTGTTCATCGATCCGGGCTTTCCGATCCAGAAGTCGCAGCTTCGCGTGATCGGTGCAGGGTGGAAGGCGTTCGATATATATGCATACAGAGGTCAGGCTCTTCGTGAAGAGCTTGAGGAGATGCTTTCTGACGGTGATGTGGCTGCAATCGTGTATTCAAATCCTAACAATCCTGCATGGATCTGCCTTGAAGAGGAAGAGCTGCAGATAATAGGAGAAATGGCTGACAGATACGATGTGACGGTAATCGAGGACCTTGCTTATTTCTGCATGGATTACCGCTGTGATCTCGGACATCCTTTCGAAGCTCCATATCCGCCGACAGTTGCAAGATATACAGATAATTACATCCTGATGCTGTCGGCATCAAAGATTTTCAGCTATGCCGGTCAGAGAATCGCAATGCTCTGCATAAGTGACACCTTGTTTGAAAGACGTTACGACGCTCTTGCACAGAGATATAACGACTCCGGAGTCTTCGGAGAGACATTGACCGCATCGATATTGTATATGATCACGTCCGGATGTACTGCCTCTACCCAGTATGCATATGCGGAGATGCTCCGGCTTTCTACCGAGGGCAAGCTCAATTTTGTGGAGGATACACGTGATTATGCAGTCCGTGCGGAAAAGATGAAGAAGATATTTACTGATAACGGTTTCCATATAGTATATGATACCGATGTGACGCAGTCTGTGGGAGACGGCTTCTTCTTTACCATAGGATACGGTGATATGGACGGCGGCGAGCTGCTTCGTGAACTTCTGTATTATGGTGTAAGCAGCATTTCGCTTTCTACCACAGGAAGCGGACAGAAGGGAGTGCGTGCATGCACATCCCGTATGAGTGACGAATTATATCCGGTCCTTGAGGAACGTATGAAGGCTTTCCGTCAGGACCATCCGATAAATAGATAGAGAATTATGATCTGGAATCCAAACAAGGAATGCATGAGCCGGGAGCAGATGAGGGAACTGCAAGGAAAAAGGCTCCAGAAACTGGTACAGTATGTCTATCATAATGTGCCGTTCTACAGAAACAAGATGCAGGAGATGAATGTTTCGCCTGAGGATATCGTGACAATTGACGATATAGTCAGACTTCCGTTTACGACCAAGCAGGACCTGCGTGACAATTATCCATACGGCCTTCAGGCAGCTCCGGCGTCGGAGATCGTCCGTGTGCATGCATCGTCTGGTACGACCGGTAACCCTACTATAGTAGGCTATACAAGAAAGGACCTTGCCGTATGGTCGGAGGTAATGACACGATGCCTTACCGCGTATGGTGTTACAAGAGAGGATACCTTCTCTGTAAGTTACGGTTACGGACTCTTTACGGGAGGTCTGGGTGCCCATTACGGAGTAGAGAATCTTGGAGCGACAGTGATACCGGCTTCGACCGGAAATACCGAGAAGCATATCAGGCTTATCAAGGACCTGAACATCACAGGTATAGCATGTACCCCGTCGTATGCCCTCTATCTGGCGGAAACCTTGGAGAAGCTTGGCATTGACAAGAGCGAGATCGGACTTCGTGTAGGAGCCTTCGGTGCAGAGCCTTGGACAGAGAACATGAGGAAGGAGATCGAGGCACGCCTAGGTCTCAAGGGATACAATATCTATGGACTCAGCGAAATCATGGGCCCTGGAGTGTCATATGAGTGCCAGGAACAGAACGGTTCGCATATTAACGAAGACCATTTCTATCCTGAGGTCATCGATCCTGATACTTTGGAGCAGCTTCCTCGTGGCGAACAGGGTGAGCTTGTGTTCACGACCCTGACGAAGGAGGGTATGCCGCTCCTGAGATACCGTACAAAGGACCTCTGTACACTGATGGAAGGGGATTGTCCATGCGGCCGTACATCAGTTCGTATGAGCAGGATCGTCGGCAGAAGCGACGATATGCTTATCATCAGGGGAATCAATGTCTTCCCATCACAGGTTGAGAGCGTCATCCTCGAAATGCAGGAGTTCGAGCCTCAGTATATGCTCATAGTTGACCGTGTCAACAATCTGGATACTCTGCAGGTACAGGTTGAGGTCAGAAAGGACTTCTTCAGCGACGACATCGGAAGCATGCTGGCGATGAAGAAGAAACTGAGCGACAAGCTCAAGAGCGTACTTTCCATCGCGGCAGATGTCCGCCTGATGGAACCGGGAAGCATCGAACGTGCTCAGGGCAAGGGAAAACATGTTATCGATAAAAGAAAGTTGCAATAGTTATGATCATAAGACAGTTATCAATCTTCCTGGAGAACAGGACAGGAAGAATCAATGAGGTCGCAAGGATACTTGCTGACAACGGTATCAACATGCAGGCGTTCAGTATGGCCGAGACTGCCGACTTCGGTCTCCTCCGACTGATAGTCCCTGATGTGGACAAGGCTGTTGAGGTGCTTCGTGCTGCGGATATTGCAGTAATGGTTACTGATGTCCTCTGCCTGAACTGCGAGAATGTTCCCGGCTCTCTGTCGGCAATCCTTGAAAGACTGGCATCCAATAATGTGTTCATCGAGTATATGTATGCCTTTTCGGACGGTGATACCGCCAATGTGATAATCCGTCCTAACAATGTTGAAGATGCTTTAAAGGTATTGCAGTCTTGACGTATGAGACCTTATAGCGTCAGGCGTGTCGGCCCTGAAAGTATAAAGCTGATTCATGATATGGCGGAGGTTGTCTTCCGCCATACATATCGCGATATATTGTCTGCCGGGCAGATGGAATACATGATGGACTGGATGTATTCTCCGTCCAGTCTCGAACGTCAGATGGGAGATGGTCATGTGTATTATGTCGCTTTCCGTGAGGATGTTCCATGCGGCTATGTGTCTGTGCAGCCCGACGGGATTGCAGATGACGGCAGGATACTCTGGCACCTCCAGAAGATATATGTGCTTCCGTCAGAGCAGGGAAACGGACTTGGCAGGGTACTTTTCGAAACGGTTCTGGATCATGTGACCAGTGAGTCGTATGGCCGTCCGGCCCTTCTGGAGCTCAATGTCAACAGAAACAATTCCGCCATAGGATTCTATCAGCATCTCGGACTGAAGATCCTGCGACAGGGAGATTTCCATATCGGTAACGGGTTCTATATGAACGACTATATCATGGGGATTGAAATTAATCAGAAACTTTAAAAGATATGAAGACTTTACGTACAGCGATATATGGTGCCGGATCCTTGGGCACTATCCTGGGAGCATTCATCAGCAAGGCCGGTGCTCCTGTTGAACTCATAAACCGCAATAAGGCCCATGTCGAGGCTTTGAACGCCGGTGGTGCAAAGGTGACCGGAACGATGGATTTTGTCCAGAAGGTGACTGCATACACGCCGGACTGCATGTCTGGAGAATATGATATAATATTCCTTATGACCAAGCAGCAGAACAATAAGGAAGTCGTGCAGATGCTCAATGGTTATCTTGCGCCCGACGGCGTGCTTGTGACCTTCCAGAACGGCCTCCCTGAAATGCAGATTGCTGAAATTCTGGGAGAAGAGAGAGTTCTTGGCTGTACTGTAGCATGGGGTGCAACCATGCAG
The DNA here is from genome assembly GCA_045586745.1 of Candidatus Cryptobacteroides sp. Taxonomy (GTDB): domain Bacteria; phylum Bacteroidota; class Bacteroidia; order Bacteroidales; family UBA932; genus Cryptobacteroides. The sequence continues at coordinate 5,139 of JAZNAW010000078.1, forward strand.
TCACCGGGAGTTTGTGAACTGACAAGCGAACCTGACGCGCTTTCTTTCTCGCTGGGATCGATATCTTCATACCGCAGCGGACATTTTGACAGGGTAAAGGAGCTGCTGGAGATGATGGGTACTGTAGAAGTTGAGGAAAATTTCATCGGAACAAGATGGAGCAAGCTGCTTATAAATGCTTCATTCTCCGGAATGAGCGCTGTGCTCGGATGCACATTCGGCGAGGCGGCTGCTCCGAAGGAGTCACGCCGCATCGTACAGGCTCTGATCAAGGAATGTATTGATGTATGTGCTGCAGACGGAATCAGGATCGAGCCGGTTCAGGGCAAGGATATCGTGAAGCTGCTTGATTACAAGGGCTCTTTGAAGAAGGCTGTCTCGTTCTTCATCATTCCGATAGCAATCCGAAAGCATGCGAGACTCAAGGCGAGCATGCTTCAGGATCTGGAGAAGGGAAAGCTGACGGAAGTGGATGCAATAAACGGTTCTGTATCGGATTACGGCAGAAAGGTAGGATGTCCTACTCCTATGAATGACAAGGTTGTGGAAATCATCCACAGGATCGAGCGAGGCGAACTGAAGCCATCCTTCGACAATCTCCAGTATTTCAAAAAATAAGTGACGAGGGGTTGAAAATACAGATACTCGTTAGAGTTTTAATGTGTTCTCGAGTGCCTCGATGACACGGTCGCACCATGAGTCGAATTCTGGGTCTTCAATCTGGACTTCCGGATGTTCCAGCATGTATGAAATGCTCTTGCGGATACCTTGCTCAAAGCGTGTAGTAGCATTGAAGCCATGTACTGCGCGTTTAAGTTTGCTGCAATCGAAGACTACTGATACAGCCTTGTCCCCTAAAAGGCATCCTCTCATGTCGTATTCTGCAGGAGCTGCTGCGGCAAGATATTCGGATGCTACGTAATAAGGCTTGTATTCTACGCCGAGGGCATCTGCCATGCATCTATATATCTGGTCCCATGTAAGTGATTCATCTGATGTGATCTGGAAAGCCTCGCCTGATGCCTGGACATTTCCCAGCAGACCGATGAAGCCTTTCGCAAAATCCTCGTTCCATGTCATTGTCCATAGAGAACTGCCGTCTCCATGGACGATGACAGGCTTGCCTTCCAGCATGCGCTTGAGGATCTGCCAGTTTCCTTTGGTTCCATGTACGCTGACAGGTATGTTTCGTTCACCGTAAGTATGGCTCGGACGTACGATTGTCACTGGAAATCCATTCTCACGATATGCCTTCATGAGGATATTCTCGCAGGCAATCTTGTTTCTTGAATACTCCCAATATGGATTTGCCAATGATGTCCCTTCTGTTATGATGTATTGACCTGCAGGTTTATTATAGACAGATGCGGAACTGATGAAGACATACTGTCTTGTCCTGCCGGTGAATAATCTTATGTCTCGCTCCACCTGCTCGGGCAGGAATCCTATGAACTCACATACTGAATCGAAGGTCTCGTTTCCGAGTTTTGCCATGACCTCGTCAGGATGTTCGTTTATGTCTCCTGTAATCAGTCTGACGTTCCCGGGCACTTCAGCGCTGCGGTTGCCGCGGTTGATCAGCCAAAGTTCATGTCCCTCTGATGCTAGTTGTCTTGTTACGGCGCTGCTGATGGTGCCGGTTCCTCCGATAATGAGTATTTTCATAGTCTGTCCTCCTGTAATCTGATAAGTTAATTCACATTGATTCCCAAATTTAATGATTTATATTGAATAACACGTCCCAATCTTCGGAATATATAAGTTTCATGATTCTTTGATTTATTGTCTGTCCGCATATAAAGACGTACTACAAAACTGATTGTTGCAAAAAAGAGACAACCTGGATGAAAGGATGTCCCTGTATCAGCGCGAGATTCCGTTATTTGCCACTGAAATGCGAAGTCAGCACCCTGATATCGCATGACGGTACAATTCCTTGCCAACCATGTGAGAGAACATGCGATATATTGCGTACAGGGGCAGTTATCGCTCACGGTTGGTCACAAATTTACCGACCATGAGAAAAACGTATGAAATAATTGGAATTTAAATTATTTGTACTAAATTTGTGATATCAAAATGATATCATTTTAATAAGTCATATTATGGAGCAGAATTTCAATTTTGAGTACAAAGGTTTCAAGACAAACGGTTTTGTGATGTTTTTCATTTCACTGGCACTTATAGCAGTTGGTGTATGGGGGATAGTTAATGCAATCAATGTAGACTATGGTCTTACTGCCATACTGGGGGTAGTCGCCATTCTATTTGCTCTTGTATTGTTGCTTGGATTGATGGTGATCGAGCCTAATCAGGCAAGAGTCCTGGTGTTCTTCGGAAAATATCGTGGTAATTTCCTTAAGGAAGGTTTCTGGTGGGTCAATCCTTTCATGAGCGTAAAGAAGATTTCTCTTCGTGCAAGAAATCTTAATGCTGAACCTATCAAGGTAAACGACAAGATGGGTAACCCTATTATGATCGGTCTGGTGCTTGTCTGGAGGGTTAAGGCTGAGGAAATATATAAGGCAATCTTTAATATTGATGCTCCCAAACCTGCCACAACTACTCAGGTGAATAACGGACAGACTGCCATAACTACTAAATCCGCAAGTGAAACGCGTATGGACGCTCTTGCGAACTTTGTTGCGGTACAGAGTGATGCTGCTCTCCGTCAGGTGGCAGGATGCTATGCATATGACAATAATGCAGCCCTTGAGGGGGAGCTGAGTCTCCGCTCAAATGCAGATGAGATTAACGACCAACTTGAGCAGAAGCTTGCAGAACGCCTTGATATGGCCGGTATTGAAGTTGTTGAAGCTCGCATCAATTACCTTGCATATGCCCCTGAAATCGCTGCAGTGATGCTTCGTCGCCAGCAGGCAGATGCAATCATCTCTGCAAGAGAGAAGATTGTGGAAGGAGCCGTGTCTATGGTCAAGATGGCGATAGACCAACTTGCAGATAACAATGTTGTTGAGCTTGATGAGGAGCGCAAGGCTGCTATGGTAAGCAACCTGCTTGTAGTTCTTTGTTCTGATGAGTCAGCTCAGCCTGTAGTAAATGCCGGAACACTTCATCATTGATAGGTATGCCTAAAGAGCAGACTAAAAGTTTCGTTTTACGAGTAGATGCCCAGACCATGGAAGCTATAGAGAAGTGGGCGGAAGATGAATTCCGTTCAACTAACGGACAGCTTCAATGGATAATCTCTGAGGCCCTGAGAAAAAGCGGACGTCTAAAGAAAACAAAAAAGGAAGACTAAAAAGTATCGATGTTTCTCCTGGAGGAATTGATTAAAATAATATGCAATATTTGTTGAGTTTGTGAAATCATATGGAGATGAATGCAGTGAAGAATCATATCGGATGGGTAGATATGTTGCGTATTGTCGCATGCTTTTTTGTTGTTGCCTACATCTTTAAACATGGGTGAATTCTACTCCAGACGTCTCAAACGCCTTGCAATCCCGCTTGTATTCTGGTCGGTGTCGCTTCCTTTCCTGTTCTATTTATATCAGGTTTTGTCCGGAGGATGTACATTCCCTCTGATGGATGGTTCTGCATATACATTAAAGGATACTGTTTATAAAGCCTCTACTTTCTTCCTGAACTTCAATTATGATACGACGCCTCTCTGGTATCTGTATATGCTGGTCGGTCTGTATCTGATCATTCCGATACTGAACGCATGGGTCAGGACTGCATCCCGGAAGTTCCGACATCTTCGGTGTATGCGACTGGAATGTTTTCTGCATTACCTTTCCGGTGTTTGTGATAATACAGAAGCTGAATGTGGCTTACTCACCAATCCTTTCAAAGATGGCATCCGCAACATTCGGCATATATCTATGCCACTTCTTCTTTGTACATGTCGGATATGACTTGTATCAGGCTGTTCTTCCGGAAGGAACGCCTCTGGTAATCCACATCCTTTGCAACAGCCTGACCACTTTCGCTTTCTGCTATCTCTTGGTAAGTACCATGCTCCGATTCCGCCTGACCAAATGTCTGATGGCATAAACCATCCTGACATCACATGACGGTACAATTTCCCGCCAACCATGTGAGAGAACTTGCGATATATTGCGTACAGGGGTACTTGCAGCTCACGGTGGGTTACAAATTTGCCCACCATGTGAATTCGTACAGAATATCATGAAGCTAGGTAGAAGGGTTGGATGTCAATCTCATGACATACAGGGACGTCAAAACAAAAGAGATACCCCGATCGGAGTATCTCTCGTATGTGTCTGGTGATTTATTTCTTCCAGAGGTTAGGGAGGAAGCCGTAATAGAGGAGTCCTCTCCAGGTAGACCAGTCGTGACCGGTTTCACCTATGCAGAAGTACTCGTATTCGATTCCGTGCTGCTCGAGCGCTTCCCTGAAAGGCTTGACGCGGAAGTTGAACATGCCCTTCTCTTCAGCGCCTCCCTGTCCGACGAACAGATAATCCACCTTGTCGTTGACTTTAGGGTCATTGAGGAATTCGCCAAGGGTCTCTTCAGGCTTGTTGTCACCAGCACTGAGGACACCGAAGTTTGCGAAGAGATCAAGAGACTTCAGACCTACGAAGATAGTGTGGCGACCACCCATCGAGAGACCGGAAATGGCACGGCCGTGAGGATTTGCGATGGTCTTGTAGTGACTGTCGATGAATGGGATGACAGCCTCGCGATATTCACGTTCCATGATGTCGAAAGTAAGATCGGCGTGCTGCGGGTGATTGCGGTGAACGACCTGATTGTTCACAAGTACGATCAGCATAGGCTCCGCTTTTCCTTCTGCCAGGAGATTGTCCATGATGAAGTTCACGCGTCCGTCATACATCCAGTTTGACGGGAGTTCTCCGCTTCCTCCCATCAGATAGAGGACCGGGTATTTCTTCTTCGGATTATACTGAGGAGGGGTATATACATAGAGTTCACGCTGTCCTTCGGTGACAGGACTGTAGTAGATGTGACGTGTGATGGCTCCGTGAGGCACATCCTTGGCGTCCCACCATGATGGTCCGTCGCCGTGGATGATGAGTTCGCTGTAAGGAGGCATTGCAGTAAAGGATGCATATGTATTGTTCGGGTCGGCCATGCTGACACCGTCCACAACCAGATTGTACTGGTACATGTCCACAGGGAGAGGACCGATAGTGAGGGTCCATATGCCGTCTTCACCTTTGGTGAAAGGTATGTTTCCACGGACTCCCATTACTGTTGTCATTGCACCTGACAGGGCTACTGACTCCGCTTTCGGAGCCCTGAGTCGGAAAGTGACAGTCTGGTCGTCATTTACCTGAGGCGAATTCAGATTCGCGCTGAAGGGGATCAGTCCTTCCGTATCTTTCTGAGGGTTGTAACTTAGGTTTACGTTAGACTGCTGGGCAGATGCCGTCAAAGCAGCAAGCAGCGAAATAGCCACTGTAATAAGCTTTCGGTTCATGATAGTGTTATTTTTCCGCAATATACGAAAAAAACTGGTGATTCCGAAAGCCTTGTATCAATGGCTTGATTCCGACTGTACGCAGTACGTCTGTAGAGAGTGATGCTCCTATGAAGAACATTGTCAGGGTGAGACATTTGCGTGCAAGTCCTGAGACAGCCATGCCGAATGCGGGAATACTGTCGAGGACGAATGTGTTCAACAGGATGGCGATCTTTCGGTCCTTGCTTTTGAAGATCAGCGATGTGGCAAGAGCCAGAGGAATGATCCATAGGGCTCGGGTCAGTTTGATTGTCGTTGCGACCTTCAGAGCTTCTTCTCCGTATGCGGCTCCGGCACCGACAACTGAACTGGTGTCATGGATGGCAATTGCAGCCCATGTGCCGAATTCCTGTTGGGATAGTCCCAGCCAATGTCCGATAGACGGGAATATGAAAAGTGCGATGGCATTGAGAACAAATACCACTGCGAGTGCTACAGACATATTTGCCGGTTTGGCTTTGATTACAGGACCAACTGCAGCGATTGCACTTCCGCCACATATTGCAGTTCCAGAACTGATCAGATATGCAGTTTCCTTGTCAACTCTCAGAAGTTTCATACCGATCAGCATACCGATCGCGAGCGTTCCGACAACAGCGCAAGCAACGCTTAACCTACCATTGGGTTGTTACCGATTCCGAGGTCATAGGGCGAACTGTGCGTCTGAATGCATACGGCTCATGGTGTCGGTCATAAATCCAATGGCTACCGTCCGTGTGTAAGCCATTGGACGTCAATACCGTATGAAGCAATATTCAGCCAGATGTGGGCCGTTTTTCTTCCTATGGGCCGTCACACGGTCGCTCTGAGAGCCTTTCGAAAGTGCCTTTAAGTCAATGATTTACCTAAGATTTTGCGACCGTTTCGGTACAATGGGGTGTTTGCCCGTCGGAATATGCTAAAGTCTGGCAACTGCAATACTTTAGCACTACGGATTTGAATAATCTGTTTGATGTTACTTTATTGGCAAATGCCTTTTTACGTCCATTCTTTCGTGCATGATACGAATTACCATTACATCATCATTGTCAAGGATATTGTAAAATATCAGATGACGTCCTACCCTGGCACCTAGCAGACCATCTGCAATCTCATCGTATGATTTATTTGAGATGATAGACGGATAAAGAAGTCTATTGCAGGCTGATATCAGCATTTCATAATACTCATCGGCCAGTCTCTATGACCATTCCGAGAAAGTGTATTCCCAGATAGATGTCAGGTCTTCCACCGCTTTATTAGAATATCGAACCTTAGGCATTTCTTTTTGATGCTTTAAGTGCCTTAAGATGTACTGAAGGATCGAAATCAACTGCCTCGCCGCTATTAACCCCTTCCTCTATTGCACTCTTCAATGCTGCAATTCTAGTATCGTTATCCTCAAGCAAACGCAATCCGGCACGAATCACTTCGCTGGCATTATTATATCTGCCATGTGCAATCTGAGATTTGATAAAGTCCTCGAAATAGGGACCAAGTGCAACT
>JAZNAW010000079.1:0-24537 GCA_045586745.1 Candidatus Cryptobacteroides sp.
ATTTATGGCTAAAGAAGTAGTACAGGAAGGTACCGGTATCAATGCCGCGAAACTCAAGGCATTGCAGGCGACGATTGACAAGATTGAGAAAGATTACGGAAAAGGTACGATCATGAAGTTGGGAGATCAGCCAAAATGGGAGGTTTCGGTGATTCCGAGCGGTTCCATCGCTCTTGATGCCGCACTCGGCATCGGCGGATACCCACGCGGAAGGGTCATCGAGATCTACGGACCGGAATCCAGCGGTAAGACCACCCTTGCCATCCATGCCATCGCACAGGCACAGAAGCAGGGAGGCATCGCAGCGATCATCGACGCAGAACACGCATTCGACAGGACCTACGCGAAGAATCTCGGCGTAGACCTTGATACACTGCTGATTTCGCAGCCTGACAACGGAGAACAGGCTCTTGAAATCGCTGACAACCTGATCCGTTCGGGAGCAATCGACATCATCGTGATCGACTCTGTGGCAGCCCTTACTCCAAAGGCTGAGAACGAGGGCGAGATGGGAGACTCGAAGATGGGACTTCAGGCAAGACTCATGAGCCAGGCGCTCAGGAAGCTGACCGCAAACATCAGCAAGACAAATACATGCTGCATCTTCATCAACCAGCTCCGCGACAAGATCGGAGTGATGTTCGGCAATCCGGAGACAACTACCGGCGGTAACGCACTCAAGTTCTACGCATCAGTTCGCGTCGACGTACGCAGGACAACGCAGATCAAGGACGGAGACGAGGCTCTCGGAAACCGTACAAAGGTCAAGATCGTCAAGAACAAGATGGCTCCTCCGTTCAAGAAGGCGGAATTCGACATCGTATACGGAGAGGGAATCTCAAGAGTCGGAGAGATCATCGACCTTGCAGTCGAGTATGACATCATAAAGAAGAGCGGTTCATGGTTCAGCTACGGCGAGAGCAAGCTGGCACAGGGACGAGAGGCCGTCAAGAACCTCCTCACCGACAATATCGAGCTCTGCGACGAGATTGAGGCAAAGATCCGCGAAGTTCTTCAGAATGTTCAGGAATAATCGAGCAAGCATCCTTCGGGATGCTTTTTTTTATTGTGCAATAAGACACCCTGCCAGCTTTTCGGCAGCGTCTTCCGACAGGATTCCAGTATGGGAAAGGAAATCTACAGTCCATTGGTCTTTGGGGGTGGTTTCGCGGTAGAGGACGATTGCACGGGCGGTCTCATAGTTGCCGATATAGGGATGAAGCATGAGAGAATCGGCCGGCAGCAACCACAGCGGATAAGGCGTGACATGCTCTGGAGAAACTGTTACCAGATCACTCAAAGCGTCAAACTTTTCCTTGTCGAAACGGTAGATATCCATCAGCTGCTCCTTGTATGAATATCCTCCGAGAGCCTCACGATGCTCGATCATCTTCGAGGCGAACCATCCGCCGATCCCCGGGAGAGCATCAAAGGCCGCCGAATCCGCCAGATTCAGATCGACCAAAGGTATGTCTATGTAAGGTTCCAGACGCAGGAAGACGCTGTCCGACACCACATATGACTTTGCAAAATCACCTTTACGACGGAAGCGCCCTCCTTTTTTCCTGTAATTATCTATGGACTGGGCCTGCTTTGGCGAAAATCCAAGACGGCAGAGATCATCCACTGAAGCAGTATTCGGATCGAAACGGAACGACTCTACCTTCTTTCGCGGAATATTCTTCCGGACAGTTTCGGCTCGTGGTGTGTGCTCCGCATTCTTCCTTACCACACCTGTCTCCTGCATGCCGCCCTCAGCCGGCATATATATATATACCGTATCCGGTTCGTCACGGTTTGCAGCAATCTTCATCGTTGCCGCCTGATGAATAAAAAGGGCTGTCTGATATCCTACGATGAGGAAGACTATGGCGATGACCCCGACTATGAAGGATTCCGACAGCCCCGATTTCCTCTTTTTCTCTGAACTTCCCATAATGAACAAAAAAAACAGATACCTGCCTGAAGCAAAGTATCTGTCGTATTGTTCATTCCTTATGCAAAGGTAGCCGTCAATACGGAAAATGCAAGATTATTCGTCGTCCTCAGTGCAGATTTTTCCGTTTTTATATGCTTTTTTCTTTTTTTTAGTCTCCGGAGCCCCTGCAACGATGATTACGATCTCTCCCTTCGGCTCATGCTCCTTGTACCAGGCAGCCACATCAGCAAGGCTGCCCCTCTTATGTTCCTCGAATTTCTTTGAGATTTCCCTCGCAACCGAACATTCCCTCTCCGCACCGAAAAACTCGGCGAACTGCTCGAGAGTCTTTACCAGACGGTATGGAGACTCATAGAAGATCATGGTTCTTGTCTCCTCGGACAGCTCAGTCAGTCGAGTCTGTCTTCCCTTCTTCTGAGGCATGAAGCCCTCGAAGCAGAAACGGTCGCAAGGATATCCCGAAGACACCAGGGCAGGAACGAAAGCCGTCGCACCCGGTAGGGTCTGGACTTCGATGCCCTCCTGGACGCATGTCCTGACAAGCAGAAAGCCAGGATCTGAAATACCGGGAGTACCGGCATCGCTTATCAGGGCTACATTCAGCCCGGAAAGGATCCGTTCCTTTATCATCGAAGCGGTCTTATGCTCATTGAACTTGTGATGCGACTCCAGGCGGCCCTTGATTTCATAATGCTTGAGGAGAACGGAACTTGTCCTGGTGTCTTCCGCAAGTATGAGGTCTGCCTCCTTCAAGACCTTTATGGCCCTAAAAGTCATGTCTTCAAGGTTTCCGACCGGAGTAGGGACAATATATAAAATGCCTGCCATGCTATCTGATCTTACGGCGGACCGCCATCATGAAACGATAAACCGTCTCGGATCCCATATCCCATTCAGGGCGTTCTTCCGACACATACTCTACAACCTCATCAATCGAAACCATCTGGTTGATCTTCGTCAGAGCTTCCTGAAAAGCCATCGGATCCTGACCGAAAAGCATGTTTATGAACAGTATCCTGTCATTCAGTGATATCGCACTTCTTATATCCTTGACCTGGGTTCCCGGCATGTCCGTCCGCCATGCCTGCCTGTCTGTCATCGAATCTATTACAGCCTGCTTCACCTTCTGTTCAGCTTTTACCTCCAGCTGAACCGATTCAGGATCGGCGAATATCGGAAGGTCTTCAACAACCTCTACAGGTTCATCGACGGCTTCATCAGGTTCGTCCTCAGTTTCCTGCTGTTCATCCTGCGGAACATCGGAAACAGCCGGGACTACCGGATCATCGATAAGGTCATCTATATCCAGATCTATCGGAGTCTCATCCACATCTTCCTGTCCTACAGCCTGTTGCAGCTGCGCCATCTTTTCATCAAGAATCTCCAGCTGGCTTCTGATGGAAGCCATCATGTCCATGATTTCCGACAAAATCTGTCGTTCTTTATTTTCCATAAGTCAATTATTCACTATATTTGTACAAAAATAAGGAAATGTTTTTAGAAAGTGCAAAAAAAGCAGGTTCTATCGAAGTAATCTGCGGATCAATGTTTTCAGGAAAGACTGAGGAACTCATAAGACGTATGAAAAGGGCGCAGTTCGCCAAGCAGAAAGTGGAGATCTACAAGCCCTGCATAGATGTTAGATATTCTGAAGACCAGGTCGTTTCGCACGACTCGCACAGCATCCCTTCAACCCCTATCGATTCCCCTGCAAGCATGCTTCTCCTGTCAAGCGACGTGGAGGTAGTGGGCATTGATGAGGCCCAGTTCTTTGATGACACTCTCGTAGATGTAGTGCAGACTCTTGCAAACCGAGGCATCAGGGTCATCATCGCAGGACTCGATACTGACTTCATGGGCAAGCCATTCGGCCCGATGCCGGCACTCATGGCCGTAGCCGAGGACATCCAGAAAGTCCATGCCATATGCGTGAGATGCGGAAGCCCTGCAAACCACTCGCATCGACTTGTAGCAAGCGACGATCTCGTAGTCCTCGGAGAAAAAGACGAATACGAACCCCTCTGCAGACACTGCTACAACGCAGCAATGACTTCGGAAGCCTGACAGACAGGTTTCTGATTACAATGACTTAAGCACTTTGGCCAGCTGGTCTGGACATGATGTGCCGCGCTTGCCGCAATTGATTCCTTCCAGACGCCTGACTGCCTCCTCGACGCCCATACCCTTGATAAGGGCTCCGATACCTTTGGCGTTACCCTCGCAGCCCTTGGTATATATTACAGACTGGATTATTCCGTCCTTTATCTGTATGTCTATCTGCTTCGAGCACACTTTTGCACTCGGAGTCGCCACAACATATCTTACACCGTCTTCAGTCTTGTCACTGACAATCTTATAGTCGTCGACAACCGTCTGTTCCACGCTCTGAACAACTGTATTTTCCTGTGCGCCTGCAGCTGCGGCCGCCAGCATCATTGACGCAATCACAACCATGATCTTCTTCATTTTTTCAATTGATTTCAAAGGTTAAAAGAGGGTCGGATGATTATCGTCCAGTTCAGACAGGACCTTCTCCATTATGGCTTCTCTGTAAAGCACAGCCTTGGTACTTACCCTGAACTGCTCACAATAAAGATTTATAGCATCCAGCTCCTTGTCATTCAGATAGATAACCTGCCTATGCCTTCGCACAAGCGATTCCTTCTGCTTTTTGAGATATTCAGGATCCACTCCCGAAGATGTTCTTTTCTTCTTCTTAGCCACGGTTCAAGTCAGATTCAGGTCATATCAAGACCAAATTTCTAGGCAAAGTTAGCATATTTATGGAATATATTGGCTATATTTGTACCCAATATGAACTTTCAGAAACACATATTCGTACTAGTCCGAATCTAGGAGGGGCTCTCGAGGCAATTCCCTCCCAATTGCAATTGACAATCTCGGTTTGTCTTGCCGTTAGGACATCTATCGACTTCCCTCCAGGAGGGCAATCCGCAAATAAAGAACAATTAACTAAAGAATTCAACATTTATGCAAATAAATGTATTGGTGGCTGATGCAGACCACGTAAAATATGCAGATAATATCTGCGAAGAGATATTGATTTCAGCCCGTGAAAGAGGTACGGGAATAGCCAGAAGAACTCCGGAATACGTAGCAGAGAAAATGCTCGCAGGAAAAGCTGTAATAGCGATAGCCGAAGACGGCAGATTCGCCGGTTTTTCATATATCGAGACCTGGGGCGGCAAGGAATATGTCGCCAATTCAGGTCTGATCGTAGCCCATGCGTTCCGCGGCCTGGGGCTGGCAATGCGTATAAAGACCCGTATATTCGAACTTTCAAGAGAAAAATTCCCTAATGCCAAGATATTCAGCATCACGACAGGAGCAGCTGTCATGAAGATGAATTACGAACTTGGATTCAGACCTGTGACATTCGCTGCGCTGACTGACGACCCCGAATTCTGGAAGGGATGCCATGGATGCAGGAATTATCAGATTCTGGAAAGCAACGAATACAGGATGTGTCTGTGCACCGGGCTTCTTTATGATCCGGCAGAACACATCGAGGTCAGGAATCCTGCCGACCCCAAGATGGCAGACTTGAAGGACGGCGAACAGAAATCAGGAAAATAAAAAACTACAATACATATGAACAACAAGGTTGTACTCGCCTTCAGCGGCGGACTGGACACATCATTCTGTGTCCCATATCTGAAAGAGAAAGGTTATGAAGTCCATACGGTAATGGTAAATACCGGTGGATTCTCATCGGAAGAGGAGAAGGCTATCGAAGAGCGCGCCCTCACCCTCGGTGCGGCTTCGCACAAGAATGTCAACGCTGTGGACACATACTACAGCAAAGGAATAAAGTATCTCATCTACGGAAACATCCTCAAGAATGCTACATATCCGCTTTCCGTAAGCTCTGAAAGAGTATTCCAGGCTCTTGAGGTCCTCAAGCACGTTCAGAACATCGGCGCATGCGCTGTTGCACACGGAAGCACAGGAGCCGGCAACGACCAGGTACGTTTCGATATAGTGTTCGAGATCCTCGCACCTCATGTCCAGATCATTGCACCGGTTCGTGACGAGGGATTCACAAGACAGTTCGAGATCGACTTCCTCCAGAGCCACGGTTTCGATTTCTCATGGGAGAAGGCAAAGTATTCAATCAACCAGGGTCTCTGGGGAACAAGCATCGGAGGAGTCGAGACACTTTCATCTGACGGCTACCTTCCTGAAGAAGCATATCCTACAAAGGTTACAAAGTCAGAGCCAGAGCATATCAAGATAGGCTTCCGCAAGGGAGAGCCTGTTTCATTCAACGGAGTCGAGATGAGCCCTGTAGAGGTCATCAAGGCGGTCCGTGATGCTGCCGGTCCGTTCGGAATCGGACGCGATATCCATATAGGCGACACGATCATCGGCATCAAGGGCCGTGTAGGCTTCGAGGCCGCAGCGCCTCTTGTCATCGTAAAGGCACATCACCTTCTCGAGAAGCACACTCTCACAAAGGGTCAGCTTTACTGGAAGGAGCAGATCGCAGGCTGGTACGGTCAGCAGATGCACGAGGCGATGTACCTCGACCCTGTCTGCAGGGATATGGAGGCCATGATGGACAGCATCGAGCAGAATGTCACCGGTGAGGTTGAAGTTGCCCTTATGCCATACCATTTCTCTGTTCTGGGATGTACAAGCGACCATGACCTGATGAGTTCCAAGTTCGGTGCATACGGCGAGGTCAACAAGTCATACACAGGTCGTGACGTAGTAGGATTCACCAAGGTGATTGCAAATCCGCTGAAGATATACTATTCAGTCAACGGTAATTTAGAAGACTAACCTGAAATGCAGAAGAAAATCAGAGCAGCAATAGCTGGCGGCACAGGATATACCGGAGGAGAGCTTTTCAGAATCCTGCTGAACCATCCGGATGTAGAGATTGTAGCGGCTACCACAACATCGTCAGAGGGCACACCTGTCGCTTCTGTCCATAGGGACCTTATCGGAGAGACAGACCTCCGCTTCGGACTTGAGCTGAATGATCCTGATGTGATCTTCCTTTGTCTGGGACATGGTATTTCCCGTCAGTTCGTCGACACTCATGACATAAAGCCGGAGTGCCGTATCATCGACCTCGGCAATGACTTCAGGCTTGACGGTGATTATGCCGGAAGAAAGTTCGTTTACGGTCTTTGCGAGAGTGCGCGTGAGGCTGTGCGTTCAGCACATGACGTGGCCAACCCGGGATGCTTTGCGACAGCGATCCAGCTGGCGACACTGCCTCTGGCGGCAGCCGGGCTGATCAATGATGAGATCCATGTGACCGCTATCACAGGATCGACAGGAGCCGGAAAGAAGCCTGGAGAGACTACTCATTTCAGCTACCGTACCGACAACATCTCAATCTACAAGCTCTTCACTCACCAGCATCTTGCAGAGATCAAGCAGAATCTGGTCAACACGATTGGAATGTCTGTTGACTCCATCGGCCCCCTCCCAGCAAGCTGGGCCCCTCCCCCTACGCGAGGGTGCGAAAATGCCGGTTCCGTCAATCAGACACACCAATCTTCCAACACAGGATGTGACATCAAAGTGAACTTCGTTCCGTTGAGGGGCGATTTTGCGAGAGGTATCTTTGCGAGCGTGTACACAAGGGCAGCGGGAGGAATGAGTCAGGAGGATTACAGAAAGATATTTGAGGATTATTATGCTGATTCTCCTTTTGTGTTCCACAGCAATGAGGGAATATCGATGAAGGAGGTCGTGAACACAAACAAGGGCCTGGTTCATGTGGAGCTCCATGACGGATATGTCCACATCGCATCATGCATCGACAACCTTGTTAAGGGCGCTGCAGGTCAGGCAGTACAGAACATGAACCTTATGTTCGGGCTGCCGGAAGACACAGGCCTCCGTCTGAAGCCTTCAGCATTCTGATAAATAAGTCGGAGGTTTGTACTCCATTGGTCCCCTCCCGCTCAAGAGGGCTGCGAGCGGCCACGGTTTTCTGATTAACTCCCGACAATACAGAATAAATGATAAAAACAATTATTACTAATAAAGTATGAAATACTGCCCAAGGCGCATCAGCGCCGTGCCACTCGCGTCAGCGAGATGTTGAATAACATCGAAGCAGCGATGGCACCCGTCGAACAAAGTGAGACGGCATGCCCCTCGGGGCTGTCGGCAAAGCCGACTGGGGGTAGATCATACTTCAAATAAATGAAATATGAATTTATTTGAAGTATATAAACTTTGGGACATCGAGCCGGTGAAAGGCTTGGATACCACATTATGGGATAAGAACGGAGAGGTATATACCGACCTTTATGGCGGACATGCAGTGATTTCCGTTGGACACTGCCATCCGCATTATGTCAAGATGCTGCAGGAGCAGCTCGGCAAGCTTGGATTCTACTCGAACGCTGTACAGAATTCTCTGCAGAAGGATCTTGCGGCACGTCTGGGCAAGGTTTGCGGATATGACGACTATGCACTTTTCCTCTGCAACAGCGGAGCGGAAGCGAACGAGAATGCCCTCAAGGTAGCCTCCTTCCACACAGGAAAGGCCAAGGTACTTGCATTCAGGAAGGCATTCCACGGCAGGACATCAGGAGCTGTGGCAGCGACTGACAACCCTAAGATCCAGGCACCGTTCAATTCAACCGCAAACATTGTATTCGTTCCTTTGAATGACCTTTCCGCCGTAGAAGCGGAACTGTCGAAAGGAGATTTTGCGGCAGTCATCATTGAAGGAATCCAGGGAGTGGCAGGAATATATGAGCCGACAGATGAGTTCCTTCACGGACTCCGCTCGCTCTGCGACAGATACGGATGCGTGCTGATCCTTGACGAGATCCAGTCAGGCTACGGACGTACAGGAAAGTTCTTCGCCCACCAGCATAGCGGCGTCCGCGCTGACATCATTACCATGGCAAAGGGCATGGGTAACGGTTTCCCTATCGGCGGTGTGCTCATAAGCCCTTCAATCAAGGCTTCCTACGGAATGCTGGGCACGACTTTCGGAGGTAACCACCTTGCATGTACAGCAGCCCTGGCAGTTCTGGACATCATTGAAAACGAGCATCTCGTAGAAAATGCAGAAAGAGTCGGAGAATACTTCCGCAAAGCATTTGAAGGCGACAAGGCCCTGAAGGAATACAGAGGAAGAGGACTGATGATCGGTATGGAGCTCAAGGACGAATATGTCGGCCTACGTGACCGCCTCCTCTTCGAGAGACATTTCTTCACAGGAGCGGCAGGAGCACAGGTCATCCGTCTCCTCCCTTCCCTCACAGTCTCACAGGAGACAGCAGAATCATTCGTAAACGCTTGGAAAGAACTCACAGCATGAGACATTTCACATCGGTAACACAGTTAGGCGACCTCAAGAACGCTCTCGAGGCCGCTAAATATGTAAAGGAGAACCCCTTTGCAGATCAGGAGCTCGGCAGAAACAAGACCCTGCTGATGATATTCTTCAACTCAAGCCTGCGCACAAGACTCAGCACCCAGAAGGCAGCCATGAACCTTGGAATGAATGTCATCGTTCTGGACGTGAACCAGGGAGCATGGAAGCTTGAGACAGAGCGTGGCGTGATAATGGACAGTGACAAGCCGGAGCATCTTCTGGAGGCAATCCCAGTAATGGGATGTTACTGTGACGTTATCGGAGTACGCGCATTCGCAAAGTTCGAGAGCAAGGAGGATGACTATAACGAAGTGATTGTCAATCAGTTCATCAAATATTCAGGAAAACCTGTATTCAGCATGGAAGCGGCGACGCGTCATCCTCTCCAGACTTTTGCCGACCTTATCACCATCGAAGAGTACAAGAAGGTCGACAAGCCGAAAATCGTCATGACCTGGGCGCCACATCCGAAGGCGTTGCCGCAGGCCGTTCCTAACTCTTTTGCCGAAGGCATCAACATGACCGACTATGAGTTCGTGATCACACATCCTCACGGATATGAACTGGACCCGGCCTTTACAGGACGTGCCCGTATCGAATACGACCAGCGCAAGGCATTCGAGGGAGCGGACTTCATCTACGCGAAGAACTGGTCGGCTTATGAAGGCGAAAACTATGGAAAGGTTCTTTGCACCGACCGTGACTGGACTGTGGATGCGGAGAAGATGGCTCTGACAAACAACGCATATTTCATGCACTGCCTGCCTGTACGCAGGAACATGATCGTGACAGACGATGTGATCGAAAGTCCGCAGTCGATCGTGATTCCTGAGGCAGCCAACCGCGTCGTATCTGCCCAGACAGTCCTGAAGGAAATTCTGAAAGGTCTATGATAAAAGTAGTAAAGATAGGTGGAAACGTAGTGGACAATCCTGCACTTCTGAAGGAGTTCGTCAGGGATTTCGCGGCCATGCCGGGCATGAAGGTGCTCATCCATGGAGGCGGAGTGATGGCAAGCAAGATGCAGAAGGACATGGGTATGGTTCCGGTGATGGTGGAAGGCAGAAGGGTCACAGACGAAGAGACATTGAAGGTCGTGACAATGGTATATGCCGGGTGGTGCAACAAGAATATCGTCGCTCTCCTTCAGGCGGAAGGCTGCAATGCCATCGGACTCACGGGAGCTGACGGCAATGCGATAACCGCAAGCAAGAGACCTCCCGTCCATGTGGAAAGCCTCGGAACTGAAGTCGATTACGGCTATGTGGGCGATGTGACTGCTGAAAGCGTAAATGCCGGATTCATATATTCACTGCTGGAAAAGGGTATCGTCCCTGTATTCAACGCAATCAACCATGACGGCAACGGCAATCTTCTGAACACAAATGCAGATACGATAGCATCATCGGTGGCTATAGCGATGGCAGGATACCGTTACAGATCTCCGAAGGATGTATGCTGCCGCTGCGAGGAATGTACGCACTGCAGCGATGACGGACGCCTCACACATGAGACTGAACTCATATACTGCTTCGAGAAGGATGGCGTGCTGTATGACAAGGATGATGACTCAAGCGTTATACCTGAAATAGACCGCGAGAAATTCGCCCAGCTGAAGGCGGAAGGCCGCGTAGCTGACGGAATGATACCGAAGCTTGCGAACTCGTTCAAGGCGATTGACAGCGGAGTGGCCAGGGTAATCATCAAGCACGCACGCAACGTACTTGGCACCAAAGGAACAACATTGATTTAGTCCCTATTCAGGATTATGGCAGAGAAGCAAATGATAGAAACTCTCACGGCTGATGCTGTGGAACTGCTGAAGGAGATGGTGGCGATTCCGTCGCCATCATTCAGCGAATCGGCTGTATGCGACCATATCAGCGGATGGATGACTGACAGAGGTCTGGTCCATGAACGTGTCGGGAACAATATCATAGCCGGACATATCGTCGATCCGTCGAGGCCGACTCTCATGCTCTGCGCCCATATCGATACTGTAAGTCCGGCAGAGGGTTATGATTTCGATCCATACGACCCACATTACGATGTGGCTGCAGACGTGATAAGCGGCTTGACCGGCATGGATGTAGGTCCTGACGATATCGTTGCCGGCCTTGGCAGCAATGACGATGGCGCATCTGTCGTCTCGATGCTTGCTGCTTACAGAGCATTCATCACTGATATCAATATCTCCAAGGAAAACTGCGAAGGCAGGAGCGGTATCCAAAACAACGTAATGCTGGTGCTGACATGCGAAGAAGAAAGGTCAGGCAAGAACGGCATGACAGGTCTCTGGGGCAGAAGGATATGCAGCAGGGCTGAAGCAGCGGAAGGATGTACTCCTGTTGACTTCGCGATTGTAGGAGAGCCTACCGGAATGAAGGCAGCTACCGCAGAAAGAGGACTGCTCGTGATAGATGCGACAGCCCACGGAATCAGCGGACATGCGGCCCGTAACGAAGGCGAAAACGCACTGTACATCGCTCTCGAGGACATCACAAAGATTCGTGAGCATGAATTCGGAAAGGTGTCGCCAAGGATGGGAAAGGTCAATCTGAACGTCACACAGATAAGCGCCGGCACAGCACACAATGTGGTGCCGGACAGATGCGACTTCGTGATAGACATACGTCCGACAGAGCAATACTCAAACGAAGAGATTCTGCAGGAGCTGCAGACGATCTGCAGAAGCGAACTCAAACCTCGCAATCTGACAAACAGGTCTAGCGCGACTTTCACAGAATCACCTCTTCAGAAGGCAGCGGAGACATTGGGAATAGAGACATTCTCATCCCCAACCACATCGGACTGGATGCGCATCACATGCGACGCCGTCAAGATGGGGCCTGGGGAATCGTCGCGTTCACACAGAAAGAACGAATTCGTCTTGGTCAGTGAGATACGCGAAGCAATTGAAACTTACATGGAATTAATCAATAATATTTTATGAGCACACTTTGGAGCAAGGGAACACAGGCGACTGACCTGGTGGAGGATTTCACGGTAGGAAACGACAGGATACTGGACATGCGTCTGGCAAAATATGACGTGACCGGTTCGAAGGCGCATATAAAGATGCTTGAATCGATCGGGCTTCTGGAATCGGACGAGCTGGCAACGCTGACGGCAGCGCTGGACACTATTCTTAAGGAGATAGATGAAGGCACATTCGTTCTGGAAGACGACGTGGAGGATATACACTCGCAGGTAGAGCTGCTGCTGACAAGACGTCTGGGAGACCTTGGAAAGAAGATCCATTCAGGCCGTTCACGCAACGACCAGGTGCTCGTGGACATAAAGCTGTTCCTGAAAGATGAAGTCCTGAAGATACGTGATGAAGTCCTGACTCTCTTCAGCACACTTCAGGCATTGAGCGAAAAGCACAAGGACGTGCTTCTTCCGGGATACACACACGGACAGGTAGCAATGCCGTCATCATTCGGTCTCTGGTTCGGCGCATACGCTGAAGCGCTGGCAGACGACATGTACATGCTTCGAGGAGCATACAATGTAACGGACTGCAATCCTCTCGGTTCAGCGGCCGGCTATGGAAGTTCGTTCCCTCTTGACAGACAGATGACCACTGACCTTCTCGGTTTCGCAACTCTTGACTTCAACGTCGTTGCTGCACAGCTGAGCCGTGGAAAGTCAGAAAGGGCAGTAGCATCGGCAATGGGAGCGATAGCGCTGACCCTCAACAAGTTCGCAGCTGACTGCTGCATGTATATGAGCCCGAACTACGGATTCATAAAGTTCCCTGATGAGCTTACAACCGGCTCAAGCATCATGCCGCACAAGAAGAATCCTGACGTATGGGAGATCATGCGGGGCAACTGCAACCGCATCATGTCGGTAGAAAACGAGATAAGCATGCTCTGCAGCAACATGCCTCACGGATACCACCGCGAGTTCCAGCTCCTGAAGGACATCCTCTTCCCTGCCCTGGAGAACATGCACAGATGCCTGCAGATGGCTGACTACATGCTCCAGCACATCATGATTCAGGGAAATATCCTCGACGCTCCGATCTACGACTACCTGTTCACTGTAGAGGAAGTGAACAGACGCACCCTCGATGGAATGCCGTTCCGCGACGCCTACAAGTCTGTAGGTATCGAGGTAAACGAAGGACGATTCAGATATAAGGGTGCAGAAGGAAAGACAAACGGCCAACTTACTCCGGACGGCCTTAATCACACCTCAATCGGAAGCCTTGGCAACCTATGCAATGACCGCATCAAGGTAAAGATGGAACAGGCTGCTGATTTCTGATTATGGAACATAAACCACATAAACACTACTGAACATGAAAAACATTTTGACGTTTATTGTACTCCTTTCGCTGACAGCCGTCACAATGTCAGCACAGGAGTTGGGTAACTTCTCCCGAGGACAAAGACAAGTCGTATCTCCGGAGATAGTAAACGACAGTGTGACATTCAGACTGAAAGCCGATTATGCAACAATCGTCAGATTCAACGGTTCATGGTCGGGAACAATCGACATGAGCAGAGGAGAAGGCAACGTCTGGTCAGTCACTCTTCCGCTGCCTGAACCTGAAATCTACACCTACAGTTTCGTCGTGGACGGAGTTGAAATGAACGACCCGCAGAACGTAATGGTTCAGCGCGACGGGTCCAGATATCTCAACATGCTTCTGGTGGACGGGGAACGTACTGAAAACTACAGACCTGCAAACAAAAGAGGTACTGTCAGCCATCCATGGTACGACAGCAAGATCTTAGGCATCAACCGCAGGCTCACGGTCTACACACCGTACGGATATGAGACAAATACCAGGACGAAATATCCAGTGCTGTATCTTCTTCATGGTGCAGGCGGAGACGAGGAAGCCTGGATCTCCATGGGACGCACCGCAGAGATTCTTGACAATCTGATCGAAAAGGGACTTGCAGAACCTATGATCGTAGTAATGCCTAACGGCAACCCTGACCAGCAGGCTGCCCAGACCTTGAGCCTGCCTAAAGCAAGCATGGACAGAAGAGACCCTGCAAACAGGAACAACTATGTAAGAAGCCTGGTTGAGGAAATCGTGCCGTTCATAGAAAGGAACTATCGTGCCTCAGCAAAGAAATCGCATCGCGCCATTGCCGGACTCTCAATGGGTGGCGGACATACGATCACGGCTTCAGGAATGTACCCGGACGTATTCGACTATATCTGTCCTCTGTCCATGGGAGCATCGAAGTCACCAGAACTGGATGCCCAGCTTCAGGGTATCAGAAAAGCTGGCTACAAGCTATACTGGCTTGCATGCGGCAACACCGACTTCCTGTTCAACTCAGCAAACGAGCTCGATTCCGCTCTGACGGAAAATGGTCTAGAACACACCTACTTCGTAAGCGAAGGAGGACATGTATGGGCCAACTGGAGGCTATACCTCAACACTTTCGCACCACTTCTTTTCAAATAAGACACCGCCATGAAGATAATAACACTGATAGCAGGATCATTCATCCTTGGTGCCGGCACTTTGCTGGCACAGCCACAACTGTCAAAAGACAATATTGATGAAGTGCTCAAGGCCATGACACTTGAGGAAAAAGCCAACCTTCTTACAGGAGGAGGATGGGGAAGCATGAATGCAGGCAGCATGACAGCCTCAAGTGCAGTACTTGTTCCCGGTGCAGCCGGAACCACACGCGGAATCGACCGTCTGGGAATACCGCCGACAGTCCTTGCTGACGGCCCGGCAGGACTCCGCATCACTCCTGTAAGGGCAAATGATCCGGATACATATTATTGTACAGGATTCCCTGTAGGGACAGTGATGGCCAGCATGTGGAACACCGAAAGGGTACAGGAACTGACGACAGCCATGGGTAACGAGGTTCTTGAATACGGAGTAGACGTCATTCTTGCACCGGGCATGAACCTTCATAGAAATCCTCTATGCGGACGAAATTTCGAATATTATTCTGAAGACCCATATCTTACAGGAAAGACTGCTGCCGCGTTCATCAAGGGAATCCAGAGTAACGGTGTCGGAGTAAGTGTAAAACATTTCGCCGCCAACAATCAGGAAGTGAACAGGATGGAAAACGACTCGCGCGTGAGCCAGCGTGCGCTCCGCGAGCTGTATCTCAAGGGTTTCGAGATTGCCGTGAAGGAAGCAGAACCATGGACGGTAATGTCATCTTACAACAAGCTCAACGGAGAATATACCCAGCAGTCTTATGAGCTGCTGACTACAATTCTTCGCGACGAATGGGGTTTTGACGGAATCGTAATGACCGACTGGGGCACAAAACAGGGAACAGTAAAGGCTGTAAAGGCTGGAAACGACCTTATGGAACCTGGAGCCGAAGTCGAGATCGAACGTATCATTGCAGGTGTCAGGTCGGGAGAGATCTCTCAGGAAGAACTTGACAGGAACGTCAGGAATATGCTGGAATATATAGTACGGACACCTCGATTCAACAAATACAGATATTCAGACAAACCTGATCTCAAGGCACATGCAGAGCTGGTAAGGGAGGCCGCTCCTGAAGGCATGGTGCTTCTGGAAAATAACGGTGCCCTGCCGTTCAAGGACGTGAAGACTGTCGCTCTCTATGGTACAGGTTCCTATGATTTCATAGCCGGAGGAACAGGATCCGGCAACGTCAACAAGCCATATGTCCGTAATGTCGCTGAAGGACTTGCCGAGAACGGGATCGAAGTTAACGAGGACATCAGGATCTGGTATGAGCAGTATATAGCATTGGCAAAGACGAATCTCAGAAACAACGGAAGCGGTTCCGGCATACTGTTAGGAGACCCTGTCATCCAGGAAATGGAAGTAAGCCGTGGTTTCATAGAAAGGATGGAGCCTGCGACTGATGCAGCCATATTCACGCTTTCGAGAAATGCCGGTGAAGGCGGTGACCGTCATGCCCTGGACGGAGACTGGACCCTCACAGGTCAGGAAAGACAGCTCATCCAGACCCTTGCTGACGTGTATCATGCTGCCGGCAAGAAGTTCGTTGTCGTGCTGAACATTGGAGGAGTGGTCGAGACAGCATCATGGAAACATATTCCTGACGCAGTCCTTCTTGCATGGACTCCAGGACAGGAAGGAGGCTATGCAGTAGCAGACATCCTTTGCGGCAAGGCTAATCCGTCAGGCAAACTGCCTATGACCTTTCCTGTAAACTATCTGGACATTCCTTCTTCAGCAAACTTCCCTTATAATTACAGTGGCGCACAAAGGAGCAACCGTGGAGGAAGACAGGTAAAGACCGTAGACTACACCGAGTATGAAGAAGGCATATATGTAGGATACCGATACTTCCAGAGTAATGACGTCCCTGTATCATATCCATTCGGATACGGTAAGTCATATACCACATTCGAGTACAGCAAGCCTTCAGTAAAGGCTGTGGCAGACGGTTTTACTGCGGCCATCACAGTAACCAACACAGGTTCCGTTGCCGGCAAAGAGGCTGTCCAGCTTTATGTTGCGGCGCCATCAGGCGGACTGGAGAAGCCGGCTTACGAGCTTAAGGGCTTTGCAAAGACCAAGGAACTGGCACCTGGTGAATCCCAGACACTCACAATCCAAGTGGACTCATATGATCTGGCTTCTTTCAACGAATCCACATCAGCCTGGGAAACCGCAGCTGGAACATATAAGGTGATGATCGGTGCAAGTGCTGCAGACATAAGAGGTACAGCCGAATACCGGATCAAGAAGGCTGGAATATGGAAGGCAAACAATGTACTTGCCCCTGCTCAGCCAATAGATTAACTTATCTTCACTGATTTTCAAGCTCCTCCATGCCGACTTCAGGCGGGAGGGGCTTTTTTGAATTCTTCGGGACACCGTAACTTATCAGCCGGTTTGCAGCACCGACAATGCTCTGTCCCCTTTCGCGAAGTTTCCTGTCACAGACATCATAGTACCTGAGCGCATCCTCAAGCTTTTCGCCCATCTTCGCATGAGCCGTACAGAAATCTGACACACGCGAAAGCATCATCTCTGCTGCCGCAACGATCTGCTGCTGGTTCGCCACCTGTTCATGGCTCTTCCATGCTATGTTGATCATACGAAGGAAAGGCATCAGAGTCTCCTCTGTAGTTATCAGCACGCCCTGATCGTAGGCATTCTGCCATAGATTGGGATCCTCATCATATGCCAGACGCAATGCAGAATACACAGGTACGAACATTATGACAAAGTCGAGCATCCTGTGGCCTGGCTTCAGATATCTGCTGTACTCCTTTTTGGACAGTCTGCGCACCTGCTCCTTCATGGCCGCCAGATTACGCGCGGAAGCATCTGCCTTAAGGGCTTCATCATCTGTAGAATAGTAGTCATACATGGCGGTCAGAACGACCTTTGAATCCACAACGACATCGTTTCCGTCAGGGTAATGAAGTATGAAGTCCGGACGCATCCTGCGGTCGGTATCTTCATTCAGAATCATATGTCCATGCTCATCGCGGAGAGTCTCCTCCTTATCGTAGTCACGTCCTTCACGCAACCCTTCAGATGTAAAGAGATTGTCCAGAATGACCTCTCCCCAGTTGCCCTGGATCTTGTTGCGTCCCTTGAGCGCATCAGCAAGATTGTCCGCCTTATCTCCTATGGACATAGTCTGCTCACGCAGATTCCTTACAGCATTGTCAATGTTCTCCTTCATGCTCCGAGAAGTCTCCACCTGGCTCTTCCTGTTCTGCTCGAAAGCTTCCTTCATGCTGTTGATATCCTTGTCAAGCCCTGCGGAAAGGTTCTCGAAAAGAGTCCTGGCCCTGTTTTCCAGTTCCTCCTCGCGCGCCTTCAGCACGCGTTCGCTCTCGGCAGTCATCTGAGCCTTGAGCATTTCCAGAATCACCGCTGTATCAAGCCTTTCCTTCCGTGACGAAGCAAGCGCCACGACCAGATAAGTAAGCAGCGCAGTCAGAAGCACTGCGCCTGCAAGAATATATATCATCGTACCTGTCATAGGTACAAAGATACTTAAAGTCAACCTTATTGCAAAGAGATTGTCATGCTACAGGTCTGATTACATCACGTCCGCGAAGATCGCCTTCAGACTTACTGAAGACAATTTCTTCATACAATCTGAACTGGCCGGACGCCAAGGCGTCATATATCGTTTCTTCATCAACATCGATAGCCCATGAAAGATTTTGTGAACGCTGCTGCGCTGAAGCGATTGCTGAGGTCGGACATTGAAGATAGTCCTCGATGAAACTGTTCATGATTCGGAGATTTTGATGTACATATTTCCTGGTTCAGTCTCCATAATCAAATGATGCGCCAAACTTCACAAAATTTGTTAATCGGTTTACTAATTTTGTTAACGAATATCTTTATCACTCCATAAAAGACATATAGCGTCTTGTGATTCTGCCCTTGCTGTCTGTTTCAAGAATGAACGGAAGAGAAGAAAGATCGAACGAATCGAATAAACGTGATGCGAGAGCCGGATCGGATGCAAGTATCTCGTCGACATTGACAATCAGCACTCTGACATGGCTGTCCGAAAGTGCCAGATCCATGGCCGCAGCCTTCTCAGAAGCACACACATGGCATCCTTCTGTGACGAACATTATATGATTCCTCCTGCCACGAAGCTTCCTTGTGCTGAAATTACCCTCTTTTACTTTACCAGAAGAGAGCATAGTTCCCGGGACCTTCATATCAGGCACACGCTTTCCCGGAGCGGACCTTGAAAGAAGGTCATCGAACATCTGAGCCATCCCTATGATCTTCAGAGAATCATCCTCTGACTCCCATACATCCGGTCTGGAAAGAATCTTTCCCTTCACCAGCGCACCAAGCCCTTCCTTATATCCTTCTCCTTTCTGAAGAGCCAGATAATGCATGAGGTCACCTGTCATCTGACGATACATCACCGTATCACCTTTCTCCAATGTGCTGGCCTGGATATAATCCGCCACAGCCGTAACATCTTCCTTCGAAGGTGAATCACTGCCGAATATGCCGTCATAGAGTTCCAGGGACTCCTCACTTCCGTATTCGAGCTTCACTTCGTCAAATATCGCATGAAGCATCATCGAAAGAGCCTGTGCATCAAGTCCGCGGCCAAGTATGGTCCCGTCCGGGGCAATCAGGAAGATGCGCGGAGTCTGGATTACTCCATACTTGCGTTGAAAGTCAGAACCGATCTCCGGATCCCAGAGATGGGTCACTTTTGTCCTGTCTCCATCAAAAGACAGCTGCTCATCAATATACTGTTTCCATGCATCTCTGTCGTCACCGGCATAGACAGCATAGACATCCACAGGCAAATCCTCCTGCAGGAAAAGATTCCTCAACAGGATCGACTGCAGCTTGCATGTCGCGCAGGAAGTATCAAAGAAGTAAAGCACGCTGTAACGGCCCGATGTGCCGTCAGAAAACAATGTGACAGGCTTGCTTTCAATATCATACAGAAGCATTTCCGGAGCCCTGTTCCCGATCAGGGACTGACGGTTGAACTCCGCATGGATTCTTGCAGCAAAGAGTTCCGGATCGCTGCGCATCTTTACCTTGCCCGTATCAAACCAGGTATCAAACACATGAATGGCGACAGCTTCCGACCCCATGACCTTGGAATCACGATAATGCTCATATGCTGAAAGGGCAACATGCTGACGCATAAGGGAGTCTGTACATGTCTCTATCAGAAAGTCACATTCCCCTTTCTGCACCTCTGTACCGGCGCGTTCAATGGCTGCAAAATATTCGGCCAGTCTCGTATCCAACGCCACCTTGACCGTCGAATCCAACTGAACACCATCTCCGTTCCCTGACTGACAGAATACTGCATCCGGACAGAGAATTCCGCCCAGCAGCAAACCCATCAGCAGCAATATGAGCCTTCTTCTCATTTTGTCGGAAAACTACAGTTCAACTCCCTCAGGAACAAAAAGAGAAGTATCACCCCCGTGCTTCAGGAGATCACGCACTGCAGTGGAAGATATATGTGCATACTCCTGGGCTGTAGGAATGATGATGGTCTCGATATCCGGAGCAAGCTTGCGGTTTGCATCGGCGATGGACCTCTCCGTCTCGAAATCGATCATGTTCCTCACACCACGCACAATGTGCCTTATACCAAGTTCACGGCACTTGTCTATTGTAAGATTGTCATACTGGATTATGCTGACCCCTTCCATACCGGCAGTGGCCTGCCTGATGATATCCATCCTCTTTTCGTTAGGGAAGAAGCCCCTCTTATCTATATTGACACCTATCGCGACCACAACCTCGTCAAACATGGTCAAAGCACGTTTGAGAATGTTGAGATGGCCGGCCGTAAAAGGATCGAACGATCCCGGAAACATTGCTATTCTTTTCATATTCAACAACTTACATTAAATCGCCTGTGACATATGGCGCAGGCGTTTTCGACTAACTTCTTGACAAACAGCAGGTTACAAGGTCCAGTCAATCGGGGTCTTTCCCTGCGCCTTCAGCAGGGTGTTCGTCTGCGAGAAGTGCCTGCATCCGAAGAATGCGCCTCTGGCAAGAGGTGACGGATGCGCCGCCTCAAGCACATGATGCCTTGACCTGTCGATCAATGCGCTCTTGCTCCGCGCAAAATTGCCCCATAACAGGAAGACCACACCCTCGCAGTTGTCCGATATGTACCTTATCACCGCATCCGTGAACTCTTCCCATCCTATCTTGCTATGGGAGGCGGCCACTCCTGCGCGTACGGTCAGCACGGCATTCAGAAGAAGCACTCCCTGACGGGCCCATTTCTCAAGATCAGGGTATCCGCTCATCCTTACACCCAGGTCTGACTCTATCTCCTTGAAGATGTTCTTAAGCGAAGGCGGAGCCGGAACCCCTGCGGAAACAGAAAATGAAAGCCCATGTGCCTGACCTGGTCCATGATAAGGATCCTGTCCCAGAATCACCACCTTCAGATTATCCACAGGCGTAAGGTCGAATGCTCTGAATATCTGGCTTCCCGGAGGATATATTCTCTGTCCTTCAGACTTCTCCTTATGCAGAAAACGCACCAGCGACTCGAAATACGGTTTCCCGAACTCGTCCGCCAGTGCATTCTTCCAGCTTTTCTCTATGCGTACCTCCATCAGTCAAATATGTACGTTATAACCTCGTCAATATTCTTGACATAAACAAAGGTAAGACCTTTTATGTAAATATCCTTGATATCCTCAACATCTTTTCGGTTCTCCTCTGAAATTATGATGGTATGGATACCTGACCTCTTGGCTGCAAGAATCTTCTCCTTGATTCCTCCGACAGGAAGTACACGGCCGCGAAGCGTCATCTCACCTGTCATGGCAATACCGCTCTTGACCTTCTGGCCGCGATATGCCGACACCATTGAACTAACCATCGTGATACCTGCAGAAGGACCGTCCTTAGGAACCGCGCCTTCCGGTACATGGACGTGGATATCCTTTTCCATGAATTCTTCATATGGCAGCCCTGTCAGCTCAGGATGGGCCTTGATATACTGGTACGCAATCTGTGCCGACTCCTTCATCACATCTCCAAGATTTCCAGTCATCGACAGATTGCCCTTACCCTTGCTGACGGAACTTTCGATGAAGAGTATCTCTCCTCCCATCGAAGTCCATGCAAGGCCGGTAACCACTCCCGGAGCCTCATTTCCCTTCTGCATGTCATGCGAGTTGGTCGGCAGACCAAGATACTCACGCAGATGGGCCGGCTTCAAGGTCTTGTAATACTTCTGACGCATGGTCATCTTCCTTACAGTCACACGGCAGATCTTTGCGATCTGCTTCTCAAGACCGCGTACTCCCGACTCACGGGTATATTCCTCGATGATCTTCGCAAGAGCCTCCCTGCTGAAACGGATATCATCCTCCTGAAGACCATGTTCCCTCAACTGCTTGGGGATCAGGTACTTCCTGGCAATCTCCATCTTCTCCTCCGCAAGGTATCCGCTCACATCAATCATCTCCATACGGTCCTTGAGAGCCGGCTGGATAGTATCGATATTGTTGGCAGTGGCTATGAACAGTACATTTGAGAGATCATAGTCGATATCCAGATAGTTGTCATGGAATGTGCTGTTCTGCTCCGGATCAAGGGCCTCGAGAAGAGCTGACGACGGGTCTCCCTTGAAGTCGCTGCTGATCTTGTCGATCTCATCAAGCACAATGACAGGGTTGGATGTACCTGCACGGTTGATGCCGTTCAGGATACGGCCCGGAAGAGCACCGACATAGGTCTTCCTGTGTCCACGGATCTCCGACTCATCATGGACGCCGCCCAATGCGATACGCACATATTTGCGTCCAAGAGCCCTTGCAATCGACTTTCCGAGACTTGTCTTTCCGACTCCCGGAGGTCCGTAGAGGCAGAGGATCGGAGACTTGAGGTCTCCCTTCAGCCAGAGGACTGCCAGATACTCCATTATCCTCTCCTTGACCTTCTCAAGCCCGAAATGATCCTCATCCAGAACCTTCTGGGCGTTCAGCACATCAAGGTTGTCAACAGACTTCTTTCCCCATGGAAGATCCAGCATGAAGTTGATGTAGTTATACTGTATGCTGTAGTCAGGAGAACTTGGATTGTATCTCTCAAGCTTTGCCATCTCCTTCTCGAAGATGTCCTGGATATCCTGCGTCCATTCCTTCTGTTCGGCACGTGCTCTCAACTGAGTGAACTCCTCCATCTCGTCCATACCAAGCTCCTCCTGGATGGTCTTGAGCTGGTTGTTCAGGAAGTATTCCCTCTGCTGCTGGTCGATCTCGGTCTTCACCTTCTGGTTGATCTCCTGCTTGATCTTCTGGAGTTCCACCTGGGTATCAAGCACAGAAAGAAGCTTCATTGCCCTTGTGTTCAGGTCACCGTACTGCAGGAGCTCCACCTTGTCCATGAAGTTCTCGACCTCGATGGTTGTAGCTATGAAGTTGACCAGAAACTCGAAATTGTCTATCCCTTTAAGCGCATTGGCCGCCTCGCGAGGCACAAAGGCGGAAGTACGTATGATCTGTGTGGCCTTTTCCTTCAGAGAGTCAGCGATTATCCGCGTCTGCACATCGGACTCCGGCACAACATCATTCAGGTAATGCACGCGGCCGATCATGTACGGTTCATAATCATAAATGCTCTCCACCTCAAAACGCTTGTAGCCCTGAAGTATGGCGGTTATGGTTCCATCAGGCATCTCAAGTGTCTTTACAATCTTCGCCACTGTACCGAAACCATAGAGGTCTTCCTTCCTCGGGTCCTCGACAGACAGGTCATTCTGAGGAACTGCACCTATGAAAGCGTTGTTGCGTTCGGCATCTTCAATAAGGCGGATTGATTTCTCGCGTCCAATGGTTATCGGGTATACCGTACCAGGAAACAGCACGGCATTGCGAAGTGCAAGAATCGGCAAAGAATCCGGCAGCTGCGATTCATCTATCTTCATCACACCCTCTCCCTGCATCACCGGAATGATGCTTACCTCTGCGCCAGCGGCGGATAAAATGTCATTCATCAAGTTCTTCATATTTTTCTACTGTATATTTTCAATTAAAAAGTGTCACACAGGGAACATATCTGCCATTTTGTCAGAGATTTCCCCTTTTTTAACGTACATATATATATGGTCAATCTCCGTGCCAACAGAGCAGCAAATAAAATCATGACAAAATTAATGATTTTTAGTCAGTTGATTTGTCAATTTGAAAAATTCAGTCTATCTTTGCAGGATATATCGACAAAAAGTTTTTGATTTAATTTTTTAAAAGTAAATAAGTTATGACAAAGGCAGAGATCGTAAATGAAGTTGCTAAGGCAACCGGCATTGAAAAGGCTACAGTTCAGATCGTCGTTGAGTCTTTCATGGAAAGCGTAAAGGGGTCACTCGCAAAGGGCAACCCTGTATATCTCCGCGGATTCGGCAGCTTCATCATCAAGCATAGAGCAGAGAAGGCAGCAAGAAACATCACAAAGAACACTACTATGACCATTCCGGCCCACAACATCCCAGCATTCAAGCCGGCTAAGGTGTTCGTTAACGAGGTGAAATAATTTCAGCAATAATAATATTTTTAATCCTTTTTAATTATGCCAAACGGAAAGAAGCATAAAAGGCACAAGATGGCAACGCACAAGCGCAAGAAGCGCCTGCGTAAGAACAGACACAAGAAGAGAAAGTAATTTCTCGCAGTGTCTGCCATTTTAGCAGTCTGCTAAAGAGGCTGACCAGGCTGGTCGGCCTCTTTATTTTGAAATAATCTTATCATTGAAATTCCTGATGGAGTC
>JAZNAW010000080.1:0-3479 GCA_045586745.1 Candidatus Cryptobacteroides sp.
GAACTATGTTAAGTGGTATCTTTACTTCCGTAATGAGGACAATAAAAAGAAAGGAAAGTAGTCCGAACTACGTGCAGCGGTTCTACCTACTTTCCTTTCTTTTTATTCAATGTCACCAACCGTTTTTGGCAACATTACCTATACTAGAAATTAGTCGGGTGAATCATAAAGTAGCTCTTTGCGTGCTTGCATACAGGGCAGATCTCAGGTGCCTTCTTGCCGATCACGATATGACCGCAGTTCGAGCACTCCCACATCATATCCTCATCACGTGAGAATACAAGGCCTCCTTCAACGTTTGCAAGAAGCTTGCGATAACGCTCCTCGTGCATCTTCTCGATTGCAGCTACCTTGTCGAAAAGCACAGCAATCTCATCAAAACCTTCCTCACGTGCAACTACAGCAAATCCTGCGTACATATCGGTCCACTCATAGTTCTCGCCCTCAGCTGCATCAAGAAGATTGGCTGCTGTATCAGGCATTTCACCGCCGTGAAGAAGCTTGAACCAGATCTTTGCGTGCTCCTTCTCATTGTTTGCTGTCTCCTCGAAGAGCTTTCCTATCTGTACATATCCGTCCTTCTTTGCCTTTGAAGCATAGTAAGTGTATTTGTTGCGGGCCATAGACTCGCCTGCAAAAGCTGTCTGAAGATTTGCTTCAGTTCTTGTTCCTTTAAGATCTTTCATAATCTATTTATTTAATATAGTCATTCTTAATACGTTCATTATGCAAAAGTAATAAACTATTTGGATTTTCTTACAATTTTATAGCCAATTGCAGCAATAAAAATCGACATTAAAGGAGAAAGAACATTGAAGAAGCAGTAAGGAAGATATTCAAGAGTCGGCACCTTGAGCACAGTCGCCTGAGTCATACCACAGGAGTTCCAAGGTATCAGGACAGAGACAACCGTCGCAGAGTCTTCCACAGAGCGGCTCAGCAGCTTGCTTTCATATCCCCTCTTCTCGTAGAGGTCCTTGTAAAGACTGCTGGTAAGGATGATTGACAGATATTGGTCGCCTGTGATCATATTGGCAAAAACTCCGGTACCGACTGTAGAAGCCACCATAGACACACGGCGTCTGATGTATCTGGTAAGCATTTCCGTAAGGCTCTGGAGCATTCCGCTTCCTACCAGGGTTCCTCCGAACGTTCCCGCAGCAATGATCAGAAAGACGGTATTGAGCATTCCGGTCATACCTCTGGTAGATACAA
The DNA here is from genome assembly GCA_045586745.1 of Candidatus Cryptobacteroides sp. Classification (GTDB taxonomy): domain Bacteria; phylum Bacteroidota; class Bacteroidia; order Bacteroidales; family UBA932; genus Cryptobacteroides. The sequence continues at coordinate 1,216 of JAZNAW010000080.1, forward strand.
GATCATTCAGTGCTGCATTACCGGTATCTATTGCCGTAGTTCCATAATACGATATGAAGAGTCCTTTGAATCCCTTGACAAAAGAAAGAGCTGATGAGGGATCCGGAGCGGTTCCGTCAGCTACGGCAGCGATGATATGCGGCTGGAAGAAGAGAGCTGTGATGCCTGCAATCAAAGCGGCGATGAATAGAGTGACTATAGCTGAGACCTTCTTCACAATGAGCAGTGCCGTTACCACAGGCACGAGAAGAAGCCAGGGTGAAATATTGAAGGCAGACTTTAGGTCACTGGAAATATCGGCAACGTGGGCAGCGCTGGGGGCATCGTGCAGAAGGCTGACCACCAGGAATATAAGCGATGTGATGAGAAAAGACGGTACGGTTGTCACCATCATAAAGCGGATGTGTGTGAAGAGCGGCGTCCCGGCGGAAGATGAAGCCAGTACTGTAGTATCCGACAACGGGGACACCTTGTCTCCGAAATATGCTCCGGAAATGATGGCACCGGCAATCCAGCCCGGCTCGTAACCTTGAGCGGTTCCGATTCCGACAAGAGCCACACCCACAGTAGCAATGGTCGTCCAGGAACTTCCTGTCATCACAGCGATCAACGCACAGATGATACAGGTTGCAAAAAGGAATATTTCCGGAAAGATCACCTTCATACCATAATATATCATAGTCGGCACCACTCCGCTGATCATCCACGAACCCGAGACAGCACCGATAAGAAGAAGTATCAGTATCGATGTGCCGACCGCTGTAATATTATCCAGAATGGACTCCTCGAATACTTTCCAAGGTATCTTGTAGAAAATCAACGATATGGCTACAACCACGGCAGCACCGAACAGCAGAGCCACCTGGCTTGCTCCTGATAGGGCATCTGTACCGAATACGACTATCACCAGAGCCAGTGTCGCGATAAGAACTATAAAGGGAATCAGAGAAACTAACCAGGAGGGTCTCTCACCACTTGCAGGAATCTTCATAATGCACTACTACTAAAAAACTTGCGAAATTACTAAATATTGTCTGCAAATACACTATTTTTGTCAGCGATATGGCTAAAAAAGCACAAAATAAGGTCAAGAAGCCCGTCACCCCGACGGCAAAGACTAAAGCACGCAGAAAAAGCAAGCCTTCCGTCAGAAAGAGGAAGAGCAAGGGCAGAAAGAAGATAAGGCTCAATATAAGCCTTAAGGTTGTCATTGCAATATCTGCAGCTCTGATACTGTGCATTTTATGGCCATATATTTCCAAACGGTCCTCACCTGCCAAGGGAGCCTCTGTTCCTGCCGGAGCATATATCTATGGAATAGACATTTCACACTATCAGACACAAGTCATCTGGGATTCTCTGATGGTCCTTACCGATGCATCCGGAAAGACTATGAATTCCAAGATCGACGCAAGGGATATAAAGCCTGTCTCATTCGTCTTCATAAAGGCAACAGAAGGAAGTACAATGAAGGACAAGCATTTCAGGAAGCATTGGGAAGCGGCAGGAATGCACGGGGTACGCAGAGGGGCCTATCATTTCTTCCGTTCTTCCAAGAATCCGGAAAATCAGGCTAAGAACTTCATCAGAACGGTCGGAGAACTCAATCCCGGAGATCTTCCGCCTGTGCTGGACATCGAGACAATTCACTCGGGATGTTCATACAAGACATTGAACGACAGAGTATTGAGATGGTTGGAAACCATAGAGCATCACTATGGATGCAAACCGATAGTATATTCTTCGGCCAGATTCATCAATGACATCCTGTCGGATGACATAAAGGACAATTATCCCATATGGGTCGCCCATTATGGGACAGACATCCCAGGATATGAAGGGTGGAAGATATGGCAGTTTACAGACAAGGCGATCGTATACGGCATCGACGGATATACCGACCTTAATGTATGCACCCCCGGATATCTTGACAGTCTGTAAAAAAAATGCCGCTCCCCTTTTCAGGAGAGCGGCGATATATCCGAAACAGGTCAGATTACTTTGCGATAACGCGAGCCATCTCGAGAACCTTGTTTGAGTAACCCCACTCGTTGTCATACCAAGAAACAACCTTTGCGAAGTTAGCGTCAAGGCTGATACCTGCCTTAGCATCGAAGATAGATGTGTTAGAGCAGCCACGGAAGTCAGTTGAAACAACTGCGTCCTCAGTGTAACCGAGAATACCCTTGAGTTCGCCCTCTGAAGCCTCCTTCATTGCAGCGCAGATCTCTGCCATTGTAGCTGGCTTCTCGAGAACTACAGTA
>JAZNAW010000081.1:0-20206 GCA_045586745.1 Candidatus Cryptobacteroides sp.
ACTCCTTGGCTCACAGAACGACATGGCTACGATCCGACTTGCAGGCGATTCAGGGTAACTCCTTATCAATTAGCGAGTTAGGTGTTGAACCCAATTACTCACTACATCTGCTCATAACCTACTTCGTGACAGTTCCTCCCCCACAAATACCCATCCTTCCTGCCACAAAACCCAGAAACCGGACAGAATATACGTTCCGTGACAGTGCAACCTCGAATATTGTCCCATTCCAGCCACAAAATGCAGAAGTTAGGCAAGTATTGCATCCCATGACTGCATCCCGGCATTGCCCGGCATCGCCGGACTGGAGCCTGCTTCGTTATAGTATAGCAAGGCAACGCTTGATTTGTGACTGGGGTAGTCGGTGTTCGCGGAAGAGGTAGTCGGCAATCGCGGATTTCTTCTGGCGGGACAGCATGTAAACGGACTCTACCTCCAGTTCCGGGAGTATCACCTTGTCTATCTGGTGACACAGGTCTATGTCGCCCATCTTTCTGTAGTCGTTCCTGCCGTGCTCGTTGCGAAGCATCTGTTCGAGGCTCTGCTGGGTAATGCCGTTTTCGATTGTTTCGATAGTTATGGGCTGTATCCTTTCCTTGTCTTTTTCCTGTTCCCGTTTCCACTCCTCTCCTGACAGCCGGTTCATGTGGTAGAGGAAGTTTCGCGGTGTTCCGTACATATGCTCCACGTCGACAGAATCTATTACATCCTCCCTTAACAGCAGTCCGCTTCTGTCCATTCTCCATCCTTCCGGACATTTGCATCGTCCCGGGAGATGCCTCCTGATGTTATGTTTGGGCATAAGGTCCTGCTTGATGTCAAAGCCAAGGTCTTTTCTGAATATGGTTCGTGCTGAACAATGTGGATAGGCGAACGGTGTGGGGGCTACCCCGTGGTGGAGAGAGTTACGGAATGTGTAGCTTATAGCCGCCAGGTTGTGATACAGTCCTTCAAGCGTGATGAGAAAAGGTTTCCGTTCTCCCAATCTTCCTCTGCGTTTGTACCTCGCATTATAGTAACGGGAATATTTCCGGCGATGTGATTCTACCAGTTCTTCAGGCCATTCGGTTCTTACACATTTGTGCAGATGGGTTGACATTATGGATTCTGCCAGAAGTGATGATCCGGTTTCTGCGACAGCCATGGCCAGGGAGTTGAAGCAGCGTATGTAATCCTGCTCGTCTCGACAATAGATTTCGTTTCCTGCTGAAATGCAGATGTGATATGTCCTCTTCATTGGATGCGAAGGTTTTCCTGCAAAGTTCAGAAGAGTTAGCCGCATACTGAAAAAGTATGCGGCTATTTGCGAAAAGCGCTGTCCTAGGTATCTCTGTTGAGGTTTTGCTGCTGAAAATTTGTCTGATTTTTATAAAAAATCGAACAAATTTTCAGCAGCTCGGGAGCGCTGCGCCAAGAAACGCAGCAGCACGGACCGCAACCATAGTCGGGTCCTGGTTTTGACATGTCACGAAAGGCAACTAGAGTAGGGTTTTAGCTTTTCGTGGAAAAAAAATATGAGATATGCAGAGTATTATGCCACCAGACGCAACTTGAAGCCAATTTCTGCGTTTCGTGACATAGCAGACATAGCAGACGGAGCAGACTACACTGCTGCACTGCCTGCCCTACCACATCTTCTTCTTGCTGACGGTGGCGACGAATTCCTTTAGGTAGAACGGTTCGAAGTATGCTACATCCTTGAAGTCACCGGCTCGGTAGGCGGCGAGGGCAGGGGAGAGCATTGACGATGCTTTCGGGCAGCACTGGATGAAGCGGGCGTTAGGGTGCCTGATCACATCGGCGCATTTGCCGGCTCCGTCGCCGATGAACAGGCAAGGACCCTGTTCGAGATACTCTGCAAAACTGTTTTCGTCGATGATTGCCGGAGCGGTCTCGGTAACCTGTCTGTAGAAAGGAGATTCCTCGACTTCGCTCGGAGTGACAGAGGAGTCGCTCGTAGTGGCAGAGGAGTCGCTCGGAGTGACGGTGCGTCCGAACACTGCCGTATATACTTCCATGCGGCGGGCATCTACCATGGGGATTATGAAACGGGGAGCCCCGATCATGTCGGGGATGACGGTCTGCCCGTCATGTCCGACATGCCCGTCATGCCCGGCTTGACCGGCCATCCCGCCACGGCAGTCCGAAGCAAGCGCCTGCGCCACCAGCGTATCAAGGGTGCCGACTGCGAGCAACGGCTTGCCGCTTCCGAAGCAGAGGCCCTTTGCGGTCGATACGCCGACGCGGAGGCCGGTGTATGAGCCCGGACCCATGCTGACGCATACTGCGTCGCAGTCTGCCAGCGAAATTCCGCGCTCCTGGAGCATTTCCTGGATGAACACTGCTGTCAGCGATGCATGTGCCTTCGGCGCTGAACTTTCGCGGTATGCCGTGATGGTGCCGTTTACGGCAAGTGCGACAGAACATAGTGCTGTCGATGTTTCTATGAGGATAAGTCTTTCCATGGGTCTATTTTGTAATCGTCAGCATGTCCTTGAGATAAGGGAACACTTCAAATGCGAGCTTCTTGAGCGGCGGATAGAGCACGGATTCGTTCAGTACGGACTCCTGGACGAGGTGGAATGTCTCGTTGAGGGAACTGAAAGCCATTATCAGCAGTCCGATGATAAGTCCGACCTTCAGAAGGGAGAAGACCGCTCCGAGCAGTTTGTTGAGCCATCCGAGCATCACGAGTCTGAATACACCCTCCAGGGCCTTCCCCAGGATTCCAAGGATAAGGAACACAACGACGAGGATCAAGGCGAAGGCAACAAGTTTCAGAACCTGTTCAGATGCGGTGATGTACTGCGCCACCCAGGCTGTCACTATGTTGGCGAAACGGGCAGACGCCCATATGCCGACAATGATCGAGATTATCGATATCGCCTGGGCTATGAACCCCTTTCTGATGCCCTGTATCAGGGCCAGGACAAAGCAAATCAAAAGAATGATATCCAGTATGTTCATATTCCTCGTAAAAATTGTATATTTGCAGATTGAATTTTCGGACTTTTAAAAATCCGATTGCAAAAATAGCTAATTATTTTCAATAGGGAAGCCTTGAGCCACAAATGTGGCGATGGTAAGTCCCTTTCCTGAGGAAAGGGATTTAGGGAAAGGGTAACGTGGATTAATAAATTTTATTTATGAAATTTCGAGAGTATAAAGGTCTTGACCTGGTTGCGACAGGTAACGAGGTACTCGACAGATGGAGAAAGAATCATGCGTTTGAGAAGTCGCTTGAATTGAGAGAAGGTGCCCCTGAATTCATTTTCTTCGAGGGTCCGCCTTCAGCGAACGGTATGCCGGGGATCCACCATGTGATGGCCCGTTCCATCAAGGACGCCATCTGCCGCTACAAGACCCAGAGCGGATATAAGGTGAACAGAAAGGCGGGCTGGGATACCCATGGTCTTCCTGTGGAGCTTGGTGTCGAGAAGATGCTCGGCATCACCAAGGAGGATATCGGCACGAAGATAAGCGTCGAGGAGTATAACGACGCATGCCGCAAGGAGGTCATGAAGTATACTGCGGAGTGGGTGAACATGACAGAGCGTGTGGGATACTGGGTGGATATGAATGATCCTTACATCACTTACGACAACCGATATATCGAGACCCTCTGGTATCTTCTCAAGAAGATCTATGACAAGGGACTTCTCTACAAGGGAAAGTCCATCCAGCCATATTCGCCGGCTGCCGGAACAGGTCTGAGTACTCACGAACTCAACCAGCCTGGCTGCTACCGTGACGTGAAGGACACGACCGCTGTGGCACAGTTCAAGGTTGTACGTGACGAAAAGTCGGAATTCCTCTTCAGCGAGGGAGTGCAGCCATATTTCCTTGCATGGACCACAACTCCATGGACCCTTCCTTCGAATACGGCTCTCTGCGTGGGACCGAACATAGACTATGTACGCGTCCTTTCGTTCAACCCTTACACAGGCCAGCCGGCTCTCTATGTCGTGGCTCAGACCCTCGTAGGCGCACATTTCAGTGCAAAGGCTGCAGAGGTGGCATTCGAGGATTACAAGCCGGGCGACAAGCTTGTGCCTTTCAAGGTTCTTGAAGGAACGATGAAGGGAAGCGAGCTCGTGGGCATCAGCTATGAGCAGCTCATCCCTTGGTTCAATCCTGGCGAGGGCGCATTCCGTGTCATCCCTGGCGACTATGTGACTACAGAGGACGGTACAGGTATCGTACACATCGCTCCTACTTTCGGTGCAGATGACGCCAAGGTTGCAAGACTTGCAGGCGTACCCGGCCTTCAGGTCGTGGACCGCAACGGCGACCTTCAGGCTCAGGTCGACCTCCGCGGACGTTTCTTCCGCGTAGAGGACCTCGACCCTGAATATGTGGCCGCAAACATGGCTCCTGAATATGCCGAGTGGGCCGGCCGTTACGTGAAGAACGCATATGACGCTACCCTTGATGCCGATGCTCCTACCCTCGACGTAGACATCTGCGTGATGCTCAAGCAGCAGAACAAGGCATTCCGCATCGGGAAGCATACCCATAACTATCCGCACTGCTGGCGTACAGACAAGCCGGTGCTCTACTATCCTCTGAACTCATGGTTCATCAGGACCACCGCAGTCCGCGAGAGGATGATGGAGCTCAACGAGCAGATCATGTGGAAGCCGGAGTCAACCGGTACAGGCCGTTTCGGAAAGTGGCTTGAGAACATCCAGGACTGGAACCTCAGCCGCAGCCGTTACTGGGGAACTCCTCTCCCGATCTGGCAGACAGAGGACGGCAAGGAGGCGAAGTGCATCGGTTCTGTCGCAGAGCTCTATGCCGAGATCGACAAGGCTGTCGCAGCAGGTATCATGACGGAGAATCCGTTCGCTGCGAAGGGCTTCGACCCTGCTGACATGTCAAAGGAAAACTACGACAAGATCGATATCCACCGTCCATACGTGGACAACATCTTCCTCGTTTCAGACAGCGGAAAGAAGATGGTCCGCGAACTCGACCTTATCGACGTATGGTTCGATTCAGGTGCCATGCCGTATGCACAGGAAGGTCTCCGCAACATCGGTTCAGACAAGTTCGGCATCACTGCCGACTTCATCGCAGAGGGAGTGGACCAGACACGCGGATGGTTCTATACCCCCCATGCGATCAATACGATGGTAAGCGACAAGTGCGCGTTCAGGCGCGTGATCTCCAACGGTCTCGTGCTCGACAAGGACGGAAACAAGATGAGCAAGCGTCTCGGAAATGCCGTGGATCCGTTCTGGGCACTCGATACATATGGTGCCGACGCTCTCCGCTGGTACATGCTCACCAATGCCCAGCCTTGGGACAACCTCCGTTTCGACGTGACAGGTGTGGATGAGGTGCGCCGCAAGTTCTTCGGTACTCTTTACAATACATATTCGTTCTTCGCTCTTTATGCGAACATCGACGGTTTCGACCCTTCGGCAGAGGCTGTGCCTATGTCGGAGCGTCCTGAGATCGACAGATGGATCATCTCGCTGCTGAACACTCTCGTGAAGGATGTGACCGCAGCTTATGAGGATTACGACATCACCACTGCAGGCCGTCTGATCCAGGATTTCGTATGCGACCATGTCAGCAACTGGTATGTGCGTCTGGGACGTAAGAGATTCTGGGGCGGTACGATGGATACTGACAAGCTTTCGGCTTACCAGACCCTTTATCAGGTGCTCGTTGCCGTGGCTAAGATGGCTGCCCCTATCGCGCCGTTCTTCATGGACCGTCTCTATCTTGACCTCGTGGAGGGTGCCGATTCAGTACATTATGTGGCTCTTCCTGCATATGACGAGAGCGTTGTCGATAAGGATCTTGAGGAGCGTATGGCTCTTGCACAGAGGGCTACTTCGATGGTTCTCGCACTTCGCCGCAAGGCTGAGATCAATGTGCGCAAGCCTCTCTCGAAGATCATCATCCCTGTGCTTGATGCCCGCGTGAAGGATCAGCTGGAGCTCGTGAAGGACCTTATCCTGAATGAGGTCAATGTCAAGGAGGCTGAGTTCATTTCAGATACCGCAGGTCTGATCACAAAGAAGATCAAGCCTAACTTCAAGACTCTCGGAAAGATCTACGGAAAGCAGATGAAGGAGATCGCTGCCGCATTCGGTACACTCTCCCAGGAGGTGATCAATGAAATCCAGGCATCCGAGGCTTCTGGCACGGGATATGTTTTGAACCTCCCGTCCGGCGACGTTACCCTGAATGCCGGTGACTATGAAATATCTTCAGAGGACATGCCGGGATGGCTTGTGGCTACCGAAGGTGCGATGACTATCGCCCTCGATATCACCATCACTGAGGCCCTCAAGCAGGAAGGTGTGGCACGTGAGCTCATCAATCGAATCCAGAACCTGCGCAAGAGCAGCGGATTCGATGTTACAGACAAGGTAAATGTAACTATATATGCAGACGGAGAAGATGGTGAGGAGATCACTGCTTCCCTTGCGAATTTTGCTGACTATGTCGGCGCCCAGACCCTTGCACTTTCAGTTCAGGCGGCTCCTATGGCCCAGGCCGGAGACGCCCCTGAGGTAGAATGGAACGAGGGATTCATCAAGATTAAAGTAACTAAAAACTAATACGACTATGGCAGAAGAAATTAAGAACACACCTGAGTTTAAGGTTCGTTACAGTGATGAGGAACTCCAGGAGTTCAAGGCCATCATTCTTGAAATGCTTGAAAAGGCTAAAAAGGAATATAAGACACTTCGTGATATCATCACTCATGATTCGAGCAACGATATCGAGGATACATCTCCTACATTCAAAGTGATGGAGGAAGGAGCTACCGCTCTTTCAAAGGAGGAGGCAGGTGCCCTCGCACAGCGTCAGTACAAGTTCATCCAGAACCTTGAGGCAGCGCTCATCAGAATCGAGAACAAGACCTATGGCGTATGCCGCATGACAGGAAAGCTCATCCCTAAGGAGAGACTTCGTCTCGTTCCTCATGCAACCCTTACCGTTGAGGCTAAGGAGATGATGAACAAGAACAAGTAGTCTTTATGAAGATCTCAAAAGGGACAAGACTTTTCATTCTTGGAGTAGTTCTAGTCGTTCTTGACCAGATCATCAAGGTTCTGGTCAAGACGAATATGGACCTGGGCGAGACCATCGATGTGATAGGCGACTGGTTCAAGCTGCATTTCGTCCTTAACAAGGGAATGGCCTTCGGAATGGCTTTCGGTGGCGTGTGGGGCAAGGTTGTGCTGTCTCTGTTCAGAATAGTCCTCTTCGGTGGTCTGTTCTGGTGGATCGGTAAGCTGGCTCGTCGTCAGGATACTCCTACCGGAGTCCTGGTGGGTCTTACCATGATTACAGCCGGTGCACTGGGAAACATCATCGACTGTTTCTTCTACGGTCTCATATGGCCGGAGACAGTAATGCCGGGAGCGCCGTTCGCGTTCATGTTTGGACAGGTGGTGGACATGTTCTACTTCCCGCTGTTTGACTATCAGCTTCCTTGGATGGATTATCCGCGCACCTTCTTCGGCGCAGTCTTCAACTTCGCAGACAGCTGCGTGACCTGCGGAGCAATCTATCTCCTCCTGTTCCAGTACAAGTATTTCTCGAAAGAAGAAGAAAAAAGTGAAAAATAATTTGCAGGTTTCGATTTTATTCGTACCTTTGCAATCCCATTTCGGGAAAATATTGGAGAGATGGCAGAGTGGTCGAATGCGGCGGTCTTGAAAACCGTTGATCTTAACGGGTCCGGGGGTTCGAATCCCTCTCTCTCCGCTGGAAACGCCTAACGAGTTGGAAAACAACGAGTTAGGCGATTTTTCTATTAATACCGGGACACAGCCGGGACAACAGCAATCGTCACAGGATAAACATCATCGTAATCAGATGAATACCCACTAACACCAGAAGCGCCGTCAAGCATGCAAAGAAATGAGTAGAAGGCGAAAACGCAAAAGTAACGCCTTCAAATGTCACTCTGTACCCATCAAACTGTGGGAGACGGTTGTGGCAGAGGCTTCTTTTTATTGTTCATTTCATGCCCGCAAAATTTGGATTATTGGGGGGGGGATTTACTACATTTGTAGATAATAATCAAAAAATCTTACCATTATGAAGAGAATTCTTTTTGCTATTTTAACTGTGGCTATTATCTCTTGTATGAAACCTGGGGATGATGATTACTCAGATACTATACAAATTTCAGAAATTGTCGAAGATGGTTCAGGCTATTTCGAGGCTGTAGGCGTAGTTGCTGCTGTTGGCAAAACAGCCTTTGTTATTTCCGATGATACAGGAAGTATGCTTGTATATTCAGCTCCAAATCAACTTAAGGAAGGTGATAAAATATATATACAGGGAAATGTTTCAACATATAAAGCAGGATACACTCCTGAATTTGATTCAGATTCTAAAATTACACACATTTCAAGTGGAAACCAGGTACAACATTCTCCATTATTACTCAATGGACCAACAGCAACTTCTTGGGGCAATAATGTTGAAGGATTTACTCGAGTTAGAGAAGTAGAAGTGACAGGCTACCTTTCATTCTCCCCTGGTTCTAATGGCAATTATCATTATGCCAACGTAACAATAGCTGAATCTAATGTGCAAGGCAGTATCTCATATGTGGATAATTCTAATTATGCTACTGCAGAGGGCCTTCCTGTACGAATAAAAGGATATGCTATATCTATATCAGTATCTGCTTCAAGAAATTATATTAATATTCTACCTTATTCAGTTTCATGGTAGTATAGAAAGATAATCTGGTATCTTACTCTGATGATATGCCACGAAACGCAACAACACTTTACTAGTTGTGTTTCGTGGCATCGAATTGATGATATTGCTTGAAAACTTGTCACGGAACGCAAGAAATGGATGAAAGTTGCGTTTCGTGGCAACGTCTTCAAAGGCTATCGTTCCAGAATGAATCCGAAGCTGTAGGCGTTGTTGGCGTCGATGGTCTAGGCGTCCATAGTGCGGGCGCCCCAGCCGTCGTTTCCGCCGACTCCGTGGATCATGTAATCGATATTGACATTGATGTAGTCTCTTTCAGGGAGATCATAAGGATGCCTGCTGCCTTCAAGGTCATCCTCGCTGTACGGCCATGCCCTGAAGTTCAGCTCCTGCAGACCTCTGACCTGGATCCTTCCGCTTCCAGTCCCGTCAGGCCTGCTGAAGGAGAACCATCTTACATCGCTCCTGTTGGAGTTGTCCTGCGGCGAAGCGTAATCTACCTTGAAGTCTTCAAGCGGCATGCTGTACTGACCGAGGAGATACCCGGTCCTGCGGTCAGGATAGTTCTCCCACGGTCCTCGTCCGTACCAATCTATCTGCGAATACTCAGACGGAATCCTCATCCTCATGCCGATCTTCGGCATTAGTGGAAGATTCTCCTTCAATGGAAGGTACTGCATCTCTACCTGGAGAGCCCCTTTCCCGTTTACCGTATAGACTAACCTGAATGCAGCGCCGAGCGGCATCTCAAACTCGAATGTGACCTTTGCAAGGCCGTCCTGTACAGACTCAGACCGGTCAATGAGAGTCCTTTCCCCTGCAGCACCCTTCCATGCTCCGAGCCGGACATTGTAACGGTTCTGCTTCTGGTTCTCATTGGCAGGTTTCCAGAAATACGGTTCAAGCGGACCGCGAAGCATCTCCTGGTCTGCAGACTTCCAGCTTTCAAGCGCTCCGGAATATGCGGAGAATGTAAAGGTCTCGTTTCCTCCTGTCACCGTAATGGTGCTGTCAGTCACCTCAAGCACAGGCTCCGTATCAGTAGCGAGAATGCCCGAAGGTGCAGAGGTGCGGACTACATACTGCTCCTTCGCAACTGCAAAGCCCTTTGGGGCCCAGACCTTATCCTGCTTCAATACAGCGTAAACATTAAGTATTAGCTCGCCATTGCCTTCCGGAATGTATGGAATCTCAATTGCATCTTCGCGCAGCACAGCCTGTCTTTCGCCGATCTTCACTCCGTCGCGGAACCATTCATACTTATAGTCGAACTCGTCAAGTGATGTGAAGAAATGCTTGTTCACCAGTGCGATGCGGCCGTTTTCAAGCGGACCGAACCCTATGTTCTGATATACCTTTGAGACCTGATGGTAATGCGGATTAGGGACGCGGTCAGCACCGACCAGTCCGTCAATCACGAATGCACCCGAATTAGGATGGTCCCCGAAATCTCCTCCATAAGCCCAGTACTCATCCCCATGCAGGGTAAGGTCTCCGCTTGGATTCTCACCGTACTGAAGAGGGGAGCCGTCAGTTTTCTTCGCGATGCCGTGGTCATTCCATTCCCAGATAGCTGCTCCGGCTATGTCGTCACGCTTCTCGATGATGTCCCAGTATTCCTGGAGATTTCCCAGGGAGTTGCCCATGGCGTGGGCATATTCCCTCATCATGAACGGCTTGTCAGTGACCTTATCCGCCATTGCAGCCATCCTTTCAGGAGTAAGGTAGCTGTCGTCATACAGGTCTGAAACCGACCTGTCGGAATCGTAGAACACAAGCCTGCCAGGGTCCAGGGCCTTTACCGTGTCAGCCATAGCCCTGGCATTGTCGCCTCCTATGGACTCGTTGCCGAGAGACCAGAAGAAGATGCTCGGATGGTTTCTGTCTCTCTGAACGAGGGAGATTGCCCTGTCAAGAAATGCCTTCTTCCACATCGGGTCATTGCCCAGCACCTTGTTGCCTATACCGTAGTCATGAGTTTCGTTGTTTGCGTCGCTCATGACATAGAATCCGTAGATGTCGCAAAGTTCATAGAACAGAGGCATCGAAGGATAATGGGATGTGCGGATCATGTTGATGTTCGCCTGCTTCATCATCTCGAGGTCCTTCCGGAGGGTAACCTCATCCATGTAACGCCCTGTCCTCGGATGGTGCTCATGCCTGTTGACACCCTTGAGCTTGACCTTCTTTCCGTTGACAAGAAGAACCTCTCCGTCGACCTCCACCCTGCGTACTCCGGTATTGCAGTGGAACTTTTCGACTACCTTCTTCTTCTGCATCAGGCAGATCTCCACATTATATAGGTCAGGCTTTTCCGCGGACCAGAGCCTAGGGGCCTTCAGGCCCGTTTCCAGATTTATTTCCATCTCTGCGCCTGGAGAGATTTCAAAGACCTCGGAAGAAAGTGTCCTCGATACGTCGTATCCGTAGATGTCCCTGCCGCTGACCTTCATCACAACTGACAGGCTCTTCACAGCCTTGCCTGAAAGGTTACGCAGAAGGAAAGATCCCTTGAGCGATGCACTGGAGAAATCTTCTGAAGGAACAGCCTCCACTGTATAGTCCCGGATATGTGCCTGAGGTCGGATCCATAGTTCCACAGGACGGAATATGCCGCTGAGACGCCACATGTCCTGGTCTTCGATATAACTGCTGTCAGACCATCTGTAGACCTCTACAGCCAGTCTGTTCATGCCTGGACGTACGAACCTGGTGATGTTGAATTCAGCCGGCGACATCGAGTTTTCGCTGTATCCGACCTTCTGCCCGTTCACCCATACGTACATGGCAGACTTCACGCCCTCGAAATGCAGGAATACTGTCTTTCCTGCCTCCGATGCGCTGAGTTCGAAGTCGGTTATGTATGATCCTATAGGATTGCGGTTCGCGTAACTGAAATATTCCTTCGGCGGCTGTCCCATGACGTACGGAGCATCCTTTACGAAAGGATGGGTCCAGTTCGAGTATATAGGCATTCCGTATCCCTGCATCTGCCAGTTGCCCGGAACCGTGATCTCGTCCCAGTCTGATGCATCGAAGTCCTCCATGTAGAAATCTGCAGGTCTGTGCAGCGGATCCTTTGACCAATGAAACTTCCACCGGCCGTTCAGCGACCTTACCTCCTGACACTCCGCCTTCTTCGAAGGGAGTGTCAGGGTCGCATGGTATGCCTCCTTGTTGATACCGGTTACGCGAGGATCCTCCCATTCGGGAAGTCCCTGTGCACCCGATGACAGAGTCGTCGCAAGCGCAAGTGCCGATAGGAATATGAGTTTCTTCATCAGAATGTTACAGTTGTTTCTTTTCCATCATATGAAACGGCCTTTGTCTCTCCCATGAGATTGATTTCGAAAGTCCTGGTCTTTTCCATTCCTTCGAACGAGCCGCTTCTCTTGCCGATTGTAAGGCTGCGTGCAGCGTCGTTCCAGCTGAGACATATGGTGCTGTATCTGCCGTCCTCATAATTGTAGTTTGTTCCTTCGTCTTCGTAGAGGGTGAATGATGCGTCAGCTCCAGGATATACGTTAACCACCACAGGACCGTCGACCTTTTCAGCCACGTACTGCTTGTCCGGACCTGTAGGTACGATCGATCCGCCCTTGACATATACAGGAATCTTCTCGATGTTCACCTGTGCATCCACATACTGTCCTCCGGCAGTCTTATCTCCTGTCCACCAGTCGTACCATCCTGCCTGATTCTCAGGGAGATATACCTTCCACTGCGATACTCCTCCGTCCATTACCGGACTTACGAGAATCGACTTGCCGAACATGTAGGAACCGTTCTGCTTCAATGCCTCCTCGTCTTCAGGGAAGTCGAACACGAACGGACGCATGAAGGTCGATCCGTTGAAGGTGACCTGAGCGGCCTCCGAATAGATGTAAGGCATGAGGGTATAGCGCAGACGGATGTAGTCTGTGATGATCCTCTGTGCCTCTTCTCCGTAGTTCCATGGCTCTGTGTTGCTCATGTAGCCGTGGACGCGCATCAGAGGAAGGAATGTACCTGCCTGCACCCAGCGGATGAGGCGCTCGATGTATTCTGCATTTGAATACTGATCGCGCGGACGGAAGAATCCGCCGGCATCGTATGTCCACCAAGGAAGTCCGGTCGAAACGAAGTTCAGTCCTGCGGCAATCTGGTAGCGGAGGGTCTGCCAGTCGTTTCCTACGTCTCCGGACCAGAGCACCGCGCCGTATTTCTGGATTCCGGAGAATCCGCTGCGGGTGAAGATCATGCCTCTGCGCTGAGGGTCGTCCTTGCGGAGACCTTCGTATACGGTCTTGTTGACCATATTAGGGTAGATGTTGCGGTAACGTTCGCCAGGCTCTGCACCTTTCATTATGCGTCTGCCTTCGAGGTCGTCGTTCTCAGGCTCGGTCGCGTCCTGCCACCATGCGTCGATGCCGATAGGGAGGAGCCTGCTGCTGAAGTTGTCCCAATAGAATCCGGATGCTTCAGGATCGAAGAAGTCGATCCAGGTGGTCTCCGGAATGAAGAGTCCGCGCTCCTGAGCCTCCTTGCCCACTTCCGATGCAGGGTCGATCTTCGACCATACCGAAAGCATGAGCTTCATGTCCATATCGTGGAGGTCGCTGACCATTTCAGTCGGGTCAGGATAGAATTCCTCGTCGAACTTCATGGCGTTCCATCCGTACTTGCCCCAGTACTGCCAGTCCTGGACGATGAGGTCGATAGGAATCTGCTCGTCACGGAACCTTTTCGCTGTCGCAAGAAGTTCCTCCTGCGAATGGAATCTTTCGCGGCAGTGGATGTATCCGAGAGCCCATGCAGGGAGCATAGGGACCTCTCCTGTCGCCTCGCGGTATGAGGCTATGATGTTGTCGGCGCTGCCTGTGAATATCGTATAGTCCACGCATTCGGCCACAGGCGAACGGAATATGGTGTTGTCCTCTATCTTCCTGTAATATATGACCGGCTGGTCGCCTCTTTCGAGTTCGGCCCTGAGTTCATGCTTGCCTGCTGTCAGATTCACCACGGCTGTAGTTGTAGGAGGAAGCCACTGGTTGCGGAGATCTATCACGGTCTGGCCGTCGATGCTCAGATTATGTCTTCTCGCCATCTTCTGGCCGACATCCAGAAGAATCGCATACTGTCCGTCTTCAGGAATCTCTACCGTAGTCCTGAAGTTGTTGTTGCGGCGGATCTCCCATCTTCCGCCTTCGGTAGAAGTCACGTTGACCCTTCTTGCCTCGCCTTCACCTTCTTCACGCTCCATGCTGACCTTGTTGTCGGCTGGGTTGAAGTCTGTGAGGCCGTAGTTGTTCCAGAGGATTCCGTATCCTTTGCTGGACATCAGGAACGGTACGGCGATCTGGGTGTTCACCTGGGTAAGACGTCTGGTAAGCCCCTTCACGTTCAGGAATCCGTCCTGGAACTGGCCGAGACCGTAGAGGTATTCGTCTTGAGGAGATGCAAGGGTCAGAGTCGCCTCGCGTGTGGCTTCTCCCTGGACCTGTGAATCCTTCAGATCATGTTCTGTAGCCTTGAATACCTGGTTTCCTTCTTCGTCAAATACTGTGACGACATTATTCTTGCCGCAGACATATATGGTCATCTTCTCTGTGGTGAAGATTGTCTTGCAGCCTTCAGTAGTCTTCTTGAGATTCACCTTGGCCCGGGTCTGCTCATAGATCATCTCAGGCATCTGCCTTACTTCCCCTTCGGTGTATCTGATGCGTACGGCATCGTCCTGAAGGGCAGTAAGATTCAGTGTTCCCTCGCCGAAAGCAATGCTTTGGGACTTAGGGGTACAGCCGCTGAAGAATACGGCCATGACGGTTGTCAGGATAATGAAGTGTTTCATGTCTCATCAATATATATTTCCCCAAATATAATGAATTCATACGAATATTTTATATCTTTACGAAGTTTATAACCACTGACCATGAGACCTAGACTTTTATCTTTGTTTGCGGCCATACTCTTTGCCGCCCTTGGCGCACATGCGCAGGACAGACTTTATTCCAACGAATTCCCTCTTGGAGATGTGAAACTTCTCGACGGTCCTCTCAAGGATGCGAGAGACCTTAACCTCGAAGTCCTGATGAAGTACGATGTGGACCGTATGCTGGCTCCGTACAGAAAGGAATCCGGACTGGAGATGAAGGCTGATCCATATCCTAACTGGGACGGGCTTGACGGCCATATCGCAGGACACTATCTTTCGGCTATGGCGATGAACTATGCCGCCACAGGTGAGGAGTGGTGTCGCGAGAGGATGGAATACATGCTCGGCGAACTGAAGGAAGTTCATGCGGCACATGCGAAGAACCATCCTGAATGGGGTACCGACTACATCGGCGGATTCCCTGGCAGCGATGCCCTCTGGTCGTCTTTCAAGAAGGGAGAGTTCGGCATCTATTTCGGTGCATGGGCTCCGTTCTACAACCTTCATAAGATGTATGCCGGCCTTCGTGACGCATGGGTATACTGCGGCTACGAGGATGCAAAGGAGATGTTCCTTTCATTCGCCGACTGGGCTATCGCTCTGACCGCGGACTTTACCGAGGAGCAGATGCAGGCGATGATGCGAAACGAGCAGGGCGGTATGAACGAGGTTCTCGCCGACGCGTATGCAGTCTCTGGCGACAAGAAATATCTCGACGCTGCACGCCGTTTCTCGCACAACCAGATCCTGAACCCTCTTTCTGAAGGTGTAGACCCTCTGGATAACCTCCATGCCAACACACAGGTGCCTAAGGCTCAGGGATTCGAGCGTATCGGCGAGCTTTCAGGCGATAAGAAATATCTCGATGCTGGCCGCTTCTTCTGGGAGACCGTGACCGGCAACAGAAGCCTCGCCTTCGGAGGAAACAGCCGCAGGGAGCACTTCCCTCCGAAGACTGCATACATCGACTTCGTGAACGACAACGACGGTCCTGAATCATGCAACACCTACAACATGCTGAAGCTGACCGAGACCCTTTTCCGTGTCGATCCGAAGTCTGCATATACCGATTATTATGAGCGTGCGCTCTTCAACCATATCCTTTCCACCCAGCATCCTGAGCACGGAGGATATGTATACTTCACTTCCATCCGTCCGCGCCATTACAGGGTCTATTCGGCTCCCGGTGAAGCGATGTGGTGCTGCGTCGGAACAGGTATGGAGAACCATGGAAAATACGGTCAGTTCATCTACACCCATGCTGATGATGCACTCTATGTGAACCTCTTCGTCGCTTCCGAACTGAACTGGAAGGACCGCAAGGTAGTCATCCGCCAGGAGACTGCATTCCCGTACGGCGAGACTTCACGTATTGTGGTTGCCAAGGGCAAGGGTAACTTCGCTCTCAAGATCCGCAAGCCTTATTGGGTTGCAGACGGCAAGTTCGCTGTCAAGGTAAACGGCAAGGCTGTATCGGCAGAGGCAGGTGCGGACGGATACGTTTCATTGGACAGAAAGTGGAAGAAGGGAGATGTGGTAGAGGTTGATTTCCCTATGCATACGACAGTGGTTCCTCTCCAGAACGAGAACCAGTATGTCGCCTTCATGCACGGCCCTATCGTTCTTGGTATGAAGACCGGAACGGAGGACCTGCGCGGAATCATCGCCGATGACAGCCGTTTCGGCCAGTATGCCGGCGGAGTGAACCTCCCTGTGGACAAGGCTCCTATGCTTATCTACGATGATGCAAAGCCTATTGAGCAGTGTCTTGAGCCTGTGGAAGGAAAGCCTCTCCATTTCATGTTCAAAGGCATTGAAGTCAACAACCCTATCGAGGGCGAACTCCAGCCGTTCTTTACGATCCACGATGCACGTTACATGATGTACTGGCTGTCTCTCTCGAAGACAGAATACAAGGAATATCTGGAGAAACTGGCGGCTGAAGAGGCAGCAAAGCTGAAGCTTGAAGCACGTACGACTGACCAGGTCCAGCCTGCGGAGCAGCAGCCTGAGACAGACCATAAGATGAAGTCACAGCGTTCGACCACAGGTCATACCAACGACGTCTTCTTCCGTGAGGCTCAGAACGGCGGATGGTTCAGCTATGAGCTGAAGACCCAGGGCAAGACTGACCTTGCGCTCTATCTCAAGTACTGGGGTGTCGACGACTGGGGAACACGTAAGTTCGAGGTGTTCATCGACGATGAGAAATTCATCGAGATCGACAACTCACGCCGCTGGCGCTCATCTGTATTCAAGACCATGGAATACCCAATCCCTGCATCGATGGTGGAGGGCAAGGAGTACATCTGCGTACGTTTCCAGAGCTCCCCAGGCACACAGGTCGGAGGTATCTACGAAGTCCGTCTCGTCGAACCTGAAGCGCCTACCGTAGCGGTTCTCGGAGATTCATATTCTACTTTCCTCGGACACATACCTCAGGGTAATGCATTCTGGTATTCAGCTCGCCCGCAGGGCGACAATGACGTCGTGAAGGTAGAAGATACATGGTGGCATCAGTTCTGCACGAAGAACGGTTACGAGCTTGCTTTGAATGAGAGCTGGAGCGGATCTACAATCTGCAACACAGGTTACAATGCACAGCCATGTCCTACATGGTCGTTCATCGCCAGAATGAAGAACATTGTGGCTGGAGAGGATGATCCGGACCTTATCCTTATCTGCGGAGGAACCAATGATTCATGGGCCAATTCTCCTATCGGCGAACTCAAGTTCAGCGACTGGACTTCGGAGGACCTTGCATCCTACCTTCCTGCATGCTGCTATATGCTTGACTATTTACGTCGGGAGGCTCCTCAGGCGAAGATAGTCTGCGTCATCAACTCGGAACTCAAGCCCGAGATCACCCAAGGCCAGTTCGACGCATGCGCCCACTACGGTGCCCATGCCCTGCTGCTCAAGGATGTCGATAAGATTCTTGGACATCCGAGCGTTGCCGGCATGACCGCAATGTGCGATCAGGTGAGCGACTTTGTCTCCAATCTTAAGTAATTGACATATAGCGTGTTATAGAAAATCGCCTGCGACATTTGACGCAGGCGATTTTCTATAACACTCTGTGAATCACAGTCTTAGCGCTTTGATGCGTTCATTTTATTGCTTCGATCAGCTGGTCGCAGATGCTCTGCATGCCCTTGATGGAAGGATGGCCGTTCTGCTTCTCGATGTCGTAAAGTTCGATGAGCTGGATGCCGTAATGCTTGCAGACTTCGCGGCTTGACTCATTGATCTCCTCACGAAGTTCCGAGTTGAGGATCGAATATATCTCAGCCTTCGGATACTTTTTCTGCAGCATGTCGATCAGGCAGGCGTATGCAGGTCTGAAGTTCTTGCAGTCTTCATCTGTCCAGTTTTCGTACTGATATTCTCCGACAGGCGATCCCGCCCAGGCGTCGTTAGTGCCTCCGAATATGAAGATGATGTCGGGGTTGCCCAGCATTTCCACGCGTGAAGTGAAGGACGACTTCGACGAGTCCATTCCACCATATCCGGTGTTGCAGATCGTCGTTCCTCCCCACGAATTGTTCGCCTCCAGCACGTAGCCCTTGGCCTTGATGTAAAGGTCCCACCAGGTCTGTTCCACCTCGGTCACATCATTCCTGTCGTTAGGATAGAACGGAGCATATCCCTCCGGATTATGTCCTGCAAATGTCGAGTACGAGTCTCCCAGTACCGAAACTTTCTTCGGCTGAGCCGGACCGCATGATGCTATCAGTGCCACAGCTGCCGCCGCAATCATCAATGTAATGAATCTTTTCATATCGGTTGTTGTTTGATCCCCCAAAGTTACCCAAATTCCTCTATAAATACAAGCCATGCCCGGCCTGAGTGACTTGGGAAGAGCAGTCAGGCCAGGAAGATCACTATAAAATCGTTAACTTTGTAAGGTCACAGAATCGGATATGGTATGAGTACATTGGAGAAAGCAATAGCAATTGCGTCTGAAGCCCATGAAGGGCAGTTCGACAAGGCAGGCAACGACTATATAGGACATCCTTTAAGAGTCATGGAGATGGGCCGGACGGAGGAGGAGAAGATCGTTGGAGTCCTGCATGATATCGTGGAAGATACTCCATGGACCTTCGAAATGCTGGAGACCGAAGGCTTTTCGTCGGAAATCATCGCCGCCCTGAAGTGTCTTACCAAGATTTCGGAGAAGGAGAATTATGACGATTTCATAGAGCGTGTAAGGAAGAACCCCCTTGCCGTGGCCGTCAAGATCAACGACCTTACAGACAATATGGACATCCGCCGTCTCCCTTACCTGAGCGATAAGGATGTCAAGCGCCTGAAGAAATACCTCAAGGCATACAAGAAACTGACAGGGGAGCCGGTCTTCTCTGTTTATGCGGCCCGTCAGGAACATCCGAATGCCTACAATGTCTGGACGGCCGAAGATGACGAAGAACTGCGTCAGATGTGGGAGGATGGCAAGTCAGTCCATGAGATTGCCGAGTACTTCGGCAGGAAGCAGAGTTCGATAATATCAAGAATGAAGAAGCTGGGAATATGAGTCAGATAACCATACGTCCGGCTGCAAAAGACGATGCATCGGTTATCGCGGAACTGTTCATGCTGGCATGGCCGGTAGAGCAGATTCTGGAGGCCAACGGGATTTCATACGGGCAGTTGCATGAGTCCATGACAATCATTGCTTCGATGCCGGAAACCATATACAGTTATGAGAATACGATCGTGGCAGAAGTTGATGGAAAGGTGGTCGGGGCTATGTGTGCATACGACGGTGCTGACTACCAGCGTTTCAAGCAGCCTGTCGTGGACATGCTCGGTGCGGATTCCGGGTTCGCGAAACTGCAGGAGACGGAAGCCGGAGAATTCTACCTTGATTCGGTCGGTGTCTCTCCGGAATTCAGAGGCAGGGGCATCGCATCCCGTATCTTCGAAGCCCAGATCGCCCGTGCCGCCTCTCTTGGCCATACTCAAGTCGGACTTATCGTGGATGTTGACAAACCCGAAGCCGAATCCCTATACCGCCGTCTCGGTTTCATACACACAGACGACAAGGACTTCTTCGACCACCGGATGAAACATATGGTCAGGCAGGTTCCGCTTTGTCACGAAACGCAAAAATACGCCTGAACTTGCGTTTGGTGACCTCAGAAACAGCAATAAGGTCTATTCTCTGCCACGAAACGCAACTTACATGTGATTTCTGCGTCTCGTGCCACTTCTTGCACGCACACCGGACATTTTCTGCGCCAACCTGTACAACCCTGCCAAATATCCTGACCTGTCGGATTCCTCAGCGACCTATAAGAAAGGCAGCAAGGCTTTGAAGGTCTTTGAAGCGATATGATTTATTCGGATTTATTGTTAGATTTGTGGAGAATTAAAACTTAAAGTTATGACAATGCAGGAATTAAAGATTTTTGAAGAAAAGCAGATCAGAACGATCTGGGATGAGGGGCAGGAAAAGTGGTATTTCTCCATTGTTGATGTCGTGAATGTACTTACGGATAGTAAAGATTATCTGACTGCAAGAAAGTATTGGAATAAGCTAAAACAGAGGTTGTTGGCAGAGGGAAATGAAACGGTGACAAATTGTCA